>JANWVJ010000042.1 GCA_025056895.1 Thermoflexales bacterium
GGTTGCGGCCCGATTGGGCTGTTGATCTTGCAATTGGCACGTGCAGCCGGCGCGACGCGTTTGTACGCCACCGAAACGCTGCCCCATCGCATAGAAGCCGCCCGCGCCTTCGGCGCGCACGTGTTTCCCGCCGATGGTGAAGAAGCCAAAGCCATCCTGAGCGAAACGGGCAAGCGCGGCGTGGATGTGGCAATCGAGACAGCCGGTGTAAACGCCGCCGTGGAATCGGCCATCAGCGCCGTCAAGCCAGGGGGCACTGTTGTGCTGGTCGGCATTCCGTCTGACGACAGCACCACCTTCACTGCCTCAACAGCGCGGCGCAAAGGAGTCACCATTCGTCTCTCGCGGCGCATGAAGCGCACCTATCCGCGCGCCATTGCGCTGGTGGAACAAGGCATGGTGGACGTGCGCTCAATTGTGACCGCGCAATTTCCGCTGAGTGAGGCGGCGCAGGCGTTCACGCGCGCACACCGACGCGAGGGGCTAAAGATCGTGGTCACGCCATAAACTCGGCGCGCACCGTGAACTGCCGGCAGTGAGCCGGGAAGCACCCTACGGCGCGCCGAAGTTGGCGATGAAATAGAACCCACCATTGCCGGCCTCGGCAATGCCGAACCCAACTTCGGTGTAGCGCGGAGATAGGATGTTCAGGCGGTGCGGGCCATTCGGGTATTCCTGGTGGAACCACATGTCGAAGACGCGCTCCACCGAGCGACCAAAGGCCCAGTTCTCGCCGGTAATGCGGCCGGCATAGCCGGCGCGCGCGATGCGCACCCGTGCGGTCGAGCCGTCTGAGCCGATATGACTGCCGTAGCCGCGCACAGCGCAATCCTGGGCATGCAATTGTGCAGCCTGTTGCAATACCGCTGAGATTACCAACGGCGGCACACCTGCTGCCACACGCTCTGCATTGTGCAACTCCAACAGGCGCGCCCGCATTGCCTCGGCCCCGCCAATATCCGAGTAAACGATTGGTGGAGCGGGCGGTTGAGCCGTCGGCGGCTTGGCTGGCGCGGCGGGGTTGCCGGCCGCCGGCGCAGCGACCTCAGTAGGTCGTTGCGGTCGAGCCGTAGGTTCAGCCGCCACATACAAGCCCGTCAGCGGCACAATCAGTTTCTGGCCGACATGAATGGCGTCCGGATCGGCAATTTGATTGACGCGCGCGAGTGCGGCCATGCTCACGCCGTACAACTGGGCAATCGCCGATAAGGTTTGAGCGGGTCGCACAATATGCAGAATCCAAAAAGCATTTTCGTCAGGAGCGATCTTCTCAGATGGGATGGTAAGCGTATCGCCCAGCCGCACGATCTGCGATTCGCCCATGTCGTTCGCCAGTTGAATGGCTGCCATTGAAACGTTGTGGCGATAAGCAATCGCCAGCAGGGTATCGCCGGCTTGCACAACGTATCGAACCACCGGTGAAGGCGGCGTAGGCATTTCACGCGCCTCGACCGGCTGAGTGGGCGTTGCTGCAACGGTTGGCGTTCGAGTTGCCGGGCGCGGCGTGAGCGGCGCGGCAGTCGGAATGGAAGCCAGCGTGGTGGCCGCCAATGCCTGCATGGCGGCCACATCTACGGTGGGAGATGGTGTGGCCGGCGCGCAGGATGCAACTCCCCCTGCTGCTAGGAGCGCAGCGATCGCCCTGCCGAACCATCGACGCCGCAGTGCATCTTGTCTATCCATCGGGCCGGGATTATAAAGAACGGCCAGGACACCTGCGGCATTGACATAGAGCATCGCTCGGCAGGCGTTTGTAGGATGACGGTGTAAGTCAATGAATGAACAGTTCCCCGTTTCCTTTGGTTGGCGGTTGCCCAACGACGCGCGACTGAAAGTCACCTTCCAGGCGGAAGTGATTGCCTATCAGCCGGACAAGGATCGCTGGTTGATTCGGCTGGCCGGCCCCCCGCCGGCGCTCGATGCACAGGTGCCGGCAGACATTCGGCAGGCCATTGAAGCGTTGCCGGGGCGCTGGGTATTCGTGCCGAGCGAGGCGCGGCGCGGCGTGACCTTGCCTTTGAAACTCGAAACGCTGACCGGACGCATTCGCTACTTCTACGCCCATGATCCGCGCAGCGAGCAGCCGTCATCCCGGACACAAGATCGGCCATCACAACCCGATTCATGAGTGCATCGGTCTCCCCTGAACAAGAAACACGCTGCCGGATCGCTGAAGCGTTACGCGCTGCCGGCCTGCGCGCCGGCGGCTGCGCGCTGGTGCATTCCTCTTTGTCCTCGCTGGGGTATGTGCCCGGCGGCGCCACAACGGTGATCGAGGGCTTGTTGGATGCGCTCGGCCCCGAAGGAACATTGCTCATGCCGGCGCTGAGTTACGAACACGTGCATGCCCATCAGCCGTTCTTCGACGTGTTGCGCACGCCGTCGAATGTCGGCGTGATCCCTGAAACATTTCGGCTGCGGCCGGGCGTGTTGCGCAGCGTCAACCCAACCCATTCTGTGTGTGGAATAGGGCCGCGCGCGTGCGACTTGCTGACCCATCATCAAAAAGACGAGACGCCTTGCGGTCTGCATTCCCCTTTCCACTTGCTCCGTCAGGTCGAAGGCCAAATTGTCTTTCTGGGCTGCGGGTTGCGCCCAAACACATCGATGCACAGCGTGGAGGAACTGGTCGAGCCGCCGTACTTGTTCGGCGCCCTGATCGCATATCGTGTGCGGTTGGTCAGCGGCGAGGAGATCACCCTGAGATGCCGGCGGCACAATTTTGCCGGCTATACGCAACGCTATGACCGCTTGGCCGGCCTCCTGAAAGCGCGCGAGCTGCGCACGGGCCGTGTGTTACGGGCGATTGCACACGTGATCGAGTGCGCGCCGATGTGGGAGCGCGCCCTGTCTGCACTGCGCCGCGACCCGTTCTTCTTCGTGGAGCGCAGCGAAGCGCACCCTTAGGGCGCTTTCTCCAAACGTGTCCCTTCGATCTCCAGCAACAGGTCGGTGCCTGATTCGCTGCGCGCGCCGCGAATCAAGCCAGAGAAACGGACGCGGTCGCCGGCATTGACCCCGCTCAAGAGTTCCGGAGCTACCGTCACACGCGCGTCGGGCACATCCGGCGAGCCATCGGCCGGCGCGGCCAGATTGATCAACACAACAGGGCGCTCGGCGCCAAACTCGATCCCTTGCACCGTACCTTCCCATCCTTCAACAGGCTGACCGATCAGGGTGTCCCAAAAGGCAGGCCGTTGCTCCTCCGGGAGCGGCAAGATTTGGGCGACCAGATCAAAATAACTTAGGGCGCTTGGCGTCGCCGTGAGTTCGGGCGTTGGTTCGGCTGTGGTGGTAACTTCGGGTTGCTCCTGAGTCGGAGCCAGCGCAGGAGAAGTAGGCGTAGCCGGCTGCGGGACGACTGTGCCGAGTTGAAACGCACGACTTTCATCCGCGCGTCCCTCGTAGAACGGGTTATAGGGCAAGCCCCCACCTAACAAAGGCTCGCGTGGCGCGCCGGCGCAGGCCAGGGTGACCACTGCCAACAGGGCAATGCGCCCAAAAATCAATTGTGTCGAATGCATGAATCCTCTGTGCGGAGGGCCGGCGCGACCCGACATGAGCAAGGGCTAAGGCGACCGACGGGCAATGTATTCTTTCATCGCCTGATATAGCGGCAACGGCGTGAAATCCGGCTCCACCATGCGAAAGTAATACCATGACTGGTTGCGTTCGGCATCTGAAGGCCGTTTGAAGAACCACACGGCAATCACGCCAACCCATGGCCACTCGCGCCGAGCGCGCTCATAGAGCTGAGGAACATAGCGGGCCTGCTCCTCCTCGGTCACCATGCCGTAACGTCCGACGCCTTCGATGACATCCGGCGTGTTGGGCACGGCATTCCAATTGGCTTCGGCCAGCCAGATCGGCTTGTGCGCATCGCCGTTGCGCACCATGATGTCCCGCATCAACACGTGCCGGCTCACATTTGTGGTCAGCGGACTCAGCCGGCGGTCGTAAGGGCCGGAGAACAAACCGTAGCCCTGGGCAGAAGCAATGTCGAAACAACGGCCGGCGCCGGCGTTATACATGCGTTGAAGAAAGATCAAGTCGTTCAAGTCTCGTCCGTCTTGGGCAATGGTAGGAGCCAAGGCGGCAGCAAGAATGACCACGTTGGGATCAATCTGCTTGGCGCGGTCGTGCGCCAGGCACAACAAGCGCGCATAATCCTCCGGGTTGACAGCCTGTTCGCCCCACTCCGGGTAGATGTTCGGCTCATTCCAGATTTGGTAGTAGCGGATGCGACCTTTGTAGCGCGAGACAACAGCAGCGACGTAATCAGCAAAGTCGTTGAAGTCGGCCGGCGGACCAAAGCGGCCTAGATCGGCATAGCCGGCATGGGCCCACTTGGGCGGCGCGCTGAGGCGAACGATCAGTTCTAGGTCGTATCGCTCGATCAACTCCACGATGTGATCGTACTTGTCCCAGGCGCTGCGGGCCGGCCGGTTGCGGCGATCTTCAAAATCGCCTTTGGCGTGAATTTCGATATCGGCCCAGGGAAACTCTTGGCGCACCCACGTGAAGCCGGCGTCACGGATCATTTGCGCGATCCGTTCGCGCTTGACCTCTTCTACCTCTTGCTCCAAGAATGTGTTGACGCCAAATGGGCTGAGGTCGCGCGCATATTGGACCGGCGTCTCCGGCGCAAGGTGAAGGGGCGGGCGCGTCAATTCGAGCGCCAGATTCCATAGTGCCCGCAACTGGGGCAGCGCTGCTTGCTCGCCGGTAAGCTCGATGAGCCGGCTGCGGGTGGACGGCAGTGCAAACCACACGCTGAACAGCAAGACCGCTGCGCACAGCAACGAAAGAGCAATGCGAGAAACATTACGATGAGCTGGCATGATCAGGCTGATCGCCGTTTTCGTTGAAGAGATACTTGCGCCAGATCTCGTTACCTGGCCCCATCATCAACGCCATCGCCCAGAAGCGCGGACGAGACACCGGTCGAATCAGCTTCATGCGCGCTTCCTCCGGCGTGCGGTTGCCTTTGCGGCGATTGCACGCCCCGCAGGCGGCCACAACATTCTCCCATTCCGTACGCCCACCCCGAGAGCGCGGCAAGATGTGATCGATGGTGAGGTGCTCTTTGCCGGGTTGCACGCCGCAATATTGGCACGTGTAATTGTCGCGTAGGAAGATAGCGCGGCGCGACAACGGCATGGGCAGGTTATAAGGGATGCGCACATAGTAGCGCAGTCGGATCACCAACGGCGCCGGAAAGCTCAGGTGTGCGCTGCGAATCAGTGTGTCATCCGTCTCAATCACTTCAGCTTTGTCATCCAGGATGAGATGGATTGCTCTCGGCTGCGACACAACGCTGAGCGGCTCATAAGTTGCATTCAACACCAGCACGCGGCGCAAAGTGGGCGCGGCGGCCGGGAAGGTCATCGCGCTCGGTGTCTCTTCTCCTTACTTCCAGGTCTGTTGCCGGTGGAATTATAGATGAGACGGAAACGACTCACCGCCGATCCAGTCCTGAAACATGTGCTTCGCTTGCGGGACATCCAGCCACGTGCAAATGGGCAAGATGGCATCAGCGCGTGCGCGCAGCTCAGGCCGCACCACAACCACCCCCAGCCGATACGGGCCGGTTTGCAGAACCGGCACGGCGTGCGTCCATCCGCCTCCCTCTATTAGCTCCAACGGGCCGATCTCGTCCACAATCAGCAGATCGCATGGACAACTTTCGGCCAGCGCTTGATTTGCCCAGTGCAGCGTCTCCTCGCTAAACCACCAACGCCCCATCAACACCTCGAAGCCGCGCTGGCGTTGGGCGCCGGCCAGCACGCGGCGCTTCTGGGCACGGATGTGCTCCACCTCGATTGCCAGTCGAGCATCGTGAGCCGATACGCCAGCAGGAAAGACGCTTGGCGAGAGCACGCCGGCAACATCGACAGCGCGCCGTCGCGCTGCCTCAGCTAATTGCCGGCACAGGGTGGTCTTGCCGGCCCCGCGCACATCAGACAAGCCGTACAGCCCGCTCGCTGGCAGCTCGATCAAGCTGCTCATGTCCACAAGACTCGCTTG
This sequence comes from Thermoflexales bacterium, assembly GCA_025056895.1. GTDB lineage: Bacteria > Chloroflexota > Anaerolineae > J036 > Brachytrichaceae > Roseilinea. The sequence continues at coordinate 6,028 of JANWVJ010000042.1, forward strand.
CGCCCTTCAACCTCAACCACGCGCACAGGCAGATGGTACAGCCGGCTGAGCGCTGCTTCGGTGAACACAGCGTCCAAAGGGCCGAACAGTGGCGGCCGGCCGGTCTCCATCAGCAGCGCGTCGTCGGCCACTGCCAGTACTACGTCCGGTTCGTGGTTGGTCATCAACATCGTCACGCCTTGCGCGCGCAACTGACGCATGATTTGAATCAGGCGCAGCTTGTTGTGCAAATCCAGATGCGCCGTCGGCTCATCGAGCAAAAGCAGGCGCGGCTGTTGAGTCAAAGCGCGCGCCAGTAAGAGCAATTGCCGCTCGCCGCCGCTCATCTGCGTGACAGGCCGATCAGCAAAATCGACCAAGCCCACTTGCTCCAGCGCGCGCAAGGCAATCTCATAGTCGGCGCCGCTTGGGGCGGCCAGCGGTGGCAGATGCGGCGCACGGCCCATTAGAACATATTCAACCGCGCGGTAATCAAACGGCATGTGTTCGGTCTGTGGCACGAGGGCCAACCAGCGCCCGCGTTCGCTCCGCGATAGTGTTCTAACCGGCCGCCCACTCAGCGTGATCTGCCCACTCCAGGGCGACAGCCAACCCAACGCCAACCCCAGCAACGTGCTCTTGCCGGCGCCGTTTGGCCCGACCACCGCCAGGATGCGACCGGCGTGCAGGTGAAATGTCGCATCCCACAACACGGGCGGACGCCGGCGATAATAGCCAAAGGAAACGTCGTGAAAGGCGAGAAGGGCGGCTTCAGAGGCAGTCATGGGTTGCAGTCACGGTTTGAAATTCAGGCGGGTCTGCGGCCAGATCATCAGGCCGAGGAATGCTGCTGCGCCAATCAGCGCAGTCAGAATTCCAAGCGGGATCTCGCCGGCCAACAATGAGCGCGCGGCATTGTCACACAACAGCGTGAATAAGCCGCCTAACAGCATTGCGCCGGGCAAGCTGTAACGAGTATCAGTTTGGAACAATCGGCGCGCCAAATGGGGCACGATCAATCCCACCCAGCTCACCATGCCGCTGATCGAAATCATCACGGCTGTCGGCAGCACGGCAGCCACAATCAGCGCCAGCCGCTCACGGCCCGGCGCTGCACCCAATGAAAATGCAGTTTGTTCGCCAAGCGAAAGTAAATTGAGCCGCCAGCGAAACAGCGTCAGAACGCCCAGCCCCAACAAGGCAGTCGGTGCCACGCTCAGCAACTTGTTCCAAGTGACGGCGGCCAATCCGCCCAACAACCAGAAGGTGATCTCCGGCAACTGGGTGAGCGGATCGGCGATGTATTTCAACAGCCCCACGCCGGCGGAGAACAGCGCTGACACGGCGATGCCGGCCAACACCAGCCTGAGCGTCCAGCCGCCGTAGCGTAACAGCCGCGCCGTGCCGTATGACAAGGTCAGGCCGGCTAGAGCAAACAGCACCGCGCTCGCCTGAGTGACGACAGCCGTTGCGCCTAGGAAGACAATCGCAAACGCCGCGCCGAAGGCCGCTCCTTGGGAAACACCCAGAAAGCCCGGCTCAACGAGTGGATTGCCGAACAGCACTTGGAATACAGCGCCGGCAGCTCCCAGCGTCACGCCCAACAAAACCGCTGCCATCATGCGCGGCAGGCGCAGATTGAAGGCCAGTCGGAACGCCAAATCATCCTGGGCCAAAAGCTGCGGAGCAATCAACCCCGGCGCCGGATAGCGTCCCAGCAATAGCGACACGCTAAATGCAACGACCAGCGCCGCGCTCAAGATCAGCAGCCAGCGCGCGCAGCGTGCATGATGGATATCCATCGAGCGCGAAGCCGGCGCGCTCAATCCACGTCCCCTTTCAACATCGGAAACAAGTTCTGTTCGACAAATGCAGCGTCCAGGCCGTACAGCGTCTGATAGAACGTCTTCATCTCGGCGCGTATGTCCAAGCCGGGGAAGCGGTCGGGATGCAGCACGCCGGCCATCCAGGTCAGGCCCAAAATCCAGCGCGTATCGGGTTGATCCCAGCTATACGCATCGACCGGGAAAGCATGTAGGGCGCCGGACTGAACGGCTCGCAGCGCTTGCCAGTTGGGGTCGTTCCACAGTTCACGTGTAACTTGGGATGGATCTTTGAAGTACGAAACGATGAAGATATGATCAGCGTCCCATGCTGCGATCTGTTCCAGCGCAACCTGCGTCCAGCCCTTAGAGGGATTAGCGTCGGCCCATACCGGCTGGCCGCCCGCCAGCTCCACCATCTGCGTCTGAATCCAGTTGAGAGGGGGAACGTTGAAGGCAACTGCTCCATCGCGATCGTTGTAATAGAGCAAGAGGACGCGTGGTTTGACCGCGCCGGCCACTGCTTTCTTCACGGCTTCTGTTTTGGACTGATAGAAATCGATCACCGTTTGGGCGCGGGCAGAATCGTTGAAAATTTGGCCCAGAATGGCAATATCGCGCGCATACTGCTCCGGCGTTTCAAAGTCCACATACACCACCGGAATATTCAGTGCTTCAATCGGCTTGCCGAGCGACTCGGCCACACTGCTTTTTAGAATAACCAGGTCAGGCTGCAAGGCGGCGACTTGCTCTGGGCCGGCGTCGCGCTCTAAGGTGGCCTTGTTTGTGTAAGCAGGATCGATCATTTTGATGAAGTTGCCGCTTCCCTGAGCAGTTTGTCCCATGCCGGCGATGCGCTCGCCGGCCTGAGGGAATGTATAGATCGCATCGGCAACCATGAACAAGGCGCGCCCGCTCAACACAATGCGCTGCGGCGAGGCGGGCAGCACGACTTCGCGGCCCAGGGCATCCGTCACGCGAATCGGCGCCGGCGACGGAGCAGGTTGAACCTGGGCGGCCGGCGTCGGCAGAGGGCGCGGCGGGGCGCACGCGATCAGCGCAAGCGACAAGACAAGGACAGCGATTGCAACTCTCGAAACAGGATGGTTCATCTCGACTTCAACTCCTCAATTTGAACGATTTTGTTTTTGGGCCGCCGTGGAAGCGGGCGCGCGGGGATGCGTTGATGCTGCCTCTGGCACGCTTCCAACCATTTGATGGCAGCCTGAATCTGACGCGCGCGAAAGTCATACACCAGGCTGTGGCAGGCGCTACGAGAGGCCAGCGCGCGGCGTTGGTCAGACAGGCGATCCATTTGTGCGCGGCACGCTTCCCGTTGAGCGACCAACAACTTGTGCGTTGCTTCTAGTCCACGCGCCATAGCAAAGAACAGCTTGACGGGGAAATCGACGCGCATCTCTTGCATGGTGGAGCTGGGAGCACGCAACCAAGCCTCAAAATGCCGCCGGCCTTTGGCGGTTGGTTGAAAGACGCGTCGCACGGGGTGACCGGCTTCTTGTTCGTCACGGCCTTGAATCAGGCCGGCCTGTGATAGTTCTTCCAGCAAGGCATACAGCCGATTCATCTCGATGTGCCACAGACCCTCCAACTCGATGCAGATGCGTTGGTATAGCCCATAGCCGTGCTGGGGCGCTTGGCTCAACAAACCCAACACGATCAGCGCACCTGAAGGCGAGCGTTTTGGCAGCGGCTTAGTCCTCATTACTCACTTTGTGAGTATAGCAGAAGCAATAGAGGGAGAGGTGCGTCGTCTGTGATGAGGGGGCGCTGCACATGCTGCGTCAAGATATGCAACCGGCTCCAAGCAGCGCTGCCAACCGTGCGCGCAACTCCGGGCAATCGCGCACGCGATCGTTTGGAAAGTCGATCATCACATCACGACCGTTTTGTTGTAGTCGGATGGAGAACGTGTGAGGGCCGGGGAATTCGCGCATCGTTTGATGCACTGTTTCCAGCCGCGCAATGTCTTGGCGCGTATCTCCGCTGCGTCGAATGGTCACCACGAGATGCGGCTTGGGGATAAACGACTCGGTGGGCGGAACAGGTTGTACATCCGTAGGGGATATCTGGGATGCGCCATTCTGAGGCTGCTCTACTTTTGGCGCAGGACAATTGAGAGAGTGGTCGTTCGCTAGGGCGGTGGATGAGCTGCGTGACGGCTCGATGGTCGTCGCCTCGGCCAGCAGGTTAGCGCCGAGCGCATGAGTCGGCGAGACAAGTGCTTCATACGGCACATCATCCCAGTCCGGCGGAGGGAGGAAATCGTCGTCGGCAGCGCCATTCTTATATGCGACAGCTTCTTCAGCTACATAGGTGTTCGCAGCCTTGGCGTAGTCCTCGTAGCGGACAGGAGTTGCACTGAACGTGGGGGAGGCGGCGGTTATTTCACCGGCGGCTATTTCACTGGCGGATGTTGCGCCGGCGGATGCGCCGGCTGCCACCGCGCGGGTCACCTCATCACCGACTTTGTCCACTAACACTTTGGGCGTGCTGCCTTCGCGCACTTCAGCCTTGCCCCACACCACCAGCACTTTGTCCGGCACAATCTTGTCGCGCTGTTCGGCCCACGTGCGGGGGAAAATGGTTAACTCAATCCGACCAAACAAATCCTCCAGTTCGGCAAAGGCCATCGTCTTGCCGGTCTTGGTGACGTGAGAACGCACGCTGGTGATGACGCCGGCCACGACCACGCTCTGGCCATGATCGGCCTCGCTCAGTTCGATGCTGGTGCGGGTGATGAAATCGCGCAAGGCTGCCATTGAGGCCGCGAGGGGATGCTCTAAGACATACGTGCCACACAGCTCCTTCTCCCAGGCCAACAGTTCCTTGCGTGGAATCTCCGGCGCATCCTTGGGTAGGACAATCAGTTCCTCGTCGGTGAGCGCTTCGCCGCCGAACAGCATAAACTGGCCGCGCTCGGCGGCCTTGCGCGTGTGTGCGGCCATCCCAAGCGCCTGGTCCATGACCGCCAACAGTTGATGGCGGGGGCCGAACTCGTCTAGAGCGCCCACCTTGATGAGCGCCTCCAGCACACGCTTGTTGAGCACGGTCGGGTCAACGCGGCTGCAAAAGTCGTAGAGCGATTTGAACGCTCCACCGCGCTCACGCGCGGCGACGATGGCTTGCACCGGTCCTTCGCCCACATTCTTGATCGCGTTCAGGCCAAAGCGGATACATCCGGCGCTGCGCCGGCCGGTGCGTGTCGGATCGTCTTCGATGGTGAACTCGCCAAAGCTTTTGTTGACACTAGGCGGCAAGATTTCGATCCCGTGGGCTTTGGCGTCGGTGACGAGCAAACCGATCTTTTCGGTATTGCCGGCCTCGCACGTCATCAGGGCGGTCATGTACTCTAGGCGGTACTTAGACTTAAGGTAAGCCGTCTGGCAGGTAATTTGCGCATAGTCGGCTGCGTGGGCTTTGGGGAAGCCATAGCGGGCAAAGAATTCAATGTCACCAAAGATGGCATCGGCCAGTTCCGCGCTGTAGCCCTTGGCAACAGCTCCTTCGCGGAACTTGGTCTTATGCTTCATCAGCGCTTCGGCGTTTTTCTTGGCGACGGCTTTGCGAATGGTGTCAGCCTCGCCTACCGAATAACCGGCTATGTCACGCGCCACACGCATGATCTGCTCTTGATAGACGATGATGGCGTAAGTTTCCTTAAGAGCTGGCTCCAGATCGGGGTGTCGATACGCCACTTCTTCCTCACCGTGCATGCGACGGATGTAAGTTGGGATTTGCTCCAGTGGGCCGGGCCGATACAACGCCAGCGCAGCAACGATGTTCTCAAAGCGGTTGGGCTTCATCTGCATCATCAGATTGCGCATGCCGGCCCCTTCTACTTGAAATACGCCCACAACATCGCCCTTAGACAGCGTTTCGTAAATCACTGGGTCATGAATGGGGATGTTGGTCAGGTTGTAGGTCTTGCCGTGGCGTTTCTGAATCAGCTCGCAGGCTTTGCGCATGATGGTCAGCATCGACAAGCCCAAGTAGTCCATCTTGAGCAGGCCGATCGATTCTAGGTGCCCCATCTCGAACTGAGTGACGGACTGAAGTTGCGGCGTGAGCGGGGCGCCGGTCAGACGGTGCAGCGGCACATATTCGATGAGCGGCTTGTCGGCAATCACGACGCCGGCTGCATGTGTGCCGGCATTGCGCACCGTGCCCTCCACGGTGATCGCCTTGTCATACAGCTCTTTTAAGTGTGGCTCTGTCTCGTATAACTTTTTCAAGTCCGGCACTTGTTCCAGCGCTTCGGTCAAGGAGACCGGCTTGCCGGGGATGGCCGGCACAAGCGACGTCAGGCGGGTCGCCTCACTGGGCGGCAGATCAAGCACACGCGCCACATCTTTAATTGCTGCGCGCGCCTGCATTGTGCCGAAGGTGATGATTTGGGCAACCTGTTCTTTGCCGTACTTCTCGATGGTGTAATCGACTAACAAATGGCGCTGATCGTCTGGGAAGTCCATGTCGATGTCGGGCATCGATACACGACCGGGATTGAGGAATCGTTCGAACAGCAAGTCGTTGCTGACCGGCTCGATCTGCGTTAGGCCGAGCACATAGGACACCATCGAGCCGGCGGCGCTGCCGCGCACGTTCCACCAGATGCCGGCCTCGCAGCAGAAGCGAATCAGGTCCCATACGATCAAGAAGTATGTGGCAAACCCCATGTCGATGATGACGCTTAGCTCATAGTTCAGACGCGCGCGTAACGCTGAGGGCGTCATGTTGGGATTGTCGGCAGTGGAGAGGGCCAGCGGCGTGCGCACGCTCATATCGATCGGCGTTTCACGCGAGTGCCCAGAAGACGCGTCGCTTGGTCGATCTTGCCCTTCCTGCCGCGCAGGGATGCCATAGCGCTCTTCAAAGCCGCGCTCGCACAGATAGCGCAGATAATCGGCATCAGAGGCGAATTTGGACGGAATCGGAAATTTTGGCAGGTGAAACTGCTTGGTCTTCAGCGTCACATCACAGCGCTGGGCGATTTCGACAGTAGCTGCCAACGATTCGGGTGCGATATCGGCGAATAGGGCGCGCATTTCTTCGGCGCTCTTCAGGTAATACGAGTCGTTGTTCATGCGCATGCGCTTGGGGTCTTTGTAGAGCGCATTGGTTTGCACACACAACATCAAGTCATGCGCCGGCGCGTCCTCTTTGCGCACGTAATGCACATCATTTGTGCAGACGAGCGGCACACTCAGCTCGTGCGCCCACTCGACCAGCACATCATTTACTTGCTCTAGTTCCGGCAGATCATGCTTTTGAAGTTCAAAGTAGAAGCGATCCTTGAACAGATCGCGATACCACACCGCAGCTCGCCGCGCCTCTTCGATCTGGCCTTGTTGGATCAGCCTTGGAATCTCGCTGGATGGACAACCCGATGTGCAGATAATTCCCTCCGCGCACTCGCTCAGCAGAACATGGTCGATGCGCGGCTTGTAATAAAAGCCCTCTAGTTGCGACAGACTGGCCATGCGCATGAGGTTGCGATAGCCGGTGTTGTTCATTGCCAGTAACAACAGATGGTAGGGATTGCGATCGTGGGCGTTATCGCGATCTTGCATACGCCGGCCTCGTCGCGTCAAATAGGCCTCTATCCCGATGATCGGCTTGACACCGTTTTCGTGGCAGGCATCGTAAAACTCGATTGCGCCGTACATCACGCCGTGGTCGGTCAAAGCCAACGCCGGCATCCCTAGCTCTTTGGCCTGTCTGGCGAGTTGCTTGACTCGCCCCAGCCCGTCGAGCATCGAATATTCTGAGTGAACATGCAAATGAACGAACGACATGGCGCGTCAGAGATGATAAGACGAGTCGGTAGAGATCGACAGCTAGATAAATGTCAGACCACAAGTCGGAACACGCACTGCACAATACACGACCAGGGCCTGAACTTAGGTACACCAGACAACAATAGCCAGGCGTCAGCATAATCACGGCAGACGGCTGGCTACGCAAACAAGCTAAAGATAGCACAGATTTTGCAAGGCGGCGCGAATAGCGCGCTCTAGGCAGAGCAATTTTTAAGGCTGCCGGCCTTGGCGAGTAAAATAGGCGCGTGACCCTAATCGAGCGCATTTCTCTGGCTTTGCGCACGGCAGCCGATCAGATTGTCCGTGTTGCAACTCCTGCACGTCGCCCGCACTCGGCGGAGCAAACAATCAAACTGCTTGAACAAGCCGAGCGGCATCTCAAAGGCTTAAACGGTCGGCTGGCCGAGGCAATTGCCCACGAGCAACGTGCTGGCCAAGCGTGGCAGGCCGCCGTAGACCGCATGAACGCTGTTGAGGCGCAGGCGACCGCTCCTCCGAATGAGAACACGCTCGACGAGGGACTCAGCCGACCGGAGAGGCTACGTCGCGCTCAAGCGGAAGCTCTTGCCGCCGAGCGCGCCTACCGCAGTGCTGCCACAGCGGTTGAAAGACTGCGTATTGAAATAGAGAGCGTCCAAGCGCAATTAGAGGCGGCGCGGACAGCGGCTACACGCCATGATCAACCGCCAGAACACGAAGCCATTCATGCCCGGAGTACAGAATCCACCGTGCAGAGCGCACAGATCGATGCGCAGCGCGCGGACATCGGAACACAGAGGATGGAGACCGATGATCGAGATGTGCCTGACCGAACGCGCATTGCCGATCTGTTGGGCCGGCAGGGGGAAAAGAGAGATTGACCCGGCTATTTCATGCTTTGTGATTTGATATCCGCTTTTCATGATCCACCATGGCCAGCACAAGACAAGGACTGCGAGTCGGCGTATATGTCGATGTGGCTAACTTGGCCCGCAACGGCGGATACGGTATGCGCTACGACGTTCTGCGCGATTTTGCTTGTCGGGGTGGGGCCGAGCCGGTTCGGCTGAACGCCTATGTCACCTATGACGCCGAGCGCGCCGCCAGCGACGAGGCTTACAGAGAAGGCCAACATGGCTTTTATTCCCTGCTGCGAGACTTTGGCTACAAGGTGATTGAGAAACCTGTCAAGTGGTACACAGATGATCAAGGCGTAAGGTTTGGTAAAGCGAACGCCGATCTAGACTTGGCCGTTGATGCACTGTTGCAGTCAGAAAGTATCGACCGTATCTTGCTGGCGACCGGTGATGGCGATTTCGTACAGGTTGTGCGAGCGTTGCAGAACAAAGGCTGTCGCGTAGAAGTCGTGGCATTTGAGAACGTGTCGAACGATCTGCGACGCGAAGCGGACTTGTTTGTTTCGGGTTATTTGGTGCCCAACTTGTTGCCGCTGTCAGTCGGTCGCACTGTACCGTCGTGGGGCGAAATCGGCTCGCGTGTACGCGGCGTCTGCTACAGCCATGTTGAGAAGGGCTATGGGTTCATTCGGTTCATGAAAACAATTAGTCCAGAGCTGTGGCGGCTGGATCCGCGTCACCCCGATTCCCCCTATGGTAGCGCCTTCTTCCATGACTCGTGGCTGCCTCCGACAGTCGATGCGGTGGAGCTGCCCAGTCGCAATCTGATCTTCGCGTTCGATCTGGCCAAAGGTGAGACGCGGCCGGACGGTCGTGAAGCCAGTCTGCAAGCTATCAACATCGAGCTGGTGAGCCCGGCGCGCTAAAGTCTCGGCCCATGCCCAAGACAAATGCGATGCGCGTCCTGGATGCGCGCAAAGTTCCCTATACTGTGCATGAGTATTCAGATGAAATCCGTGGCACGGAGGGGGTGGCTGCCGCCCTGGGCGTGTCGGAGTCGGATGTGTACAAGACTCTCGTCGTATTGCCCGAAACAGCCGGCAGGAAGCCCTTGCTGGTGATTGTGCCCGGCCCGCGCGAGTTGAATTTGCGCTCGTTAGCCAAGCAAATCGGCGAGAAAAGTTTGCGCATGGCAACCCACAAAGAAGCCGAACAACTGACCGGTCTGAAGGTGGGCGGCATTTCGGCGCTGGCTTTGCTCAATAAAGGATTCACCGTTTATATCGATGCCGCCGCTCAAGAGCACGAATCGATCTATGTCAGCGCCGGCCAGCGTGGCATCAACCTGCGGCTCAAAGTGGACGATTTGATTCGTGTCACCGGCGCAAAGGTTGTGCGTGCCACAGATGAATCATGAGGTCATAGTTGGCATGGAGTGGATGTGGCTCATCATCGCCGGCTTGATTGCCTTGTGTGTCGTAGCAGCGCTGCGCATACGGGCGTTGTCGGCTGAGGTCATTTCGGCCGGCGCCGAAGCGCGCGAGGCGCGCGAGGAACGAATTCGGCTGCAAGCCGAGCTAGCCCATGCTCTCGCAGCACGTGACGCGATCGCCAACACGACCATTGATCCTATTCTGTTTGTCAACGCCGAGCACATTGTCACCTATCACAACGAGCCGGCGAAAAGGTTGTTCGGAGCGAGTTGTACAGTAGGTCGCAGCTTGATTGAGATCACCCGTTCGTATGAACTGGACACGATTGCCGAAGAAGCTTTGAACAACACCTACGAACTGCCGCGAGAACTCAGTCTGGGTGGACGGCAGTTCCGTGTGCGAGCCGGCGTCCTTTGCACGAATCAGGCTGCGCACAAGCTAAAGGAAGAAACCGGACAAAAGACTGAGCGGGAAATTGTGCTGTTGCTGTATGACATTGGCGAGCTGCAGCGGCTGGGGCGGGCGCGGCGCGACTTCGTCGCCAATATCTCTCACGAATTGCGCACACCGCTTACCACAATTCGCTTGTTAGTAGACACTCTGCGCAGCATGCCGAGCGATGAGGCCGGACGAACGCGCCTGTTGGATCAGATTAGCGAACAAGTCGATTCACTGACCCAACTGGCGCAGGAGATGTACGATCTGTCGCTTATCGAATCGGGCCGCGTGCCGATGCGCATGGTGTCCACGAATGTGGCCGAACTGGTGGACAGTGTGATCGCTCGCCTTACGCCGCAGGCCGAACGAGCCGGCTTAACCTTGAACAACCACGTGCAACCGGATGTGACGGCTTTGATCGATGCAGAGCAGATTCGACGGGTGTTGTCGAACCTGTTGCACAACGCCATCAAGTTCACGCCACGCGGCGGAGTCACGGTATTTGTATCTGACAAACGACCTCCCGCACCCTCCCTTCCCGGCGAACATGAGGAAGGGGGCAACGACGCAGCATACATTACGCTAGCCGTGCAGGACACCGGCGTAGGCATTCCGGCCGATGCTTTGCCGCGCATCTTCGAGCGTTTTTACAAGGTCGATCGCGTGCGCGGACAAGGTGGAACCGGACTGGGCCTGTCGATTGCCCGTCACATCGTCGAAGCCCATGGCGGACGTATCTGGGCCGAAAGCCAGGAAGGTGCAGGAGCGACTTTCTATTTCACCGTGCCCGCCGATGAGTGAGATCAGGGCTGAGGCGTAGGTGTGGCAGTGATATCGACGCGCACATAGAAAATTTGTGTTTGCTGCTTCTGATCATCCTGTGCAATCACAATGACCAACCCTTCATCGCGATTGCCCTGCCTTTTGCCGAACAGACAAAAGGCGGCATTGGCCGCGCCGGTCATGCCGGCATCGGCGCAGCCGCCGGCATCGGAATTCCAACCGGCTGCTTGCATCCGCTCCCGGCTATAGAAACGCTGCACTTCCTGCGGCGCCTTCGTCGTCGTGTAGGCAATAAACTCCAGCTTGCCCTGAAAAGCAGCTTGTATAAAGATGCGACTGGCAGCCGGCAGTTGCAAGTCTGCTTTTGTCGCACCGTCGAACGGCGGCACATCGGCCCACAGGGTTGACACTGTGCCGGCGCTGCTCCCACCCAACAGAGAATCCACCGCGCCACACGAAGCTGTGGTCAACACCACAATGACCATCGCCACGCTCAACACAATTGCTTTGCACATGCGTTTCATCGCGTTCACCTCCATCAATCTGTATGGTAACATCTTCGTCGATCTAAGATGGCTACGGTGTCGCCCTCAAGCATCGCCCCCGGAAACGCAGCAGCCACAAGCAGATCAACCGACGGGCGTCGATTTTCAGCAGTCCTATTTGATCTGGACGGAACGTTGCGGGCCAACCAGCCTGAGGGCGTCGAAGCATTTATCGACTATGCTCGGCAAGCCGGCCTACACTTGACGCCAGAGCAGATCATCCTGTGCGAGCGCGCCACGCACCGCTATTGGGCCGACGGCGCGCAAGTGGCAGATCATTTGGCCCGGTTCGACGAGCGCGGTTTCTGGGTCAACTATAACCGTATCCTGTTGGCCGCAATGGGCATCACCAATTGTGATGACTGCGCCCAGCGCATCCAGGACTACTTCGACGATTACCGACCGGTGGATTATCTCTTTCCAGAAGCGCCGGCAGTATTGCGCAGTCTCAAAGAAGAGGGATATATCCTGGGCCTGGTGTCGAATCGCGATGGCGACCTGGCGCCGGTAGTCGCCGAATATGGCATCGCCGAGTTCTTCGACTTTACGCTATCCGGGGGACAGGCAGGCAGCTTCAAGCCGGACGCCGGTATCTTCCTGAAAGCTCTGGAGATGGCCGGCTACGTGCCGGCGCATCGGGCGCTGTACGTCGGCGACAATTACTACGCCGATGTGCTGGGCGCACTGGCAGTTGGTATTGAGGCCCTGCTGATCGACCCACGTGATGTCTTTGCTACGTTGTACGACAAACGTGTGAAAAGCCTAGGCGCAGTGTTGGACTTCATCCGCACGGCCCAGCCATGAAACGATCTGTAACTGCCGCGATAGCGCTCGCAACGCACATTGCGTTAAGACTTCTCATCGCCGGTGCGTTTAGCGCCGTGATCGGTGGATGCGCGACGCCGCCGCGCTTGACCAGCCCTGCCAACGTCGCGCCGGCAGTGCACGCTGCTCCCTCGCTCACCCCAACGAGCGTTACTGAGCCGCGCGAGCACCGACTCCACACACCGACTCCCCTTGTCACCGTCGATGCACCAAGCGAGACTACCCAACGTCACCTGCGCGTCTTCGAAGAGTTGTGGGAGATTATCAACGAAAAATACATCTACCCGGATTTCAACGGCTTTGACTGGTTTGCAGCTCGGATTGAAACCGAAGCGCTCATTCGGTCCGGGTTGAGCGATGAGGAGTTCTATGACCTGATGCGCGACCTGGTGGAGAAACTAGGCGACAAGCACTCGCGCTTCCTTTCACCCGCAGAAGTCGCCGAAGAAGAAGCGGCATACCGTGGAACCGGTAATTTTGTCGGCATCGGCATCGTGACGGACTTCAATCCAGAGGCAGGACGGGTGTATGTGTTGCAGGTGTTACCCGGCAGTCCGGCTGAAGAAGCCGGCATTAAGCCACATGACCACCTGATAAAAGCCAACGGAGCGCCGCTGGTGAACGCTGTTGGAGAACCGGATTTGTCCCCTTTGCGCGGCGAGGAGGGCACAGCGGTGACCGTCACCGTGCGCACGCCGGGACAGGCTGAACGAGAGCTTGTCATCACGCGGCGACTGTTGTCCTCGGCAGAAGTAGTCGAATACCGCCTGTTACAGGGCAAACCGCGCATTGGCTACATCCTCATTCCAACTTTCTTTGCCGAGAACATCGTCGATCAAGTGCACGACGCCGTGCGCGCATTGATGACCAGCAAGGGGGCCGGTCAGCACCTGGACGGTCTGGTGATCGACATGCGCATCAATGGCGGCGGAGCTTACTCGGTTCTGACGAGAGTGCTTGGCCTGTTCACAGGCGGCACGCCGGGCTATCTTGTTGACCGAGAGAACAATCGGTCGCCGGTACGTATCCGCCCCGAACGGGTCGGTAATTCCCAGAGCGTACCGTTGGCCGTGTTGATCGGCCCCGCCACGGAGTCGTATGGGGAGCTATTTGCCGGCATTCTGCGACATAGGGGTCGCGCTGTACTGATCGGCCAAACCACAGCCGGCAACGTGGAAACACTATATGCTCACGCCTTCGAGGACGGTTCACGCTTGTGGATTGCCCAAGAAACGTTTCAGTTGGCAAACGGAGCAAGCTGGGAAGGCCGAGGCATCGAGCCGGACATACGAATCGATAAAAACTGGGATGAGTTCACCGTTGATGACGATCCGGCCATTCAGGCTGCGATCGAGCACTTGAGCCGTTAAGAGGCTCGGTTTACTACACACAATCACCTATTTCCACCAATCGATACATG
>JANWVJ010000043.1 GCA_025056895.1 Thermoflexales bacterium
GAAGCCTCCTTCGCTCGCTTTGGCTTTGACACCTCAAGCGTAGTCGAAGGCGGCTTCCTTATCCAGAACTGACGTTAACCAATAAAACTGCCCCGGTTGCCTCACAGCGTGACCGGAGCATTTCAAGCATCAATAATGGCCTAAACCGCGTCTTTTAGTGCCTTGACCGGCCGGGCGCGCACCGTGCGGCTGGCCGGCTTGGCCTTGAAAATAGTTGGCTGACCGGTGAACCGATTGATCCCCTGGCGCTCTGAAGTAGCCGGCTTCTCCACCGTGTTAAGTTTAAGCAACCCCAGAATAGTCACTTCGCCCGGCCCTCCTTTGCCAAGCTGCTCGATCACAATAGCATTTAGGGTGCTAAGGGCAGCGCTCACATCCTTCTTGCTCAGACCGCTCTTTTGGGCGATCTCGGACACGAATTGAGCGTTGGTCAATTTCTTTTCTGCCACGCGTTATCTTTCTCCATGTGTTGATACTCGGCCAATGCCGGCGTGACCTGATGAAGTCTTGTCGCGTAAGGGATTAGGGGTTGAGTAGAAGACCAGACCGTGCTTTCTGCTTCGTTCGCTTTTGCCCCGCCTAAGCGGCAGATCATAGCATAGACAGGGTGATACACTACAAGGAACAGCATGGTCGAGATCAAGCACGCGGTCATCCACGTTGTGGATGGAGAAGAACGGGGTGAATCGCCCCAAGTATGGGTGCAGCCGGCAGGCAAGCGCACGACCCGCCCTGGAGAGACATTGATCGCCTTTCTTGATCTGCCTGCCGCCTCGCCGTCCATGTGCACCGATATCCTGCGCGCGCTGAGCGATGGCTACTGGCGGGCGCCGGGTGGCATGACCACTGCTCTAAGACTGGCCATCAAACTGGCCCATGACCGGTTGGTTGAACTGAACCGAGGTGCGCCGACCGCCCAACAAGCATTCGGATCACTGAGCTGCGCCGTCGTGAACGCTCAGAGCGTCGTGATCGCCCAGAGCGGCCCGGCGATTGCGTATGCCCGTTCGCGCGCCGGAGCGTTCGAACGGATCGAGCCTGCCGAGAGGGGTGTAGCACTTGGGGGCGCGCGAAATCCAGAGCCGACCTTCACGCATTTTGCCTGGCAAGCAGGCGATGTATTTGTGCTGACCGGCGCCGGCTCCTGTGTTCGTGTGAGCGATGCGTTGATCGAAGCCTGCATGAGCAAGGGCGACCCGCGCATGGTGGCCGGTTATCTCAACGCCAACGTGAAACAGGGCACAATGGTTGGCGTTGTCTTGTCGGTGGAAGGAGCGCCGGCGCATGATACGGATGGTGGACGCCCAACGCTTGCATCCGGCTCAAGCGTCTCGGTTTTTCCAGGCGCTCCCTCTTGGCCCCTCAGTTCGGAAATGGCCTCGACTTCTGAAAGAAGCCGTTCTGGGGCAGCAGAAGCTGGCGCAACACGTGCGCGCGCAGTGACCGACGCTGCGGCCGAAAGCATGAGCAAGGCAGCCCGCCACGCAGCGCGTTCTGTGCAGCGCAGCTTGCGCACATTTGGGAGCCAGCTTCTGCCGGCTTCCACCATCACCCAGGCCGAGCAATCCCGTGCCGTTCTGTTCGGGCTGGCAGCCATCGCAGTGCTGTTACCGATTGTGGTCGCGCTGGCCGTCAGCGTGTTGTACTTTCAGTTCAGCGGTGAAGCTGAACGGCAGCAGTTGCAGAATGCAGCCCGCATCCGCTTAGAAAGCGCACGAGCTGCGACAGAGCCGCAAACGATCAAAAGCGAATGGGGCGCAGCATTAGAGGCGATTGCTACGTATGAGGCTAAGAATCCGGGCGACACCCAGTCTTTTGCCACAGCAAAACAAGAAGCCCAGACCCAGCTTGACAAGGCGGGGCAAATCACGCGCATCACGCCGCTGACGCTGACACACTTAATGCCGCCTGCCGGACGGCGGCGCATCGGCGCATCGGCGCTCGGCGTGTATATGCTGGACACCGGTTCAAACAGCGCCGAATACTATGTGCTCAACGCCGAACGCAACACCATCATCGGCAAGCCTGCCCCTTTGTCATTTGCGAGTAGCTTGACGCCCGGCAGGCCGCTGTTCGACATCACCTGGGCCACCCCTTCCAGCAATCGGTGGCGCACCGAAGGCAGCGTCCTATTTGGGAACAGCGTGATCTACGAATACAACCTGTCCACAAATCAAGTCACGCCGATTGAGTTGCCGGCAGTGGGTGAAGAAAAGCCTATCCAGATTGCATCAGGCGAGTTGTACAACGATACGATCTACTTGCTCGATATCGGCCTCGGTCAGATTTGGCGCTACACCTATCAAAACCGAACGTTCACCCGCGCCGACACATACTTCCGCTCGCCGTTTCCCCAGCTAAGAGAGAGCGCAGACTTTGCGATTGATGGCGCAATCTACGTGTTATCTCGCAACGGCGCAGTGTTGAAATACTACAATCGCCAACCCACACCGTTCAACATGACCAACTTGCCCATTCCGTTCGGCAGGGTCGTGGCATTGGCGGTCAGCGGTTCAGATCAGAACACAGGCCATCTGTTTATCGCCGACGCTCAGCATGGGGCAATTTTCATGTTCAACAAAACAGGCGCCTTCTTGAGGCAATATCGGGCTGCCGGCGACCTATTTGTAAACATGGACGATATCTCGATTGACCCAACCAGCAACACCTTGTACGTGGCAACTCCCACCCACCTGTACAGTTTTCAGATCAGGGACTGAGAAGAAGAGCGATGCACTGATCTACCCGCTCTGCTCGGCCCCCTTTTCTTCGAGGGGAGGATTAGAGTAAGAGTAGATAGTTATTGCACTGCCGGCCGGAACTTGTACCCGTACACCACCATGCCGCGCTCGCCGTCCTCACGCAGCACACGCGTGACCATCTCGACCGGCATGCCGACATGCACCTCTCGCGCATCCACGTCGGTTAACTGCGCCGTGACCAGGGGGCCTTCGGCCAACCGAACTAACGCCACGGTGTAAGGGGCGTATTTCTCGAAGCCTTCCGGAGCAGCGTAGATGGTGCTATAGGAATACACCTCGCCCTTGCCGCTAAAGGTGTAGGGAGTTTTGGCTTCTTTCTCACAAGTCGGGCACACATCACGCGGCGGAAAGATTTTCTCGCCACAGCTTGGACACACTTCGCCAACCAGTTGATAGCGTTGTCCAGTTGTTCGCCAGAATCGTGCAACTTCCATAGTCGTTATTCCTCAAAGTGTGAAAGTCGATCTTGCTGATTCGGGTCGGCGCGCTCGTCAGCCTTTCGAACGCTGCGCCGGCCTCATGCATGAAGATCATCAAACCCAGTATCTTCAAATCCGTTCCAGAATTGTTGTCACCACTGTTGCGCCGCTGCCGCCGATGTTTTGCGCCATACCAAGAGAGGCATCTTTAATCTGATTGGGGCCGGCCTCCTCGCGCAGTTGCAGCGCAACCTCGACGATCTGATACATGCCGGTCGCCCCAACCGGATGGCCGCGCGCCTTCAATCCGCCCATCGTTGTGATCGGGATGCGCCCCTCTAGACCGATCTCACCATCCAGGGCAAGGGCCACGCCTTTGCCGCGCGGGGCAAAGCCGGCTGCTTCGAGCGATAAGGCAGACATGATCGTGAAGGCATCATGCACCTCGAACAGGTCAATGTCGTGTGGGCCGACGCCGGCCATGGCATAGGCTTTGTGGGCGCTGATCGCGCCGCCCTCCAAGAAGAGCGGATCGCGCCGGTCGTGTACAGCGACTGTATCGGTAGCAATGGCCGAAGCACGGACACGCACCGGCTTATCGGTGAACTCTTTGGCGATGGCCGTCGGCGCCAGGATGACGCAGGCTGCCCCATCGGCAATCGGCGACGAGTCCAGCAAATTGATTGGATCAGCAATCATCTTGGCCTCGTTGAACTGCTTCTGGGTCACCGGCGTATGGAACATCGCATAAGGGTTGTTCATCGCGTTGGCATGTGCGTTGATGGCGAACGGGGCAAAGTCTTCTTTCTTGTAGCCGTGCTCGTGCATATAACGACGCATGAGCAGCGCATTGATGCTCACGAATGACAAACCGTGCAATGCCTCGTAATCGTTATCCGCAGCCATGGCCAGCGCCGATGTGACGGCAGCATTCTGCCTATCGGTCATCTTTTCGATGCCGATGCAGGCCACAAAGTCGGCCATGCCGCCGGCCACTGCGATGTAGCCAATACGCAAGGCTGCCGCCCCACTCCCACAGGCCGCCTCGACCTTGACCGCTTCAATCCCTTTCAAGCCGGCAAAGTCGGCGATGATGGCACCCAAGTGTTCTTGGCCAGTCAGCTCGCCCGACAGCATGTTGCCGATAAACAGGGAATCAACCCGCTCCAGGCGAGCGTCTTGCAGAGCAGCGCGCAAAGCGTAGTAGCCTAGCTCGCGCAGGCTCTTATCCCAGTGCTCGCCAACTTTGACCTGACCGATGCCGATGATGGAAACGTCTCTCATTTCAACTTTGCAATCAACATCTGTTGACCGAGATCGACGATCGAGAGTAAAGATACGCTTCGAGCGTCAATCGACCGATCTTCAATTTAGCCTGTAGTTGCCTTTCAACCGTGCATATTGGGCATAGTCAATTTGGACGCGCCGGCTGATGTAATCCCGCGTGGTTGGCGCATGGCCATTTGTGCGGCACTGGCGCACCAACAAGCTGAATGCGTCGCTGCCAGCGCCACTACCAAACGACGCCAGCAAAATACGATCCCCCGGCCGGGCGATGTCCAGCACAGCCGTCAAGCCGATCAGTGATGAGCCGGCGTAGGTGTTGCCAATCTCGTTGACCAGCAAACCAGGTTTGATCTGCTCGCGCGTGAATCCCAGTTCTTCACCCACTTTGAGCGGGAACTTGGTGTTGGGTTGGTGGAACACCGCGTACGTGAAGTCGCCGGGTTTCAGATTCATCTCTCGCAGCAATTCACTCACAGAAGAGGTGATGTGATGGAAATAAGCCGGCTCGCCGGTGAAGCGTCCGGCGTGCTCCGGATACTTCTCGTATTGCCGTCGCCAGAAGTCGGGCGTGTCAGTCACATAGGACACCGAGCCTTCAAACTCAGCGAGGGATACTTCTGCCGGCCCGACGATGAAGGCCGCCCCGCCGGCGCCGGCGGTGTACTCCAGCGCATCGCCGGGTCGTCCTTGAGCGGCATCCATGCCGATGGCCAGCGCGTAGTCGGCCATGCCACTGCCCACCAAGCCAATGGCAGCCTGAATGGCTTCTGTGCCGGCCTTACAAGCAAACTGCCAGTCGGCAGCCTGGGTGTAGGGGGTTGCTCCAATGGCCTCGGCAACGATGGTGCTGGTTGGCTTAACCGCGTAGGGATGGGACTCACTTCCCACCCAAACCGCGCCAATGCGGGACGGCGGCAGGCCTTCGCTGCGCGCCAGGGCATTGCGCGCTGCCTCAATGCTCATGGTGGCAACATCTTCATCCAGCCCCGGCACAGACTTTTCGCGCACCGGCAACTGCATGTTGCCCTCTGTCCACAATTCTGCTACTTCCTGAGCCGGCAAGCGATAGCGCGGAACATAAGCTCCGTACCCCACAATGCCGACCGCTCGATTAGGCTTCATCAGGCTCATACCCGCTCTCAATACCCACTCTCAAATGAGATATCCCACTTTTCCCAGATTTATCCCAGATTGAGCTGCGATAAATTATGTCCAAGCAGGAATCCAATCGCTATCTGGCTTGGATTCTAAAGAGAAAACCCTGTCAAAATCGTGCGAGTCGGAGAGAAGCCAACCGCTCAGGTAGGATTTGATAGTGAAATTGGTCACGAAATCAGCTTCGCTTAAGCAGACACTCAGACCGTCAAGAGGGTCAGGTGGCGTGCTGAGCGCGGCGGTGCTCACGGCCGGCCGCCGGCGCGCTACCGGCTTTGTGGGTAAACTAGCCACCAAAAAGAGTCACCATGTTCTCAATTTCTGAAGCAGTAGATCGAGCGCTGGAAAAGAATCGACCGGTTGTCGCCCTTGAATCGACGTTGATAACACACGGCTTCGCCTGGCCGCGCAACTTGCAGGTGGCAACAGAGCTTGAGCAAGTTGTACGCGCTCATGGCGCAACGCCGGCCACGATTGCCGTGTTAGCCGGCCAGATCGTTGTCGGCCTTGATCAGGATCAACTGGAGCGTCTGGCCAGATCGCGCGAGGCGCGCAAATGCAGTGTGCGGGATTTGGGTATTGCCGTTGGTCTGGGGTTGGACGGCTCGACGACGGTGGCGGCCACTCTGTTCATTGCCGCCCAAGCAGGGATTCGTGTATTCGCTACCGGCGGCATCGGCGGGGTTCATCGCGGGCATCCGTTTGACGTGAGCGCCGACCTGGTCGAATTGGCGCGCACACCAGTCACCGTTGTCTCGGCCGGGGCCAAGGCGCTGCTCGATCTGCCGCTCACCTTTGAGCATCTGGAAACGCTGGGCGTGCCGGTGATCGGCTATCAAACCGATGAGATACCGGCATTTTATTCGCGCGCCAGCGGCCTACGGGCCGATGTGCGCGTGGAATCACCGAGGGAGGTAGCCCAGATCGTGTGGGCGCGACGCGCCCTCAGTTTGCCGGGCGGCGAACTGATCTGTGTGCCAGTGCCCCAGGCAGACGAATTGCCGCGCGATGTAGCCGAGGCCGCGATTGCTGAAGCGCAGCGGCTGGCCGACGCCCAGGGCATTCATGGCGCAGCCGCCACGCCATTTCTGTTAGACCAGATTGCCAAACTGACCCATGGCGCCAGTGTGCGGGCGAATGTGGCACTTTTGCGCAACAACGCACGGGTGGCGGCCGAAATCGCTCAGGCGCTCTTGAAAAGCAGCGACGAATAGTTCTCTGCGTCCAATCACGCCGTAGTTGCTGTAAATGCTAGACGCGTCGTGTGATCATCCGATGGCCTGATTGAATCAGATGCGACGTGAACGTATGGCTTGACTTTGCCTAGTCGTCGGCCAACCGTAACTGGGCATAGCGCACCATATTCGGCTCTGCGCCCAAACCAAAGAGATCAATCACCGGCGACGGCTGGGTTCCGTTACGCACGGTGGCGGTGAAGAATGTATGCAGAGGATGCTCTAGCTGGACGCTAACCGGCTTGTCCGGCAACGACGGCACAACCTGCCGAACGAAACAGCCGATATTTATCCCTCGCTCACCGACCAGATGGTAAACGACCATCGCTCTAACACCATCTGGCGTATGAAAGGCAGCGCAAGTTGGACGCGGGTCGCGCATAGGCACGTCGGCGGTTTGGCCGGGTGCGATGGGTTCAAATGCAGCGCCCTGTCGGCAATTCACATCTTCTTCGCAGCGCTCCAGCGTGCAGCGCTCGACCACTTCGCCACGCCGCACACGCGCATACTTCAGCGCCACCGTAATCGGCAAGCCGGGGAAAAATACGTCGCGCATGAAAGCATGCCACACGTTTCGCTCGAGCCACAGCACGTGTGCATCACCATCCGGCCCAATCCACAAGTCAAGGTTGCGAATATGGCCACACGTCTCATCTACAGTGGCAATGGTGAGAATAGGTGAGAACGGCGTTGTAGCAATGTCGGGCGTCCAGGTGAAATAGAGTTGGCGAAAGTCGTAGTCCCACTCGTTGCCGGTTACCCGCCGCTTAAAGGTGCGCCACTCCAAGTTTGGCTCCACCACATCACTGACAGCCAGGATATAGGCAGCACGGTTAACCAGAGCAACGTGCGGATAACACGCCCGCAGTGGAAAGCGAATCAGGCCTGCATAGGCCCAGGAGCCGCCCTGTTCCAAGAAACTCCACGCCTGACCTTCGTGACCGACGATGTTGAGCAGCAACACCTCGCCGGCTATCGCATCGGCAGCGATGCCCCGGTATGAATGCTCGGTGAATTCGTAGTCTTGATCCCACACTGGCTCGATGATCTGCGGGAGACGATCCGGAGCGCCCACATCAAACTGCAAGAGGTGAGGGTGACAAGCCCATGACTCACCTGTGTTCCATGTTTCACGATAGCGCACTTTGGGATTGATCGAGAGCAGAATACGCCCGCCACCGAGCCGGGCCAGCGGACACGGTTCGCGTTCGGCAGCGGCAGGGCCGGCCTGCACTAGTCTAAATCCAGGCTCACCGTCACGCCGAACAAATAATTGCCAGCGCGTATTGCACAGAGGTTTTGCCCCAGGCACAACCTGCGGCACACTGCAAAACACCCGCTCGCCGTCGCGCGTGAGAGTGGGCGAACCATAGCACCACAGCGGGCCGGCGCCGTTGTTGAACGGTTCGTAGGAGGCAACGATCTCCTCAGCAATCGTCTCCACACGCATCCATCCACTCTCCTTATCTCGCTTGATTTGCTTCCGATCAAACCGAGCGGACAGAAGACCAGCCTTCCGAGCCGATCACTCAACCACCCAGATTGACGCCGACCAGCCGGCCGATCGTAAATGTGATGGCCGCAGCAGCCAAACCGAACAAGACCTGCCGCGAGCCGGAAAACCAGACCGAACGGCCGGTGAACAACGTGATCGCAGAGCCGATAATGAATAAGCCCACCGCGCTGACGAGAATGCTGACAAGGACTGCGGTCATGCCCTGAAGAAAGAAGAACGCGGACACGGGAAAGATTGCCCCGACTGCAAACAGCAAAAACGAGGTGATGGCCGCTTCCCAGGCCGAGCCGCCCAGCTCCTCTGGATCGACGCCTAGCTCTTCGCGCGCCAGGGCTTCCACGGCCGAGGCCGGCTCACGAATAATCTGTTGCGCCATTTGTCGCGCACGCGCTTCATCGATGCCACGCGCTTGATAGATCAACGTCAGTTCCTCAACTTCTTCGTCGGGGGCATTGGCGATTTCAGCGCGCTCGATGGCAATTTGGCGTTGATACAGCTCGCGGGAACTTTGCACGGAAAGCCATTCACCTAGCGCCATCGAGATGGCGCCGGCCAACAGACCGGCCAGGCCGGCAATCAAAATCGCCTGTTCATTCAGATCGGCTGCGCCGGCCACGCCCATGACCAAGCTGAGGTTGGACACCAAGCCGTCGTTGGCGCCGAGCACCGCCGCGCGCAGGGCATTGCCGCCGCCGGCGCGATGGCGTCCTTCCAGTTGGGCAATGGCACTGCCGCTAATCTTGCCGCGCACCGGCTGGGTGATTGCAGTGAGCACACGCGCGTGCGAGCTTTCATCGACAGACAAGTCGCCTGCGCCAGCCTCGCGGCCATATTTGCCGCTATCCTTTTGCTCCAGCTCGGTGATCGTAGGCAGCACCAATGCGACGCCAAAACGCCTGGCCAACATGCTGAAGACACGGGTGCGCAGCGAGGGCTTGAACGGCGGGATGGCCACGCCGGCTTGGGTTAATTTGTTGATCCACACTTCGGCATGGCGTTGCTCGACAGCAGCCATGCGCCGATACACCGTAGCCAGATGTTCATCGCGCTCGGCCTCGGCCAGCGCGTTGTACAGCGCTGCGCCGTTGAGTTCGTCACTTAGGAAATCGAGATAGCGCTTGATTGTTTGTTGATCCATTGTTTTACTCTTCGACAGTAAGTATCTACCATCACCCTAACCCCTCTCCCACAGGAAGAGGGAAGCAGCCACACGTCGGCAATTTCTCTCCTCTCCCAGCGGGAGAGCGGCTGGGGGTGAGGACGGGAGATCATTACCTTTGTCCGAAATCATCTATGCTGATGTGGAGCGGCTTTGATCGGTGTAGAGCAGCACGCTCAGACCGGCTGTGACACGACGCACGGCACGGCGGACCGGTAGAGACGGGCGCCTGTCGGCATTCAAAGAGACAACTTGAATGCCGATCAATGCCACCTCGCAGCCCAGTTGATCAGCCAAGTAAGCGCACACGACAGATAAAGGGAGGGTGTGCGTCGAAGCGCTCACACCCTCGGTTGTGCGCCAGTCGATCCAGCGGACGGTTCCCGGCAGGGCATCGTGTACCGGTTCAGCCGCATCGACGAAGATCACCAGATGCGGCGCGAAGCGGCGCAAGAGACCTACGACGTTTTCCGGGGCTGTGCCGGCTTCAACGACTTGAACGTAAGACGGCGCAGCAGATTGCTGACGCATAAGCGCTCGAACGACCCACAAGCCGGCTGCGTCGTCGCCATGCAGCTCACTGCCCAAGCCGACTACGCTGACGCGCACCGGCTGCTCACGCCTTTGCAGTCGGCGCAGAGTTCGTCGGAGCCACTGCATCCAAGAGGGCCTGGATGTCCGACTCGTTGCCATAGTGGACGGTGAACGGCGCCTTGGTCAGCGCAGCCAGCTCGTACTGTTCATTCGACATGTTCAGGCACTTGAAGCGGCAACTGGCCACGCACTGCGCGCAGAACGTGCAGCGGTCAGCGTGATAGCGCATGACGAATTTCTTTGCTTTGCGGTCAATCGTAATCAGTTCTAGTGCGTTAGCCGGACAGTCTTTCATGCACAGCATACAACCAGAGCAATTAGCCGGGTCATAGCGCAACGCGCCTCGCAGCCGTTCCGGCGGAGCGCGCTTGACAAAGGGATATCGTTCCGTCACCGGCCGACGAAACAACGACCGCAGCAAATCACCCAACATCGCGCCGATTTTCATTTCTTCTATCCTCGAGCAATAGACAATTGCCTACGCGCGCTGACGCGCGGCTACCGGCGGCTACGCGATCACTTTTGCGCCGACGATCACCAACATTTGCGCCAGCGCCAGCAATGCGCCATATCGCCACCACAAGCCAACCGTCTGGTCAATGCGGAGACGGGCAAACAACGTCTGGAAAAGGGCCAGCACAACCAACAAGCCAAGCGTTTTCAACGCAAAGTCGAGCGGGCCGGCCAGGCCGCCCATGTATAACGCGGCGACCAAGGTAAGCCCGACGACCAGCTCGACGCCACGACCCAAGCGAAATAGGGCATAGCCGCGCCCGCTGTATTCGGTGAGCGCGCCGGCCACAATCTCAGTTTCGGCTTCCGGCGCATCAAAAGGCGGCAACTCCAGTTTGCCCATCAAGCCGATCAGAGCGATGACGAAGCTAATCGGCTGGGTGAGCAAGATCCACTGCCCGCCGGCGCTGCGGATAATCTCGCTGGTTTGCCAACTGCCGGCCACGATGGCCGGGCTGAGCAGCGCGAGCATGAAGGGCGCCTCGTAGGAAAACAACTGGGTCAGGGTGCGCACTGCGCCGACAATAGAGAAGCGATCAAGTGTGTTGGCGCCGGCCAGGCCGGTGCACAGCGTCAGCAGACTGAGCAGATACAAAGCAACGATCAGATCACCGGGGAAGCTGAAGGCTGGCGGGAGGCCGGCCATTGGCACGTAGAGTGCAGCGGTCAACGCGCCGGCCAGCGCGATAACAGGTAGCCACTTGAATAACACAGGGTTCACGCCCGCCGGCACGACTTCTTCTTTGGCCAACAATTTGAGCACGTCTGCAGCCGGCTGAAACCAGCGCGGCCCAAGCCGATTTTGGAAGCGGGCAATCAACTTGCGATCGACCCACTCATAGGCCAAGCCACACGTCAGCACAAACAAGCCGCCGGGGAAGAACAGTAAAGCGATGATGCTCCAGATGCCGGTCATGGTCGGTAGTCCGTGTGATCAGCAGACTATTTCTATGCTGAGTACTTTTTGAGAGCGTAACGGCGCAAGTCGCTCCACGTCCAGCTCTGGATGTGGTCTTGCCGCTTAATGCGCACGGCACGATCGTTGCACGAGAAGCAGGGATCGATGCCGGCCAGGATCATCGGGGCATCGGCCAGTTGATGACCGATCGTCAGGCGGGCTACCGATCCAAAGTTACAGATACTGGGTGTGCGCACTTTAACCCGCTCTGGTTTATCGCCGCCGTTGCTCTTGATGAAGTAAAACAGCTCGCCGCGCGGGGCTTCGACGCGCACGATGGCCTCACCGGGCGGTATCTTGCGCGGCATTTTGGCCATCAGCTCGCCGGCAGGCAGTTTGTCGAGAATGGCCCGAATGACGCGGTAGCTCTCGAACAGCTCGCGCACGCGCACGGCAAAACGCGCTTCTAGATCACCGGCGGTATCGGTGATCATCTGCACCGGAAACTGTTCATACGCCAGATACGGCGCATCGACGCGGACATCTCGTTCGACTCCTGATGCGCGCGCCACCGGTCCAACCGCCCCGTACTCGACAGCCTGCTCCTTTGTCATGACGCCGACACCGCGTGTGCGCCGCACAAAGGCAGCATCTTGGGTTACGACTTGTAGGTAGTGATGCGTGCGCTGCTCAAGAAAGTCGAGGCCGCGCAAGATGGCATCGCGCTGAGCGTCGCTGATGTCGAACTTGACACCGCCCAGCACATTGCACGAGTAATGCAC
Source organism: Thermoflexales bacterium (assembly GCA_025056895.1). Taxonomy (GTDB): domain Bacteria; phylum Chloroflexota; class Anaerolineae; order J036; family Brachytrichaceae; genus Roseilinea. The sequence continues at coordinate 12,321 of JANWVJ010000043.1, forward strand.
GCGGTTTCCGCTCAGCTCCTCGAGCAAGTCCATCACAGTCTCGCGATCGCGCCAGGAGTACATGAATAAGGCATCAAAGCCGGCCTCGTGGGCTGCAACGCCGATCCACAACAAATGGCTGTGAATGCGCTCTAGTTCGCAGAACAACTCACGGATGGCTTGGGCGCGAGGCGGGGCGCTCAGGCCGGCCAGCTTCTCTACTCCCAGCGTGTAAGCCGTGGCGTGAATGTGTGAACAGATACCGCAAATGCGCTCGATTAGGTACAGATTTTGCACCCAGGTGCGATCTTCGGTGCCACGCTCCACGCCGCGATGCACATATCCCAGGCGAATCGAGGCATCGGTGACGATCTCACCATCTACGCTGAACTCAAAATGGCCCGGCTCTTTCAGCGCCGGATGTTGTGGGCCGATGGGCACAATGAACTTGTTAGGCACTTGCTCGGTCATAGGCTTGATCCGTCTCTAGTCACATGCTCACTCATCTGGGCGTATGCGCAGGTCTGCGCACACGCTCTCGCGCGTTCAGGGTCTTCCGCGTGTCAACAGCTCCGGTTCGAAGTCTTTGCGCAGGGGATACACCCCATCCGGCCAGTCTTCCGGCAAAAACAGCTTGTCTGGATTGGGTGTGCCGGCAACGGTCACACCGAACATCTCGCTCAGCTCGCGCTCGAAGAAACTGGCGGACGGAATTGCGCCGCACACACTGTTGATAACCGGGTTATCGCGGGGCAAAGTGACGCGCAGGTTGACCAAGGCAGGCCCATCACAAAAGTGATAGAGCACCTCCAGTTTGCCGGCTTCCACGCCGAGGTCAAGGCCGGTGATGGCAGTCAGATATCCCCAGCCGGCTGCGCGCAATGCTGCCGCTGCCGGCGCAATATCCCCCGCTGCCAGCGCGACATCCAGCCGCATCGGGTCGGGGTACGTGAACTCTTTGGCCCACGGCGCCAGGATGGATTGGGCAGCCTGAAGCAGAGTGGTAGCGTCTTTCATCGTTATCGTCACCGGTCAACGCTGCTGCGGTTTCTCTTCTGTTTCGCTATCTCCGGCGCCGGGTTCGGCGCTGCGTCCAGCCCTTTCCCGCTCGCCTACCCTGCCCCGCTCTTTCAGGCTTTCAAGGAGTTTCACTACGCCATCGATAATCGCTTCGGGTCGAGGCGGGCAGCCAGGAATATAGACATCGACTGGGATGACGGCATCAACGTGGCCGACGATGTTGTAGCACCCCTGGAACGCTCCGCCGGAAATAGCGCACGACCCCACGGCCACGACGAACTTCGGCTCTGGCATTTGCTCATAGATGCGCTTCAACCGTTCGCGCGATTGCAAAGTGACCGGGCCGGTGCAGATGAGAATATCGGCATGGCGTGGACTGCCCTGGAGTTTGACGCCGACGCGCTCAAGGTCGTAGCGCGGCGTCAACGTGGCCAGAATTTCGATGTCACAGCCGTTACACGATCCGCTGTTGTAGTGAATGGCCCACGGCGAATTGACGCGCGCCCAGGTTTTCAACTTGTCCAGCGCACCGCCCCACACCTGATCGAGATTCAGTTGCATAGGCACCTCTCTAGCCCAGGATCAACGCCAGCAGCGCCAGCATGAAGCCGGCCAGTGCAACCAGCATGACCACATTGCCGGCGCCGGTGGCCAAGATCAGCACACCCAAGTGCAGCACGGCGAAGAATAACGCAACGGCAAAGAATTGTCGATAACCCGGCACAGCCGGCGCAGCAGGAGCCTCTTCACCACTGGCATAGGTGCTGCTCTTGAGCGGCGACGGTTTGGTTTCACCGGCAAGTAGCCGCCCAAACCCGAATAGCACGCCAACCAGCGCCACGTACAGCACGAAAGCAATCGGGGGAGTGAGGATGATCTCCATACGCGATTCGCCTATTGCCATCCGGCCAGCAGTGCGCGCGCCGCCGGCCCGCTTAGCCCGTCCACCAGCGCCGGCCACACGCCCAACACAACAACCAGCGCGCTGAGAATCACCAGCGGCGCCATCATCGCCCAAGATACAGCCTTGCCGTGTTGTACGGCTTCAGAAGGAACGCGCCGATACAAGGCGTTGACCAAGGGCGCGTAGTAGGCCAACGACAACACGCTGTTGAGAGCGGCGAAGACGACCAGCACAACGAGCAACGGATCGTCCGCCTGGACGCCGCCGACAAATATTTGCCACTTGGACATGAAGCCGGCCAGCGGCGGCAAACCGGCTAAGCCCAGCACGGCAACACTGAGAGTCAATGCAACCAGCGGATAGCGTTGTGATGCGCCGTTCAAATCCTGGACGGTAAGTGGCCCGTGCGTACCGTTCGCCACGTACAACGCATAGAGCAACGCGCCGGCAGACAGAAAGGCCAGTCCCTTCATCAACCCGTGCGTCAGCAGATGAAACATGCTGCCCTGGGCAGCCGCTAACTGACCGGTGTAGGCTGCTGCGCCGAAACCGAGCACCATGTAGCCGACATGACCGAGGCTAGAAAAGGCCAACATGCGCTTGACCTGCGTCTGTTTGAGGGCCAACACATTTCCCAACGTCATATTCAGCACAGCGAACAACAGCAATAACTGGCCGAATCGGGCGGTAGAGTCCTCTCCTAGCACAGGAGAGATTGCCCGCAGCAACGCAATCAAGCCGGCTTCGATCACCACGCCGGACAACATCGCGCTGATGCCGCTGGGCGCTTGCGCATGGGCGTCGGGCAGCCACGTGTGCAATGGCACCAGCGCCGCTTTCACACCGAATCCGACCGTCATCAGTGCGCCGGCAGCCAGCAAACCGGTTGTTGCCGTCGTCGTGTGATTGAGCGTGAGGCGGCCGGTTTCACCGAATACGGCGGCAATCCCCAGCAACACCAGCACAGAACCCACTGCGCTTTGAACCAGGTATTTCACACCGGCTTCTAGAGAGGCGGGCTGATCACGATAGAAGGCAACGAGCATATACGACGATACAGCCATCGCCTCGAACCACACCCACAGGTTGAACAGATCGGCTGCACAACCCAAGCCGATGATGAAGCCGATCATGCCGAGCAAAGCGGCATAGTACTTTTCTTCGCCTAGTTCGCCGGCCATGTAGGGTATGGAGAAGACACTTGCGCACGCACCCAGCCCAAGCGCCACAACGGCCAGGAGCAAGCTCAGGCCATCGAACTTGAGCTGCACCATCCCCAGGGCGACAGTCAATGTCGCTTGTGAAATGAGGTCTTGTGCTGTGATGATCAGCGGCGCACCGGTAAGCAGCAAAGCAAGCAACGCCAACCCGCGCGCAACAGCGCTCCCACCCAATCGACCAGCCAGATACACCAATGGGGCAGATGCGAGTGGAATCAAGATCAGCCAGAGGAAAGGATGAACAACCATGTCAGGGAATGCCTCCCCAGGCTAACAGGATGAGCACGAGAATGAGCGCACCGACGATGCCAACCGCATTCCAACTGAGATCGCCGGTCTGAGTACGCTGCAAAGCGGTCGCCGTAGATCGAACGGCTTGTGTGACAAAGCGATTCACCGTCTCGAACCCGAAGCCCTCGGCTGCAACCTGCGCAGCCAGGCTCAAACGGCCGACCAACGCAGCCAGGCGCGCCCGTATATGCCAGAGCAGTAAGCCGCCGGCCACGATGCCCATTGCAAGCCACGTTGCCGGATCGGTCATGACATGGACGGCAAAGGCAAGCGTGGATTCGTCATGCACCCCTGGCAGTACCTCGGCCAGCATGTGAGCAAACGGGCCAAACAACAGCCAGGTGGTCAATGTGCCGAACGCCAGCAAGACCAGCGGGATGCGCATAGCGGGCCCGGCATCATGGGCATGATGATGCGCGCGCGGCGCGCCGAAGAACACCGACCAAACCATGCGCGCCGTGTACAGCGCTGTGAGACCGGCACCGACCAACAAAGCGACAAAGCCCCACCACGCGCCATGCCCCAGCGCCGTTTCCAACACCAGCTCTTTGCTCCAGAAGCCATTCATCGGCGGGATGCCGGCCAGAGCGCACGCGCCGACCAAGAACATCGAGCTCACCCACGGCATCTGGCGGCCCAGCCCTCCCATCTGGCGCATGTCGCGCGTGCCGATGGCGTGAATCACAGCGCCTGCGCCGAGGAACAGCAATGCTTTGAACACAGCATGACTCAACAGGTGAAATGAACCTGCTAACGCCGAGCCGGCGCCAATCGCAAACACCATGTAGCCGAGCTGACTGACGGTGGAATACGCCAGCACGCGCTTGAGATCATCGGTAACGACGGCCATACAGGCGGCCAAGAGAGCAGTAACCATGCCGACCAGCGCCACGGCAGTGCTCCAGCCGGCCACTTGTTCAAAGGCCGGCGAGAAGCGCGCCAGCACATACACGCCGGCGTTGACCATCGTTGCGGCATGAATGAGCGCACTGACCGGTGTGGGCGCCTCCATCGCATCGGGCAGCCAGGTGTGGAACGGCACCTGGGCGGACTTAGCTGCTGCGGCAACGAGAAAGCCGAAAGCGATGACAGTCAGCACCTGCGGAGGCAGGCTGTGGGAGCGAGCCAAAAACAGGCCGATGTCATAGCTACCCAGATTGACATACGCGACCAGCGCGCCGACCAGCAAGCCTATGCCGCCTAACTGAGTGATGACGAGCGCTTTGATGCCGCCGGCCACTGCTTTGGGGTCATCGTTGTGGAAAGAGATCAACGCGTACGATGTGAGGGCAGTGATTTCCCAGAAGAAAAACAACAACAACAGACTGCTGGTCAACACCAGGCCGGCCATTGCGCCGATAAAGAGCAACACAAAGGCATAGTAGCGGCCCAGTTGCGCCTCGCCTTTCATGTACTCGACGGAGAACAGCACAGCCATACTGCCGATGACGGTTGCGATGGCAGCTAGAAATATGCCCAATCCATCGGGGACAAAGGTGAAATCGCCGAATACACCGCCCACCGGCACGCGAATGACTGTTTCAGATGAAGGGACGCCCAGCAGTCCCAGTCCACACAACCCACCAGCCGCAGCAAAAAACACGGCCAACCCGTGCTGTGCGCGTGGCCGCCGATCTCCAGCCACCCAAACAGCCAACGCCCCTGCCCAGGGCAGCGCGATGGCGAGCGCGATGAGGAGTGCCGCCATCTTTTAACCTCGCAGAGCGGTCAGTTGGCGCACGTCGAGCGTTCCGTAGCGCCGGCGCACCTGCACCGCTAAAGCCAGAGCGATTACTGCAACCACGGTGTCGGCCACAATGATGAGCGCAATCATGCTCTGCGCCAGTCCCATCTGTTGTTGTGCGTAGCCGGCTGCCACAAACGCCAACATGGCTGCTTTGGCCAGAATCTGCAACGCAACAACCAGTTTGATCAGATTACGCACGACCAGTAGACCGTATAAGCCGACACCAAACAGGATCATTGCGCCGAACCAAGCAATTGCAACAGGGGGTAGATTCATCCGTGCATCCTTTCTGCTTGAGGTGTCGCGTCATGCTGGCTTTGGATTTCAGATTGTTCGGTGTGGTGCACATCTACTTCGGTGCGGCCAGCCTGGAGTAAGCCCAGCAAGCCGATCACACCCGTATACACCAGCGCAACTTGAACCAGGGTGTCCAACGCGCGATCACGCCACAACATCTGAGTGAGGCCGGTAGACTGAGGCGCGTTCGGGACAATTGAGACAACACCGCTTGCGAACCAGAGCAGACCGATCGCACATAGGCCGGCAAGCAGCGCAGCCAGCGCGCGCGGCACGGCCAGTCGACCAACGTTGTGCTCATCGCCAGCGACGCTGATGGCAAATACAAACAAGATGGTCACCAAGCCTGCGCCCACGCTCAGTTCGATGATGGCAACTTCGCGCGCACCCATGCTGTAGAAGATCATGGCGATGAATGCACTGGCGCCGGCCAACCACAAAGCCGAATGCAACAGTCGCTCGGCGCGAATGGCTTGGACGGCGCAGATAATTGCGACGAGAACACACACAAGTTCTGCCATAGGTGGACTTCTTTCGGTGGAATGGTAATGATGAACGCTGCAGCGCGCCAGTGTCAAAGGGACAAATTGGTGGGTGATATTTGGCGCAGGCCAGCCAACCAGGCGAGGGCAAAATCGATCACCTGCCAACGTTCCGGCTCGTTGTGTGTTTCGTGATACAACCCCTCCCACACCTTTAGGGTGCACCGAGAGCCAACTTTGGCGGCGAATTGTGCGACGGCCGTCGTCGAGACCAGTCGATCGGCGCTGCCGATCATCAACAATAACGGCAACGAAAACCGATCAGCTTGAGACAAGGCCCATTCGCCGGCCTGCAAGAAATCCAATCCAAAGCGGGCGCTCACGCGATCATGCACCAATGGATCTGCCAAGTAAGCTTGAATGACCTCAGGGCGGCGCGACAGGGCAGTGCGCTCTAAGCCGTTCGGCAACGAGAAGGTCGGCCAAGCGCGGTATAGCCATTTGCCTAGCGTCGTTTTCCAGGGCGGCACAACAAACCCCGGCCGTAACGCTGGCGAGGCTGCAATCACAGCGTTTAGGCCGGCAGGGGATCGTCGCAGGGCATAGTTCAACGCCAGATTACCGCCCAAACTGTGGCCGTACAGCACAGGCGACCGGCCCGGCCACAGCTTCTCTGCCCAGTCGAGCAGCAAGCCGACATCGTCCATCGCTACGTCAAAGGACGGATAATGGCCGCGCCGGCCGGCCGATTTACCGTGTCCGCGCAGGTCAAAGGCAAGCACGGCGTAACCAGCCTGGGCACACTGAGCAGCCATTTCGGCATAGCGACCACTGTGTTCGCCCAATCCATGAATCAGACAGATCACGCCGGCTGTTTCGGCGCGCGGTCGCCAACAGCGCGCGAACAGGGCCGCACCGTCGGCAGCGTGCCAGTCTATTTCCTCGCAGGGCAGCATAGCAATTCACATTCCTAAATTCACATTCCTAGATGTAGCAGCGCCAGCGACATGACGGCTGCCCACGACAAACATTTGAACTCGCCTTCGGCCAGCGCAGTCCGAACCTGAGCTGTTGAAAGCATCACCATTTCTTGCTCTTCTAAATCATCGGCGTTGATCTCGGCCACCCGCTGCGCGTCTTGAGCTAGGAAGAGATGGGCGACGCCAGCGCCGCGATTGCCATCTACAGCGTAGTGTCCTAAGGGCGTCCAATGCTCTGCCTGATAGCCGGTCTCTTCGAGCAGTTCACGCCGAGCTGCGTGCAGGGGTTCTTCGCCTGGCTCGATGTAACCGCCGGCCACAGCCAACGACACACCCGGCACAGCGTATTTGGTCTGACGAAAGCAGAGGAACAAGCCTCCCGTCGTGAGGACGGCAATATTCACAAAGTCAGGTGTCACCAGCCACGGCCACTGTTCAATTGTGCGGCCATCGGGCAATTGAATGGCGTGATCTTCAACGGTCAGATACTTGCCGCGCTCGAGCACAGCTTTTCGGCTGAGTGTTTTCGAACGGTGCATGGATTTCATCGTTTCATAGCA
>JANWVJ010000044.1 GCA_025056895.1 Thermoflexales bacterium
AGCGTGATCGCCATGTGCGACGCAAACCCTGCGCGCGTCGAAGCGGCCAGACAAGAGATGCCGGGCCTGCAAGGCTACTTCACCGATTTGAACGATATGCTCGCTATGCCCGACCTCGACCTGGTTGTGGACATTCTGCCGCACAACCTGCACGCTTCGACCGCCTTGGCATGCCTGAACGCCGGCAAACACGTGGTGCTGGAAAAGCCGTTCTGTATCACCGTTGAAGAAGCGAATGCCATGATCGAGGCTGCGCGCGCGAACGGACGGATGCTCAGCTTGTTTCACAATCGGCGCTGGGATGGCGACTACCTGACTATTCGGGACATTGTGGATCGTGGCCTGATCGGCGAGATCTTTCATATCGAGTGCGGCGGCGGGAATTACGGGCATCCGGGTTTCTGGTGGCGCTCGGATAAGGCCATCAGCGGCGGTGTGCTGTACGACTGGGGCGCGCATTTCCTGGACTGGGTGCTTAATCTCGTGCCGGCCAAAATCACACACGTGATGGGTGACCTGCAAAAGCGCGTTTGGCACTCGGTAACAAATGAGGACCACGGCCAAATCTACATTCGCTTCGACAATGGCACAACCGCCGATTATTGGACATCGAGCATTGCGGCCTTGTCACGCCCCAAATGGTTGATCCTGGGGACACATGGGGCGATCCAGAAGGACTGGGGCGACGAACTGAAACTGGTCAGCATGGTCAACGGCATTCGCCAAGATAGTACGGTGAAGGTCACGCTGCCCAGCTATGGTAGCACACAGTATTATCGAAACGTGGCCGATCATCTGCTGATGGGCGAGGAACTGATCGTCAAGCCAGAGCAAGCGCGCCGCGTGATCGGCGTAATCGAGGCCGCACAACGGAGCGCCGAGTTGGGCCGCAGCGTGCCGGTGGCCGAAGGGTGCGAGTAAGCAGGGCCAACCAAGCCGAGTGATTGGTCAGCGCGCTTAGGCTGTCTGGGCGATGGGGACTCTGGCTGGCAGCCAAGCGCGCACACAGACCCCTTGGCCGGGCGCGGAGTCCAGCGTCAATGTGCCACCCAACGACTCGGCGCGTGCGTGCATAGACAGTATGCCGAAATGTCCTTCCTCAATCGCACGACTCTGCTGCTCAGGCGTGAAGCCGCGCCCATTGTCGGCGACTGTGAGCACGACTCCCCCACCCTCGCGCAACACCGTTACGCGCACTGATGTGGCGTTTGCATGAGCCTCAACATTGTCCAGAGCCTGCTGCACCACACGGAACAAGGCATGTCGCGTTTCCACATCAAGCACATGATCCACAGTCGGGTCAATCTCAACAGATACATTCAGGCCAGAGCGGACGCGAAAGCGTTCAACCAGATCGAACAACGGCTGAGCAAGCGTTTTGGCGAGTTGGGTTGGGGCGAGATTGCCGCGAATCTGGCGCAGCGTGCGCGCAGCATGTTCGACATCGGTGATGCACCGCTCCAGCCGCGCGTCGGCGGCAGCGGGGTCAACTCGAATGGCGCGCCGGCTGAGTTCGAGATGAAACGGCAGCCGGCCTAAAAACTGTTGCACGGTGTCGTGGAGTTCCTGGGCGATTGTGAAACGCTCCTGCTCCTGAGCTTCGGACACGCGGCGCGGCACCTGGCGCAACATTTCGATCTGGCGCGCGTTCAGCAAAAATAGACTGGCCTGCAATGCAATCAGTTCAACGATTTCAACATCTCGGCGATGAAACGTTTCTTCATCCCAGCGTAAGCCCAGAGCCAACAGACCAAGCGTTTCGCCCTGCGCAGCCAACGGGGCCACCATGACAAAGCCGGCTTGTTGCAGCCCAGACAACCAATCCGGCCAGCGATCACTCGGCGTTAACACGCTAACCGAGGGGAGCAGTGAAAGAGCGCCTGACGGCAGTTGAAGCACAGATGGAGCAGGCAGAGCATCCGTAACGGTCTGCGGGGTGCGAGAAACAAGCGCCGCCTGTCGCAGGGTGTCGCCGCCATTTCGCAACCACAAGCCTGCACGCTCTACCTTCAACTCGGTCACCAGAGCATGAGCAATTTCGTCGGGCAATCCTGCTGCGTCGGCATGTGGCGCCACACGATTGAGGAAATGCCGCACTGCGGTGTAGCGCTGGCCCTCCCAGTTGAACAAGCGGCCTGCCCAACGCGGCAATAACACGGCAGCCACGCTAGTCAACAATATGGCGGCGCTTAATACCAGAGTGGCAGGCACGATTGGCGTTGCATCCGAAACGATGTTGCCCGTCGTCCGCAACAACCAGTCGGTCATGCCGGCTGCTAATGCCGCGCCGCCCAATGCCAGGGCAGCGACAAAGCTGGGATGTGCGCCTCGTAACATCTGATAGCGCAGGACGGCAATCGCCAAGGCCACGGGCACCGATAGATACAGATAGCGCAGGTCGAACGCGCCGACGAAGAACACAGGATGCTGAGAAAAGTTGGCCAACAGTTGGGCGAAGATCAGTGGCAAGGTGAACCAGAAGCCGATCATCAGCACACGGCTCTGGCCGCGCAGACGCGGGCTGGGAGCAGCATGAGCTGCCCAGACAATGCGCCCGACAGCAACGAGACCGGTGCCAAACAGGGTTAGGTTAGCAAGCACAAATGCAATTTGTTGCAGGGTGCCGGCAGTCGGCGACCAGCCAAAAGACCACCATAACGCTTTCAAACTCAAGTAAAGCAACGCGTTCAGGATACCGGCGACGAACAAAGCGACGAACCCCACACGAAAAGCCCGCCCTGTGCGCAACCGCGAGGCAGGCGTAGTGAATAACATGACTGCCGCCCAGATGACCACACCTAGAAACGACACTCCGATCAACCAGCCGATCTCCACTATACGAGACATCCAGTCTGTAGTATCAAAGTTCAAGCTGGAGAAGAACGCACCCAACACAATGACCATCAGCGCGCCGAGCGCGCTGACTACCCGATTGAGCGTTTCCCCCGGTGCAGCAGAATATACGGCGAGGGCGAGCAGCCACGTACACAGCCAAAAAATTAGGGACAGCCAGCGCATCTCGAACAGCATGACCGGCGTGAACAACACGAGCGGCGCGCGAGCGTCGAATACATGATCGCCGCGCCGGAGTTTTAAGGTGATCTCGCGCGCGCCACGGTCGTAGGCGCGTTGATAGAGCGCCATGTAGTCCACTCCTGGATTAAGCGGATGCCCATCGATCGCCAGCACGCGGTCACTGTAGGTCAACACACCCGAACGCAGGCCGGGCCACCAGAACGGCGTCTCGCCGGCGATATACCATTCCGCGCCGGTGATATCGCGCATCAACAGAAAGCCGGGAAAGGGCTTGCCCAAATCGGTCAACGAAATGATAAAGGCCAAGACGGCCAGTGCGCCGGAGTACAGCAACAGCGCCGGCACGCCATAGCGCGCGAGGAGGGTTTTCATCTCATATCCCACGCCTGCTATGTTTTAAGGTCAGCAGAGCTTGTGTACCATCCGAGGTAACCCCTGACAAGGGGGAAATCCCCCTGATCAACCGGCTTGGCCGGCGCGCGGCCTGATCGGCGTTCTAACTAGGTGGCGCGCAAGCTGCGAATCAGCCAAGCCTTTGTGAGCAAAGTCACTTTGCGTAGATGAGGTGGGACGTCGTTCAACCCCAGCTTGTCATAGACGCGGCTGACGTGCTTTTCGATGGCCTTGGGAGCCATGCCTAACTCCTCGGCCATGCCTTCGTTGGTATGGGAAGAAGCGATGAACTCAACGATGCGCTGCTCGGTGGGTGTGAGGCGAAGGACGTGGGCCAGAGCATGTTCGATAAATGGACGCTCCTCATCGGTCAAGCGTCTGATCAACTCGTCGGCCAGGTCACGGGCGTTGGTCACTTCGGGATCGATGACCACACGTCCGGCGAGCACGGCCTTTAACGCGTCGAGCAAAGCGGAGGGTCGGCATCCCTTCAGCTTGTATGCCAGGCCGACTACGCCCATTTCCAACAACTTCAATACTTCACGGCCACGATCTTCATAAGCCGAGAAAAGCACGATACCGAGGCGTGGATTGATCTCTTTCAGATGACGAGCCAGATGGATGCCCAGGCTTTGATCAGCGTGGGCGCGCGCGCCGGCATGAGGCGGAATCGAAATATCGAGCACGGCGGCGTCAAAGGGCACTCTCGTAGCAAACAGACGGGCAGCAGCATCATCGCCGGCTTCAACCACCGTGAAGCCTTCTTGAGCTAGAAAGAGTTGCATCCCCTCGCGGTTGAATGCATCATCATCCACAATCAGCACCGTGAGGGCCGTCCTGTAGCTGCCCATGATGCTCCTATGGAAAGCGCATTGTATCAACTAGTTGCTCAATTGAAAACTTCGCGTGATGCCAAACGATGAGCAAACGGCTCACAGAGCTGCACAAGAGTCAGCTTGTGTCAATCCTATGAGATGCTCTATTGCTTCGGCAGGGACATTCCTGCCTCGGTCTCAGGATTTTGAGTATCAGCCAAACAAACCTTGCTCACGAGCAGCTTGTAACGCACCCTCTACTTCTATGCGCTGAGGCAACGAGCTTTGGGCGCCCATGCGTGTCACCGAAAGAGCAGCCGTTACATTTGCTTTGCGCACAGCAACGCTTAAATCTGCCCCTTCACTCAGAAAGACAGCCAACGCGCCGATGAAGGCGTCGCCGGCTGCGGTTGGATCGACTGCTTGCACTTTGAAAGCAGGCGCATAGTCTGCGCCATCGGCAGTCACGCACAAGGCACCACGTGCTCCCAACGTGACAATGACTGCTTGTGGCCCTCGTTGGAGCAACAGACGAGCGGCTGTCTCGGCTTCGGCAAGTGTGCCGACCGGCAAGCCGGTCAACGTTTCGGCCTCGGTTTCATTCGGCACGCACAGATCGGTGAGCGCCAGCAATTCATCGGGCAAAGGCTGGGCCGGCGCGGGATTCAAGATGGTGCGGGCGCCGGCCTGTTTGGCCAGGCGAAACGCCTCGATGCTGGTTGGGATCGGCACTTCGAGCTGACATACAACTGTGCCGGCGGAGCGGATCGTATCTTGAGCCGCACGCACATCTTCAACAGAGAGGGCCGCATTCGCACCCGGCACCAACACGAGATAGTTGTGCGCCTCATCGTCCACCAGCACGGTCGCCACGCCGGTGGAGGCTGCCTCGTCGAAGACGACATAGCGGACATCGATGCCCTGGGCCTGAAAATTGCGCACGATGTTCTCACCAAAGATGTCGCGACCAACCCTGGCCACCATGCTGACCCGTGCGCCCAGGCGCGCAGCCGTAACGGCTTGATTGGCTCCTTTGCCGCCGTAAAACGTGTTGAAGGAATTGCCAAGCACCGTTTCGCCTCGGCGCGGCATTCTGGGCAGTCGCGTAACCATGTCTGCGTTGGCGCTGCCGACCACACAAATTGCGGATGATTGAGCAGTCATGTGAACTCCGATCAATACGCATCCATCAATCGATTGGCAGCGCCACGGAGAGCACCCTCATCTGCTGCGGCGCGCCATCGATTCACGGACAACTCCTGTTAAGATATGGCAGTAATGATAGTCCAGCCTGCTTGTGGCGGACCCAGAGGTGGACACCAGAGGTGGACAATGGAGCTGATCAAGGTATCTGCCAACTCTCGTTCGACTGCTGTAGCAGGGGCGATCGCGGGCGTAGTGCGCGAACATGGCCGGGCCGAGGTGCAGGCCATCGGCGCGGGCGCGGTCAACCAGGCAGTGAAGGCCGCCACGATCGCACGGGGCTACCTGTTGCTCGATGGCATCGACGTCGTGGTAATCCCCTCGTTCGGCGAGATTAACATCGAAGGAGCAGAGCGTACAACGATTAGGCTGATCATCGAACCACGCTAGTCGAACAGCCATCGCTTCGAGGGCGCACAGAGGCTGGGACTGGTATATGTGTTGTCGGTCGGTTGGTGCGTTCCCCTATCCGGCGGAATTCATCAGGGCGCGAATCGCGACACGAATAGCATTATCGACAGCGGTTGCCTTTTGCTCCGCGACTACTGACTCAGCGGCTGTGCGCTGAGCAATCACACCGCACACGCAACCGGCGGCAAATCCATACACGCCGGCCATCTTAAACAGCGTGCCGCACTCCATCTCGTAATTCAATATATTCAAGCGCCGGTACTCATCAGTTACGCCGCGTAGCCGGCGCAGCACATTCGGGTTAGCGGATGTATCCACCCGTTCCTGACCCTCATAAAACGTGTCCACGGACGCCGTGATGCCTACGTGGTGTTCAACGCCCAACTCTCGCGCGGCGCGCGCCAACGCCACGGTCAGAAACGGATCGGCGGCGGCAGGATATTCAACCGGCGCAATGTCATCCGCCGCGCCTTGCCGGCACAATGCAGCGCTGCTGATCACCACACTACCCGCCCGCACATGCGGCTGGATCGAGCCGGTTGTACCAACGCGGAGGATGCGCCGGATGCCCACCTGGAACAGTTCATTGACGACAATGCTGAGCGAAGGCGCACCCATACCGCTGGTCGCCGATAAGATCGGCACACCATTAGGCAACAAGCCGATGTAACTATTCAAGCCACGGTGATCAGACAGAAGGCGCGCTTCGCCCAGATACGTTTCAGCAATCCGGAAGGCGCGCTCCGGGTCGCCGGACAACAGCGCAGTAGTCGGCGGGTTTGATCCCAAATCTTCGCGGCCAAAGCTAATGTGATACAACGCCATAATTGATCGATGTTGGATTTTAGGCTCTTCAGGAGGGCAACGCAATGCTAAATGATGTGCCCTGGGCACGCAGTAGAGTTGAAGAGTCAATAGAGAAAGGGAATCAGTTTGCGCACGCGCCGGCGATAGTCGGCATAGGCGGGATACTTCTCGGCAAGCCAAGCTTCTTCGCGGCGTGACTTGAGATCAAAGAAAACAAACACAGGGATGGACAAAAACAGGCCGAGCACACTGCCACACATCAACGCCCAAGCCACCGCCGCGAATATGATGCCCGAATAGATAGGATGGCGCACGATACAATATAAGCCCTGATCGACCAGTGCACCGTCTTCGACGGGTGCAGGTAGAGGTGTGAGATTGCGGCCTAAAGAAAGGATGCCGCCGATCACCAGGGCTGCTGCCGGGGCTGCCAACACAATGCCTATCCAGGTCGACCATGTGCTCAGGTCAAATGCCCGGCCCCGTGTGAGCCAAGTTGTCACCACAAAAGCCGGCCCCAACGTGAATTGAGCAACAACCCACCATTCTCCTCTGGCGCCAAATCGCCGCTTCGTCCCGCCGGCGTTATCCAAGATTGAATCCATAAGTCAATCCCTCTTTATAATCGGCTGATAAAGATAGTCGGCTGATAAAGGAAGTGCGGTCGCTCTCAGGCTACGCTCACACTAAACCTAACCAGCTCTCACGCAAATCCTATACAGGTCTTTTACTATAACCTTAAATATCTTCGCTCAGAGAGCGAGCGCGGCACGGCACGGCAGAGCCAAAGCCGGCGCAAGCGAGGATGTGGTGCTTAACAAGCACGATAAAAAGGACAAACGCAACAAGTTGACAGTTTGAATAGAAACATACGGAGGAAGACGCGATGCCTTTCCTGTTCGATCCACTTTACCTGGTGTTTGCACTGCCGGGCTTGCTGCTAGCGTTGTGGGCACAGTTCAAAGTGCGAAGCACGTTTGCACGCTATGCCCAAGTGCCCACCTCGCGCGGGGTCAACGGCCTGGACACGGCCAAACTCTTGATCCGCCACAACGGGCTTGGCCATGTCGGCATCCAAGGGACGCCAGGGGAACTGACCGATCATTACGATCCACGCAACAAGTCGATCTACCTGTCAGATAGCTCTGTACAGAACTCGGTCGCATCAGTAGCCGTCGTAGCGCACGAGCTGGGTCACGCCGAGCAAGATGCCCAGGGATACACGCCACTGAAGTTGCGCGGCGCAATCGTGCCGGCGGTGACCGTCGGCTCTTGGGTGGGTCCGGTGCTGTTTATGATCGGGCTGCTGTTCCAGAGCACGCAGCTGGCCTGGATTGGCGTGATTGCTTTCGCGCTCACAGCCGTGTTCGCCTTGGTCACACTGCCGGTCGAGTTTGACGCCAGCCGGCGAGCGCTCCGCATGTTGCAGAGCAGCCACATCTTGGTCGGCGAGGAGTTGAACAGCGCCAAAAAGGTACTCGACGCCGCTGCGTTGACATACGTCGCTGCCGCAACTCAATCCATCCTGACCTTGCTGTACTACGTGACTCTGCTGACCGGCATGCGGCGCAGTGAAGACTAAGCCGGCACGATCTTTATTGATCGACACCAACCCCGCCCCCCCAACTGGGCGGGGTTTTTACGTCAAAGCAAATATGCCCTTTCAAAGCGCCCCTCTGCTATAATCTCTTAGGACATGAGCCCAACCACAACTCCAGGCCAGGCATCAGCCCGTTCATCCGACCCTGTTGGGCCTGCGCAGCCTGAAGAGGCCAGACCCAATACGAAGCTGCTCATCGGCATGGTCGCTGGCGGCGTGCTCTTTGTTGTTGTAACGATTTTGATCATCTGGTTTCTGGCCGAGAATCCTCAGCGCACTGCCAACATCCGCGACATTTTCATCATCGCTCTGGCGTTCATCAGCGCGCTGATCGGCATTTTGCTGGCGATCCTGATCTGGCAACTACAGTCCTTGATCGTCTTGTTGCGCAACGAGATTAAGCCGATGTTGATCAATGCAAACCAGACGGTCAACACCGTGCGCGGCACGGCGGTGTTTATGAGCGACAACTTGGCAAAACCGGCTATTAAAGCGTTCAGCTTCCTTTCTGGGTTGAGAGGAGCAGCGAATGCTGTTGGCGCTCGCGCCGGCGCGCGCCGTCAGCGTCCGGCAGGCAACGCATCAGCGCCAACCGGAACGGCCTCATCCCCATCCGAGACGCAGGCAGAGCCAAACACCCCTTCATCGTCTTCCATGTCGGATGAGCGCCCTGCTGCTCGCTCGGTGGACTAGGCGTATGGAACGGTTTACAGACCGCAAGAGGCAAACACAGGAGCTGTTTGCCGCCAAGAGCACATAGCTTTCATTCAAAGAACAGTTTCGAGAAACCACCTAAGCAAGGAGAAGGTCAAATGGCACACCAAGATTCAAGCGCGGAGATTGGAGCATTTTTTGCCGGCGTCTTGATCGGCGCCCTGGTCGGCGCGGCCTCAGCGTTACTGTTGGCGCCCCAGTCCGGCGAAGAAACGCGCAAGCAAATCAGCCGCACCGGCGAAGAGTTGCGCGACCGCACGCAAGATATCCTTGAAGACGCTCGAGAACGGGCGGATGCCACGATCGCCGACGCGCGCCGGCGGGCTGAACGCATCATCGAAGAAGCGCGCGAGCGGGCGGCCGAGCTGGCCAATGAAGCGCGCGAACGCATTGAAATCGCAATCGAAGAAGCCAAAGACAAGCCGGCTGACAAGTCGAGCGCTGGCGCGCACGCCTAACTATCGTTGCCTGGCAATAGAACCTACCACAGCGCATCTCTTGCATTGAGAGCGCCTGGGCCGGCGCAGCGCCATCATTCGGGCAGCGCAAGCGCGCTGCGCCGTTCAGATTGATGCTACCTCAGTAAATCATGGCCTGTCCGCAGCGCCGCCGGCAGTATCGGTGGCGCTGCGGTGCTTGACGGATCAGCGCATGGCAATTGTGCGCCGTCGCTCCCGCGCCTCCTTCGGCATCGACGCAGCATCGACACGGCATCGACGCCGGCCGGCATCTTGTAACTCGAAAACAGCGTGCCGACTCCTGTCCATATCCTGCCGCGCAGCTACAATCTCTCACCAAAAACTCAGGTTTGACACCGATTAAATTCATGATTTGCCACGACAAATAGAGAAGTTAAAGGGCAAATCATGAACCCAGAGACCCAAGACCTCAACCAAGCTACGCTGCATTACCTGGATGTGATCTACCGGCTGTCCCAGGGCGGCGAGCCGGCCACAACCAACGTGATCGCCGAGCGGCTGGGCGTCACGCCCTCGGGCGCAAGCATCATGCTTAGGCGGTTGGCCAGGCGCAAGCTGGTCCAGCTCACACCCTACAAAGGCGCCACGCTCACCCCACAGGGCATCAAAGTTGCTCTGCGCACCATCCGCCGGCATCGCCTCCTGGAAGTGTTCCTCATCCAAGTGATGGGGTTCCGCTGGCATGAAGTGGACAAGCACGCCCATGCCCTCGAAACCGTCATCGACCAAGAGTTCGAGGATCGCATCGACGAAATCACCGGCCACCCGACGCGCTGCCCGCACGGACACGTCATCCCGACTCGCGATGGCGTGATGCCGGCCGTGCCCGATGTCAAGCTGGTGATCCAGCCGATCGGCACTGCCGGCGTGATCCGCTGCATTGACACAGACAAGCCGGAGTGGCTCGAATACTTTGGTCAGCTCGGCTTAATGCCCGGCGCCTCTATCACGCTCAAATCGATTGCCCCCTACGGCGGTGCTGTCACGGTAGCCACATCCGAGCAGACCATCACCCTGGGATACCCACTGGCGGAAGTGATCTTGATCGAACCGGATCGGACAGGAGATACGACGCCAACACAAAGCGCCTGACCACAGGCCGGCTCCAGAAGACTGATTGGCTATTCACAAGCGCGGAAGAAAGACCATGGATACACAAGGTTTTATTTGCCCAGATGAGCGCCCGGTTGATCGGGCCAGCAGTCAGCCGAACACCGACACGAGCACTCAGCCAGGCATTCAGTCGAACACGCACTTTCTCTGTGCGCAGTGCGGCGCGATGATCAGCGGCTATGTTCAACAGGAACGGATGGTGTGCCAAGCAGTAGGGGCTGCCGGCGCACCGTGCGACATTCTCCTGAACCAGGGTAACGCGGCGTCCGCCCCTGCATCCACGCTGAACCAGGCCGACCAGACCCATTGGATCGTCCGTGCGCGCAATTGGTTCACCGAACAGCGGGTCGAGGCGCTGTGTGTGCCAATTACCTTGATAGCCATGCTGCTAGGTCTGGGCGCCGAACGCTTGATGAATGCACCCGTCCCTTCAGCAGTTTTCTATACCCTCGCCTACATCACCGGCGGCGCGTTTGGGCTGAAGGGCGGCATCGAAGCGCTGCGTGAGCGAACGATCGATGTTGATCTGTTGATGGTACTGGCAGCGATTGGCGCTGCTATCGTCGGCGCGCCATTTGAAGGGGCGATGCTCTTGTTCTTGTTCTCGCTGTCCAACGTGCTGCAAGCATTTGCGATTGGCCGCACGCGCGACGCGATCCGTTCGCTGGCGAAACTGCGGCCCACGCGCGCGTTGGTACGCCGAGGCAGCCGGCTGGAACTTACGCCGATTGAGCGCATCCTGGTCGGTGACCGCATCGTGGTGCGACCGGGCGAGCGCATCGCGCTGGACGGCGTGGTAGTGGAGGGCGAGAGCACGGTCGATCAAGCATCTATCACCGGTGAATCAATGCCGGTGTTCAAGAAAGCCGGTGATCGCGTATTTGCCGGAACGATCAACCAGCGCGGCAGCCTGGAAGTGCGCGTCACGCGCTTGGCAACCGACTCAACGATTGCTCGGTTGATTAAGCTGGTGGAAGAAGCCCAGAGTGAAAAGGCGCGCACGCAACGTTTCCTGGACAAAGCCGAGCGTTACTATGCTGCCGGCGTGTTGGCATTCACAGCATTGATGATCATCGTCCCGCCGTTGATTTTCAACGAGCAGTTCGAGACGGCTTTTTACCGCGCCATGACACTGATGGTTGTTGCCTCACCTTGCGCGTTGGTCATCAGCACGCCGGCCACAATCTTGTCGGCCATTGGTAATGGCGCGCGCCGGGGTATCTTGTTCAAAGGCGGTGTTCACCTGGAACAGGCTGCCGGCATCCGCACCGTCGCATTTGACAAGACCGGCACGCTGACCGAGGGCAAGCCGCGTGTGACCGATATCATCGTCACGCCTGCCGGCGAGATTGCAGACTGGAGCGGCAGCGAGGCCGAGCTGCTGGCGCTGGCCGCCGCAGTCGAAGCAAAATCCGAGCATCCGGTAGCACACGCGATTGTCGGCGAGGCCAAAGCGCGCGGCTTGGGGACGGGACTCTCGCCCGCCACAGACTTCACAGCGCGCCCCGGCTTGGGGGTACGCGCCGTGGTGAACGGTCAGATCATCGCCATCGGCAGCCCGCGCTACTTTGAATCGGTCGAGTGCATGACGTGCAGCAGCGCAGCCCATGAGGTCACGCGCCTGCAAGGAGAAGGCAAGACGGCGATGCTGGTGGCACGTTTGTTGCCAGACCAGCGCTCGGCAGAGGTGTTGGGCGTGATTGCGGTGGCCGACCGACTGCGCGCTGGCGCCGCACAGGTGGTGCGCGAGCTGCGCGAAATGGGGCTGCGCACCGTGATGTTGACCGGCGACAACTCGGTGGTGGCGCAGGCAATCGCCGCTCAGGCCGGCGTGGACGCCTATTACGCCGAGTTGCTGCCGGAGGACAAAGTGCGCCTGATCAAAGAGATGACACACCAAGGGCCGGTGGCCATGGTGGGCGACGGCATCAACGACGCGCCGGCGCTAGCCACAGCCACGGTGGGGATCGCGATGGGCGCTGCCGGCGCCGACGTGGCGCTCGAAACTGCCGACATTGTGCTGATGTCCGATGACTTGTCGAATATTCCGTATGTCATCGCCCTCAGCCGGCGCGCGCAACGCACGGTGATCCAGAATCTCGCTTTCGCAGGCGCCGTCATCCTAATCATGCTAGCGGCAGCAATGGGGGTTCAAGTGCCCCTTCCGCTTGGTGTTGTAGCACACGAAGGCAGCACCGTGTTAGTATCGCTCAACGGACTGCGTTTGCTGGCGTTTCGGCGCGCACGCCGGATGAGTCAAGCATAAAAGAGGCAGCCGGCGCACTAGTTCTTGAGATAGCGATCGAAGAACTCGATCGTGCGACGCATGGCCAACGAGAATTGATTCGAGATGTTGTGATTGTCGCCGCGATAGGCGTGGAACTCGACAACTCGGCCGGCCGCTTGGACTTGGTCGCGCAACTTTTGGGAAAACTCATAGGGCACCGAAGCGTCGGCCGTCCCGTGGTGCAATTGCAATGGGCCGGACAGATCAGCCAGATAACTGTTGGCGGAGATAGCGTTCCAGAAAGCAGGATTCTGCTCTGGGGAGCCGTAGGTTTGCACCAGCTCGGTGCGCCAGGCGCGCGCCCGAGGCGGAATGCTGGGAGGAACCGGCCTGCGCCAACTTTCTAGCAGGTCTGGATAAGAGGCCACCACACCGGCCCAAATCACACCGGCTTTGATGTCCGGTGTCGTCACCATTGCGCGCAACGCGATGTATCCACCCATCGAGTGTCCCCACATGCCCACGCGGTTCGGGTCTGCGGCAGGGAATCGCTTGATAGCAGCTACGGCATTCAGCACATCGATGGTGTAGCCCGGCGAGCCGTATGCGCCCTCTGCTTCTCCTTCTGAATTGCCATGCCCGCGATAGTCAGGACGGAAGACGATATAGCCGCTGCGCGCCAGCCGATCAACATGAGCGATGTACCGTTCAGTCGGGCGATATTGCGCCGGCGGAATGTAACCGTGATTGAACACAATCACCGGCCAGCCGGTTGCAGGGCGTTCACCACGCGGCACAGTGAGCAAGGCATAAATCTTCAGGCCGTCTGAGCGATATGAAGCCAGATACCGATCATAGTTTGCTCCGCGCGGCAAGACAGACTCGATGACGATCTCGCCAGGAGGGTAGTCGCGCCGGCGCAAAAACTCGATCATCAACGGATGAATGGCCTGAGATGTGGCATCATGGCGTGTGACGTCGGGGGCGCTGCCTGCGGCAGAGCCGCCCTGAGCGAACGCGACTCCGACCCAAAGCGCCTGCAAAGCGAGCACACTGGCGGCCGTCTTTGCCAACAGAAACAGAATTTGGGTACGTCTGTTCATGCATGACAACGGTAGCGAGTAATCTTAGAGGGAGCTATACCTTTCGCACCGAATACTCGGCCTTGCCACCTGCTACACAGATTAGGCCTGTGCAGCCATGCACGCAACGAGAGCGGCACGACAAACGAAAAGTGCCGGCTGTCGGTCAATGCACTCAACGAGATTGACCGCAGCCGGCGCGATATGACGTGCAGGGGACTGATCAGCAGCCCCAGCGTACTAGCTCTTGGCAGCAGCCTTGTTCAACAGCTTCATCAGCCGCGACTTCCGCCGCGCTGCATTGTTGGGATGGATCACGCCCTTGCCGGCGGCACGATCCAGTGCGCTGATAGCCTTGATAACTTCCTCGCGGGCAGCAGGCACGTTCTTCTGTGCAATCAAGGTGCGTGTCTTCTTGACGTGGGTGCGGGCCCGCGAACGATGCAAACGATTGAAGAGCGCTTTGCGAGCGCTATTGCGAATTCGTTCTTTTGCAGACTTTGTATTTGCCACGAATACTTCTCTCCGTTTATCGCTGCTTGTCTGCGCGTGCGCGCAGGACACATCAATCCGATTAGTTCAGGCCGGCTGATTGCATCTATACCATCGAGCCGGCCCAATAGCGGGCGCTATTCTAATTCAAAGCACTCTGTTGATCAACCGCTTCTGCTCGGAGCTCGGAGCTCCGATGCTCCGACACAATACGCGCATCAACTACACACGAGATTACACTTCTAACGCGGCGAGGCACAGACACGCCCAGCCGGCAATAAACGCTATGCCGCCGAGCGGCATAATCGCCCCTAACCAGCGCCATCCGGTCAGAGCCATTAGGTACAGACTGCCGGAGAAAATCACTATCCCGCCGAGAAACAACCAACCGGCTGCCACAAGCAAGGACGACCCCGGCCAGCGCGTGAGCGCGAATGCTGCGGTCAGCAAGGCCAGCGCATGATACATCTGATAGCGCACGCCGGTCTCAAAGTTAACCAGCATATCCGCCGGTAAGACGGCCCGTAAGCCATGGGCGCCGAACGCTCCGAGGGCAACGGCCAGGCCGGCAGCCGCTGCGCCGATTGCAAAGAAGACCTTCTCCATGCCGGGCATGATAAACTGACCGCGTGCCAACGTACTTCGTCATCGCACTGATGGGACTGCCGTTGCTCGGCACCCTGATTGGTTTATTACTCACCAAAACAACGCGCAGCTACAGCGTGGCCTGGGCTGCGCGGCCACTGGCAGCCGCGCTCACCGTGATCGTTGCTTGGGTCGTCCACGGCGCGACTTTTGAAATCGCGTTGGGCAATTGGGGGCCGGTATCGGTTACCGGCGCGCCACTTATTCTGGCCAGCAGCCCATCGGCCGGCGTCATCCTGATCGCCGTTGCGATCGTCCAGTTGGCCGGCGCCCTGCACCCGCGCGAAGTCGGCGTCCGAGCTCATCACATCACAATTGCTTTGCTGTTCAGTGCCTTGGCGCTGACGGCGCTTTCGAACACGCTGCTGACGCTCATCATCGGCATCGGGCTGGTAGACATCTTGTCGATTGTCACGGGCATCCAGCGCGGGCGGGAGTCACAGCGAGTGATGGCAGATGCGATGTTCCAGGGCGCATCTTCTGCGTTGCTGGTTGTCGGGCTGGCGCTGCACGTCGCCGTTGGCAATAGCGCCTATATTCCGATGTCAAACGTTTCGGAGCGCCTGATGGGATTTATGAGCGTGGCGCTGGCGCTGCGTTTTGGGCTGGCGCCGCTGCGCGCGATCGCCGGCCAGTTTCACGACGCACACTGGACCAGCCAAGCTCCAGCCATCTCCGGTCTAATCGTGCTTGCAAAGCTTCCCACCCTTGATGCTCCTCAACCCCCGCTGTGGTTCTTTGGATTGGCGCTGCTGACCGGAACGCTCAGCGGATTTATCGGCGGCATCACACAGCGCCGTTCGTTGTTGCGCGCCGCGCTATGCAGCAGCGCGCTGAGCTTGGCCATTTGTGCCGCGACATTGCAAGAGGCAGGTAGCGTCGCCCTCGCAACGCTGAACTGGCTGGCCGGCTGTCAACTGGCCGCTACCGTGCCGAGCGACGTTTCAACATTCGGCCAGCGCGCGGCGCTGGTAGGGCGTATCGGCGGAGCGCTCAGCTTGATCGGCCTGCCTTTGACGGCGGGCTTCATCGGGCGAGCCGGCATTGCCGCCTCGTGGGTGGACCACAATGAAATAGGGATAATTTTGCTGATCGGGCTGGCGCTCGTTCAGGTGCTGTTGACCTTAGGCGCTTTGCGCTTAGCCTTCGCGCCGACCAGCGCGACTCCCTACCCTGCCCCATTGGCTTCGATCGGCGCGATGAAGCTGAGCTTAGGTCTGCCGATACTGGCCACGGTCACCCTGGGGGCGCACATCTTGGCTTTTGGTATCGCGCCGGGGTTGGCCAGTGCGCCGGACTTGATTACTGCGCTCAATCGGAATACACCTGCCGGCTGGGCAATTTGGCTGGGACCGACGCTCATCGGCGCGCTCCTGTGGTGGTTCGAGGCGCGTTGGAGTCGATTCTTCGCGCGACACCGACAACACCTATATAACGTGATCGGGTTCAGTTGGTTGCACACTGTTCTCGACGGCGCCGTGCGCCGGCTGGGCTGGCCGTTAAGCCGCGTCTTCCCTTTGCTCGAAGGCAGCAGCGCTTTACTCTGGACGGTGGTGATCGTTCTGATTCTCGTCTTGGTGGCCAGGCCCGGCAGCCCATGAATGAACAGGCCCAATTCGAGATGCCCCGTGGCCTGGCACATGGTGCCAATTGCAGCACACCACTTCTTTTTTAACACTCGTTCTGAAGGGCTGAATCTATGCTTAAAACCCCTCAACGTCACCTCGTGGAATGGACATGGTGGCCGATTTACGCTTTGCTCATCGTGATAGCCGTTGCGGCGCTCTTGCCGGCGCCGGTGACCCGCGCGTTTGACTTGGTCGGCTATGCCGTGTGCCACCGCATCCCCGACCGGTCGTTTTTCGTTGCCGGTGTGCAATTGCCGCTGTGCGCGCGCGACACCGGCATGTTCAGCGCCGCGTTGCTGGGCGTGCTCAGCTTTATCTTGGTTCAGCCAAAGCGCGTCAACCAGTTTCCGGCACGGCCCTATGTGCTCGTTTTGGGCGGTTTTTTCGCCGCCTGGGCGTTCGACGGGCTGAACTCATATCTTCTGCTGGCGCGTGGAGAAGTGTTCCTGTACACACCGCAAAACTGGCTGCGATTGGTCACCGGCGCGCTGATGGGCGCGGCGCTGTCGTCGTTCGTGGTGCCTCTGTTCAATGCGGCGGTATGGCGACCTGACCTGAGCACCGCACAACCCAGCGTATCGTCTTGGCGCGATATGGGGCGATTGGTGGCCGTAGCCGGCATCGTGATCGGCGTGGTACTGTGGCAACCGCCCTTTTTGTACGGCCCAATTGCTGCAATCAGCAGCTTGGGTGTCATCGTGCTGTTGGTAATCGTCAACGCCTTGCTGGTGATTTTGCTGATGCGGCGCGAAGGGCGGATCGAACGCTGGTCCGAGATGACACTGCCCTTAACAGCCGGAGCGTTCTTCACGTTGACCGAGATCCTGGTGATTGTCCTGGTGCGCGCCGCGCTGACCGAGGCGCTGGGTTTGCCATTTTGAACAACCTCGGTGAGGAGCCAGCCCATGATTCGGGTCAGTCGTCGCCAGTTTGAACAGATTGTTCGAGAAACGATCGAGGCACTGCCGGCTCATCTGCGCGAGGCCATTCACAATGTCGAGATCGAAATCCGCAGCCAACCCACACGGGACGATTTCGCCTACGCCGCCGAAGCCGGCGAGGAGGCGCCGGAAGGTGAAACTCTGTTCGGTCTCTATCGCGGCATCCCGCTCACCGAGCGCAGCTCCTCCTACGACTTGGTGCTGCCCGATCTGATCACCATTTTCCAACGCCCGCACGAGGAAGCGTGCAACACGCTGGAAGAACTCAAGGAAGAGGTAGCCATCACGGTGCGGCACGAAATCGCACATTATTTCGGCATCGACGACAACCGGTTAGAAGAACTGGGCGCCTATTGACCCCCGGCCGGCCAGGTGCGATTCCGGCTGCCGGCTTTGAAGGCAGCCACTCTCCTGCATCCGATCGCGCCGTTGCTACAATGAAACAAGCGCTCAAAGCGGCTGCCTGCGCGCTTGCTTGCACATCCCGGCACATGGGGAGACTGCGGCGAAGGAGTCAACACGTTGCAGGCACAGTGTGAGAGGCAAGGAAGCCGCTACAACCGTTTATCGTGACAAGACACTGTTTAGCTCGGAGGTGATGCGTGATCGAGATGCTACAACCTATCCATCCGATTGCTCAGGCTTTTCTGGCGACTGTATTCACGTGGGGCATGACGGCGTTGGGGGCAGCCGGCGTGTTCTTCACTCGCACGGTAAACAAGCGCCTTCTTGACCTGATGCTGGGGTTTGCCGCCGGTGTGATGATTGCTGCCAGTTTCTGGTCGTTATTGGCGCCGGCGATTGAAATGGCCGAAGAGAGCGGTGGGCCGGCTTGGTTGCCGGCTGTGGTCGGCTTCATGATCGGCGGCGGCTTCCTGTGGATCGTTGACCGCCTTCTGCCCCACTTACACTTGGGGTTACCCCTCTCCGAAGCAGAGGGGATGAAGACTTCTTGGCAGCGCAGCGTGTTGCTGGTGCTCGCGATCACGCTGCACAATTTTCCAGAAGGGCTGGCCGTTGGCGTAGCATTCGGCGCCGTCGCTGCCGACCTGCCGGCGGCGACGTTGGCCGGCGCAGTGGCATTGGCAATCGGCATCGGCCTGCAAAATTTTCCAGAGGGGCTGGCCGTATCCATGCCGCTGCGCGGTGAAGGGATGTCGCGTAGGCGCAGTTTCTTCTTCGGCCAGCTCTCTGCGGTAGTGGAGCCAATCGCTGCCGTGATCGGCGCGGGAGCAGTGCTCTTGGTGCAGCCCATCCTGCCCTACGCCCTCAGCTTCGCTGCCGGGGCGATGATCTATGTCGTTGTCGAAGAATTGATCCCCGAATCACAACGCGGCGAGCATTCCAATGTGGGCACGTTCGGCGCCATGGCCGGCTTTACAGTGATGATGCTATTGGATGTGGCGCTGGCAGCTTAGCAAGTTCGACTGCGCTTGCACCGTGCACCGGCGCCCTGCGCCGGCTCTACGGTCAGCCGGTGGGTCGATCTAGAATCAGCCAGTGTGTCCGAGAGATCGTTACTCACCTCATAAAGCATAGCGCGTCAGCCGGCCAGCTTGGGATCGACGGGGTTCAGCGCGCACCACGTGGAGAGCATACAGACATGAAAAGGACACTTGTTCCAGGGCCGTCTCACAGGGACGCAAGGCGGGCAAGCTTTTATCGCGCCTTGGTGCGTTTGGTTCTCACAGCGCATATCTTTGGAGTGAGTGCGTTCAGCGCACCTGCCACAACTC
>JANWVJ010000045.1 GCA_025056895.1 Thermoflexales bacterium
ACACATTCCCTTTCTCGGCGGTCTGGATGGGGTAGAAGCACTTGCCGCCCAAGTGTAACGAATAGCCGCCGAATTCACTCAAGGCGTACTCGGCGCGCAGCAGGTCAGGATGCTCGCGCACCAGAACGCCGATGCCTTGATCGGCATCGCTTTCTTCATCGGCGGTAGCAGCCAAAATCAGATCACGGCGCAGGGACAGAGTGCCGGCCTGCACCTGACGGGCAAGGGCCAGAAAGACCGCCAACTGCATCGCCAAAATGCCTTTCATGTCCAGCGCGCCCCGGCCATACACATAGCCATCCCGCAGCAGACCGTCAAATGCACCAACCGACCAATGGTCCGGCTCGACCGGCACCACATCGGTATGGGCGTAGAGCAGCAACGGTTGCGCGCTGCCATCGCCCTTCAAGCGGACAATCACATTGCCGCGATTGGGCGCGGTTTCGATGACCACCGGCTCAACGCCGTTGGCGCGCAACAGGCCGGCGATGTAACGAGCCGCCAGCATCTCATTGCCGGGCGGATTAGAGGTGTCCAGTCGGATGAGGTCTCGCGTTAGGCGAACAGTTTCATCCGCTATGGCTTGCCAGTTCAATTCAGGTGAATGATTCATAAGCAGACCGTGCGCCGGCTAAGTATAATCAGCGCGCTCTTATCTTCGAGGATCGAGATCATCTGCATGACAAGACGCGCTTTACTTGCCGTGTGTTGCCTGGCAACGCTGCTTGTCGCCTGTGGGGCGCCGGCCAGCCCCACCGTGCCGGTCACGCGCGTGAAGCCGCGTGGCAAGCTGCTCTTCTCTAGCGTTTCCGATAACGGCAGCTTCAACTTGTTTGTGATGGACGCCGACGGCTATAACCGCCGGCAATTGACCAACCTCAAGGCAGACGTGCTGGGAGCCAAATGGTCGCCCGATGGATCGCAAATTGTCGCCAGCATCGAACAGAACGGTGTGGCGCATTTGTTCATCATGGACGCCGAGGGAAAGAACATGCGCCAGTTGACTAACATGCGCTCGGTGGTTCATCCGGCTTGGTCGCCGGATGGCCGACTGGTGGCATTCTCGTCGGGCGAAGCAGGCCAGCAAGATATCTACATCATTCGACCGGATGGCACGCAACTGCGCAAGTTGACGCAGAGCAAAGGAAATCATCTTCAGCCGGCTTGGTCGCCGGATGGTCGCCGAATCGCCTACATCTCCAACGAAACGGGCACCTACCAGCTCTATGTGATGACGCTCGACGGAGCAGCAGTGGAACGAGTCAGCACCAATGATCAGGCCAACTATCAATTTCCGGCCTGGTCGCGCAGCGGCCGCTATCTGGCATTCGCCGCCGACCCAACCGGCGTGTATGAGCTGTACAAGCTGGACACGCGCACCGGCGTTGTGACGCCGCTGACGCGAGATGAAATTCCCTCAACTCAGCCGGCCTGGTCGCCGGATGACACCATGCTGGCATACACCGTCAACACCGCCAAAGGTTTTCGGCTATACATCACCACCGCCGACGGTCGGGGGCGCTCACCGATTGACCTCGACAGCCCAACAGACGAATTCTTCCCGGACTGGAAGCAGTAGCGGCGCATGGAACGCAATCAATAGCGAGTGGCGCATTTTGAGGTTCGATTTCAAAGAAGACAAGCTATGGCAAAAATCACTCCTCGTTCGCAGGACTTCTCACAGTGGTATCTGGACGTGATCCGTGAAGCAGATATGGCCGACTATGCACCGGTGCGCGGCTGCATTGTGGTCAAGCCATACGGCTGGGCGCTGTACGAGAACATGCGCGACCTGCTCGATAAGCGGTTCAAGGAGACCGGCCATGTTAACGCCGCTTTCCCGATGTTCATACCGATGAGCTTCTTGCAGAAGGAAGCCAAGCATGTCGAGGGCTTCAGTCCAGAGCTGGCCGTGGTGACGGTGGGCGGTGGGGAGATACTGGAAGAACCGCTGGTCGTGCGTCCGACCAGCGAGACCATCATCGGGTACATGTACGCGCAATGGATCAAGAGTTACCGCGACTTGCCCGTGCTGATCAATCTTTGGAACAGCGTTGTGCGATGGGAAAAGCGCACCAAGCCTTTCCTGCGCACGATGGAGTTCTACTGGCAGGAAGGCCACACGGCGCACGCGACACACGAAGATGCCTGGGCAGAAGTAATGCGTATGTTGGACGTGTACCACAAGCACGGGGTAGAAGACTGCGCCATGCCCTCCATCAAGGGGCGCAAGAGCATTAACGAGCGATTCGCCGGCGCGGTGAACACCACTTCCATCGAGGCCATGATGGGCGACAAACGCGCCTTGCAGGCTGCCACCAGCCACGACCTGGGTCAGAACTTTGCCAAGGCATTCGAGATCAAGTATCTGGACCGCGACAATACCGAGAAATACTGCTGGACCACATCATGGGGTCTGAGCTGGCGCTTCCTCGGTGCACTGATCATGGTGCACGGAGATGATCAGGGTCTGCGCTTGCCGCCCAAAGTTGCGCCGATCCAAGCCGTCATTGTGCCGATTTTCAAAAACGACGCAGAGAAAAGCGCCGTGATGGCGGTGTGTGAGCGTCTCTTCCAAACGCTGAAAGCTGCCGGCATCCGTGTCAAGCTGGATGAACGTGAGGAAACGCCCGGCTTTAAGTTTAACGACTGGGAAATGCGCGGCGTGCCGGTGCGCATCGAAGTCGGGCCGAAAGACGTGGCGAATCACAGCGTCGCCTTGGCGCGACGCGACATGCCCGGCAAGGCCGGCAAGTCATTTGTTCCTCAGGATGGCCTGGTCGAGCGACTGCGCGCGCTGTTCGACGACATCCATGCGTCCCTCTACAAGCAAGCCGAGGATTTTCAGCGCGCCAACATTCGCGAAGTGAACACCTACGAAGAACTTAAAGAAGCCACGCAAGATGGCTGGGCGCTGGCGCCGTTGGCAGACGATCCGGCAGTGGACACGCGGCTGAAAGAAGAGCTGCAAGTCACCAACCGCAACTTCCCCTTCGATCAGCCGGAAGGTGACTGGAAATGCGTGGTCACCGGCCGGCCGGTGCGCGAGCGCGCGCTGGTGGCAAAGGCTTATTGACCCCAGCGAGGCAAGGCAAACGGAGGACGAGAGGCGGTTGGACAAGGGGGTGAGTTAAGATAGCGGCATGACCAAGCCTGCCGCCCGCCCCAAGCTGATGCTTATTGACGGTCATTCGCTGGCCTATCGCGCCTACTTCGCCATGCAGGACACGCCGCTGTCGATCACGCGCGACGACGGCCAGAAAGAGATGACCAACGCCGTGTACGCCTTCACCAACATGCTGTTGAAGGTGTGGAACGAGGAACAACCTGATTACATCGCCGTCGCGTTCGACGTAGGCAAGACATTCCGCGACGATATCTACGCCGACTACAAAGGCACGCGCCAGAAAATGCCAGACGAGCTGGCGCAGCAAATGCAGCGCATCATGCAGGTGGTCAATGCGCTGGGTATCGCTGTCTTCACGGCAGAGGGCTTTGAAGCCGATGATGTGTTGGGCACTCTGGCGCGGCGCGCTGCCGGCGAGGGGATGGACGTGCTGATCGTCACAGGTGATCGCGACGCGTTGCAACTGGTCAACCCAGCCATCAAAGTGCTGACTTCCGGACGTTTCTTTGAACAAACAATCCTCTACGACGAAGATCAGGTCAAAGAACGCTATCACTTGCGCCCGGATCAATTGATCGACTTCAAGGCGCTGGTGGGCGACGCCTCGGACAATGTGCCGGGCGTGCGCGGCATCGGCGAGAAAACAGCCCAGGCGCTGCTGGAACAGTACGGCACTTTGGACGGCGTGTATGCCCATCTGGACGACGCCCCCAAGCGCGCCCGTGCAGCGCTAGAAGCCGGCAAAGAGGCAGCCTATCTGAGCAAGCAGTTGGTCACCATCCGCACTGATGCGCCGCTCGATGTTGACTGGGAGGCGTGCCGTGCGCAGGTGGACTATCCACGCGCGCTGGCAGTGTTCCGCGAGCTGGAGTTCGCCAGCCTGATTAAACGTTTGCCGGCAGCGCCATCCTCGGCCGGCCATCGGCCGAGCGACGATGCGCCGGGCCAGTTGAGCATGTTCGACGCAGGGACATTGCCGAGCGACGCCGTCCAGCCGCCCATTCCTGCTCCACAGTTGCCCTTTACGACGCGCATTGTGGAGAGCGACGAAGGATATCGCGATCTGCTGCGGCGTCTGAATGCTGCCGCGCGGATTGCGTTTGACACCGAGACAACCGACCTCGACCCGTTGCGGGGGGAGTTAGTGGGCTTATCTCTGGCGGTCAACGAAAATGAAGGGTGGTATATGCCCTGCCGGCCTCACACCGGCACAGAACGCAGCTACTTCATCGACCCCGCCTCACCCAAGTTCGAACCGATCTCGCGCGCGATGGGCCGGCCTGAGGCGCAACTCATCGCTCATAACGCCAAGTTTGATCTGGCTGCGCTGCGACAAGTCGGCGTGTCATTTGACAAGCCTGTGTTCGACACCATGGTGGCCCAGTTTCTGTGCGACCCTGGCGGACGTGGATTGGGTTTGAAGTCGTTGGCCTTCTCCTATTTTGGCTGGCAAATGACCGAGATCAGCGAGCTGATCGGCAAAGGCAAAAATCAGGTGTCAATGGGCGATGTGCCTTTAGCGCAGATTGCGCCGTACGCCGCTGCTGACGCCGTCGCCACATTTAAACTGGCGCACGTGCTTGAACCGCAACTGCGCCGCCTGAACCAGGAAAAGCTGTTTTACGAAGTCGAAGCGCCGCTCATTCCGGTGCTGTTGGACATGGAGATGACCGGCGTGATGATCGACGTGGAGTACCTGGCTCGGCTCTCCGCAGAGATCACAGCTCGCCTGCGCGAGTTGGAGAAAAGCATCTATAACCTGGCCGGCGTGGCTTTTAACATCAACTCCACCCAACAACTGGCGGATGTGCTGTTCGGCAAACTGGGGTTGCCGACACAAGGCGTTCCGCGCACTGCCGGCGGGTCGTTCTCAACCGCCGCCGACGTGCTTGACGCACTGAAGGACAAGCATGACATCATCCCATTGATCCAAGAGCACCGCGAGTTGAGCAAGTTGAAAGGCACATACGTGGATGCGTTGCCGGCGTTGGTGAACCCGAAGACCGGCCGCATTCATACCGACTTCAACCAGACCGGGGCCGTGACAGGCCGCCTGTCCTCCTCAAATCCGAACCTGCAAAACATCCCGATCAAAACAGAGATGGGCCGCCGCGTGCGCAAGGCGTTCATTGCACGGCGCGGCTGGCGCATTCTGAGCGCCGACTACTCGCAGGTCGAGCTGCGCATCCTGGCGCATCTGGCTGACGATCCAACCCTGAAAGCTGCGTTCGAGCGCGGAGAAGACATTCATGCCACGACGGCAGCGGCCATCTATGACGTGCCCCTGGAGTCGGTCAATGCCATGCAGCGCAGCTATGCCAAACGCATCAATTTCGGCATCGCTTACGGCATGGGCGCGTTTGCGCTGGCGCAAAACACCGGCATGAGCCAGGCCGAGGCTCAAGAATTCATCCGTAAATACTTTGAACGCTTTCCGCGCGTGCGGGCCTGGTTGGACGCGACGAAGCGCCTCGCCGCCGAGCGCGGGTATGTCGAGACGGTGCTGGGCCGCCGGCGCTACTTTCCGGAGTTAGCATCTGGATCAACCGCCACCGACCAGGCCAAACGGCGCGCCGAACGCGAAGCCATCAACCATCCTGTACAAGGCTCCGCCGCCGATATCATGAAGATCGCCATGATCCGTGTACACCGCGCATTGAACGCAGGACATTACCAGACCAGAATGACGTTACAAGTACACGACGAGCTAGTGTTTGAGTGCCCGGCCAACGAGCTGGAAGCGGTGAAAGAGATCGTTGCACAAGAAATGGAAAACGCTTTCCCGTTGAGTGTGCGGTTAAAAGTGGATGTAGCGGCCGGCCCGAACTGGGACGAAGTAACCTGATCAGATCGCCGCATCCCGTTTGATCCGGCCTCGGGGGGACGCACCAGACAGATCCGTGCGCTTAGCGCCGCTGTAGTGTTGTGCGCAACAAGATGCGTCGATTGTCCGGATCGGCGCCCATCCCCGCCACAGGCAGGCGTTGTGGATCGGCAGTTAGATACGCGCCGATTTCGATGTGATATGCCCCAGCCGGCAACTCATTCGGCAGATTCAGCCGCACCTCATCTGGGATCACTTCACCGCTCCACCACTGAACGGTGGGCAGCCCTCCCCCCAACGGCTCACTGTCCTGGCCGGCCCACACCGGCCCGTTCGTGGCGGGATTGAACTGCTCGCC
This sequence comes from Thermoflexales bacterium, assembly GCA_025056895.1. Classification (GTDB taxonomy): domain Bacteria; phylum Chloroflexota; class Anaerolineae; order J036; family Brachytrichaceae; genus Roseilinea. The sequence continues at coordinate 6,310 of JANWVJ010000045.1, forward strand.
GAGCAAATGGACAAAAAAGGTATAGCGCCCATCGAGCGGTTGGTGGATGCGCCAGTCGAGTCGCACGGTTACAGCGCCGCCAGGCGAGAGCGCACCATCTGTCGGCGTGATGAAAAAGCCGAGCAACTCGAACGGACCAACCTGCGCCGGCTGTTCGATGCGCGCACCTAGGGCAGGCAGCGGACGGCTGCCATCGACGTATGGACCGGGTACGGTCGTCACGGCGCCATCCGACCAACGAACGAGCAATTCATACTGGCCGGCGGGCGTGGCAGAGAAGACCGGCAGATCAACGATGAAGCGCGTGAACTCACTTGTTGCTGTTGTTGCTATTGCGCTGTTCAACCCGCTGGTGGGCAGCTCAATGCTACGCGGCATCAGCTCGCGCCCACTCTCATGCCGCCAGGCGACTTGAATGCGGTGCTCATCAACCAAGCGCATGTAGATTGCCTGGTACACACTTTTGCCCGGCACGGCGCGGCGAACGGGCAAGTCGTAACCGATGATCCGTCCGCCGGCATCGGCGGGCAGGTGAAACTGCGGACGGACACGCGGCGATACAACCCGTTGTGTCTGGGCGTCGCCCAACAGCACCAATCTTTGGGAATTGAAGTACTGGTCAAAGAGCGTCTGGCGTTGCGCCTGTAACCAAGGCAGCGCCAAACCATTCGGGTCTTGTAAGTGGGTTTCGGTTAGCACAAGCCATAATCGGCTGAAACGGGACAACAACGGAGCAAGTTCTTGCTCTACATTCTCCGGCGTGAACGCGGAGTGAGCGGCCGGAAGTAAGACCACCGGCGGGCGATCGCCGCTCAGGCCATCTCGATCGTATTCGTACAGAAAGAGCGGATAGCGATCGCCTGATATGAGCACTACCCCATCGCCAGGTTGGGCATAAGCGCGGATGGTGCGCGTGAGCGAGGGATAGCCATCGCTCAGATGCCGGCCTGCATAATACGAAGGCAAGTGCCAGATGAATACGCCGAGCACGATCAGGGCAGCAACAAAGCCCAGCGCGCGCCGAGTACGCCACAACACGACGACCACCCAGGCCAGGCCGGCCAGGAAATAGGGCGCAAACGGCACAAAGTAGCGCGCTTCCAGGCGCGGCACGTAAAACACCGTTCGGACAGGTTGCGTCAGCACATACAGGATGATTGGCGGCAAGAAAACGGTGAGTGCTATCAACACAACTACCAACCCGGTCGGTTGCGAGCCGTTCGCCGGCTTAGTGACCGTGAGGGCTGCAATCACTCCCCCAATCAACACACCGGCGATGAGCGCGATCGCCCACACGAGGGCGTCGATGTTGGTAGAGATGCCGGTCGCCAACAGCGCGCCGTACACATGGAACGGAAAGAGCAACGAGGTTGGGGTTGCCACAGACCAACTGCGCATACTGCCAAAGGCCAGCACCAACCACGGTATGACCAGCGCAATCACAATGAGATTGGCGATCGTCCAGGCGCCAAGTGTGAACCACGCGCGCCGCCAGCGCCGCGCTGCTAAATCGGCTGCTCCGGCAAGCGCGACCAGGATGCTCAGTAAGAGAATGTTGGCGCTGGAGAGATAAATGGTGTATAGGCTACCTACGGCGGCCGGCACATACACCCCCAGCTCACGCCACGTCGAAGACAGGGGCGCCATACGCCGAAGTTGATCGAGGAAACGCAAGACAGCGTACAAAGCCAGCAGGCTAAGCAAGGCGGCCAGCATGTACATACGCATCTCCTGCGACCACCACACCATAAACCGCGAGCAGGCCATCATCCAGACGGCCAGCACACCGGTCCAATTTCCGCCCAGTCGCCGACCCACGGCATACCCCAATGCAACGGTCAGCGTTCCCAGAACCAGGGTCAGATAGCGCATGGCAAAAGGCGTGTCGCCGGCCAATCGAACCCAAATCCACAGTAACCAGAAGTACAACGGGGGATGCACATCGGCGGCCGTCCAGGACGTTGTTTGGAGCACAGGTTGGCGCACAGCCCATATGGCTAAACCCTCGTCCCACCACAAATCCTGGTCGCCCAGCCAGGCTATACGGACGACGAAAGCAACCAGGATTCCGAGCACAGTCAACAGCAGAGGCAACGCAGGTGTGACGCGCAGATGTCGAGCAGTCATGCTGAAGGACAAGTATACGGGCTTTGGTATAGTTCAACGAGCAATGAAGCCTTTTCGTGTTCAAGCGATGCGTGATGCGTGTGTTCGTCTGCGCGGGCAGAGGGTGATGGCTCTGTGCATGTTGGTTGTATTGCTGGCGTCGTGCACCGACAGCAGCGCACAATCAGCCGGCCCCTCCAGCGCCGTTTCCACCGTTACCATTCAGGTAGTACTAAACGTGACGCCAACGGCGCCAGAAACGCTCGTTGCCGCGCCCGAGGCGCCCGGCGAGGCGGCTCCGGCTACATCTACTGATCATCTGGCGGCGCGCGTGAACGGCGAGGAGATCACCAAAGAGCAACTCGAACGAGAATTGCGCCGCTATGTGCTGGCCGAAGTCGGCGGAGCCGCCCCCGACAGTCCAGCAGGTTTGGAATTAGCCGCTCAGATTAGAGAAGATGTGCTCGAAGGGTTGATCGAACAAGTTCTGATCGCCCAGGAAGCGCGAGCCAGTCAGATTGTCGTCTCGGATCAGATGGTAGATCAAGAAATCGAGGCGCTGATTGCGCTGCGCGGTGGACGCGCGGAGTTTGAATCCTGGTTGGCCGCTAACGGCCAGAGCGAACAAGAAGCACGCGAGATGGTGCGGCAAGAATTGTTGACCCAGGCATTACGCGATCGCATTCTGGCGCAGCTACCACGCACGGCCGAGTACGTGCATGCCTATCACATTGTCGTCGCCACTGAAGCTGAAGCGCGAACAGTAGTGGGGCGTTTGCAGAGCGGCGCTCAGTTCAGCGCACTGGCGCAGTCGCTGTCTATAGACGACAGCACACGTCCCAGCGGCGGTGATCTGGGATGGTTCACGCGCGGAGCCGGCGCTGTGCTGTGGCCGGAAGTCGAGGATGCTGCTTTTGCGCTGAATCCCGGCGAAACGAGTCCGATCGTGCAAAGCCCGATCGGCTTTCACGTGATCCGCGTCGTTGAACGCCAGACGCGGGCATTGACCGCCGAGGACACAGCCTATTTCCAACAGCTTGCGCTTGAGCGCTGGATCGAATCACTGAAAGCCAAAGCCCGCATCGAAAAGTTTCCCTAGTCTGCGCGACGTTTGCGCACTGCCTTACATCTGCGAACCCGTATTCCGTAGTCCTCGACGCTATTCGTCGATGTTGAATGACTCACTGCCATGTCTACGCTCTACCTCGTTGCCACGCCGATCGGCAATCTGGAGGACATGAGCTTGCGCGCAATTCGCGTCCTGCGCGAGATACCGCTGATCGCCGCCGAAGATACGCGCACCACGCGCGTGCTGTTGGATCGCTATCAAATTCAGACGCGCATGACCAGCTACCACGAACACAACAAAGCCACCAAATTGAAAGAGATTTTGGCGGCGTTAGACGCCGGCGACGTGGCGTTGGTCAGCGATGCCGGCACGCCGGGCATTTCCGACCCCGGCTATGAACTGGTTGTGGCGGCCATCGCGCGCGGCCACACGGTCACTGCCATCCCCGGCCCATGCGCAGCCATCAGTGCGTTGGTGGTTTCGGGGCTGCCGACCGATGCATTCGTATTCGAGGGCTTCCCACCGCGCAAAGCGGCGGCGCTGGCGCGCTGGATAGAACGCATCGGCCACGAGCCGCGCACCATCGTGCTGTATGAAGCGCCACATCGTTTGACTCATACCGTCGAGGCGCTGGCCAAGGCATTTCCTACACGCCGGCTGGTGCTGGCCTGCGAACTGACCAAGATGTTCGAGTCGGTTTGGCGGGGCACGTGCGCCGGCGCGCTCGACCATTTGCGCACGCATCCCCCGCGTGGAGAATACGTGCTGGTCTTGGAAGGCTCGCAACCGGAACAACCAGAAAGCTGGCCGAAGACGCGCGTGTTAGAAGAGCTGAAGAGACAGTTGGCTGCCGGCGCAACGCGCCGCGACGCTGCCCGAATGATTGCAGAACAATCCGGATGGAACAAGCGCGACGTGATCGCGTTGCTGCACACATCTGGCTGCTCGTTAGAGGATTCAAACGATGAGGATTTAAGGAGGACTGAAGATTGAAGAATCTCGATGCAGCGGCTTCTTATGAAGGTGGCGATCCTGCCCAGATTGGCGAGGCGCTGCGCCGGGTTCCAGAATGGTGCCGGGCTGCCTATGAAGCCGGGCGCGAATTTGATCTGCCACACGCTTTGCGCCACACACGGCGGATCGTATTTGCCGGCGTAGGCCACGCTGCTGCTGCCGGCGAGCTGATGCGCGCGCTCTACGTGCGTGAATCTCCTCTGCACTGGAACGTGTGGCGGGATTACGATCTGCCCGCTTTCGCCGCCGGCCCTGACACGCTGGTGATCATTGCCTCATCCTCCGGCAACGAAGATGAACCCCTCAGTGCGCTAGAGCAGGCACGGCAACGTCAATGCAGCACACTGGTTATTTGCCCGCCCGGTACACCGGCCGACCGTACCACGACAGCCGACACACCCCGCCTTTGGCTGGATCAAAATTGCCCCACCCACCTGGTGTCCCTGTGGCACATGTTTGTCATGCTGGGTGTATTGGGTAAGCTGTGGCTGATTCCCGATCCGCATGAACACGTGGATGAAGCGATTGGCCTACTGGTCGAAGTCGCGCGTGGGCTTGGGCCGGATACGCCAACCGCGCGCAATCCATCTAAGCGGCTGGCCGGCCAGTTTGTCGAGCGCCTGCCGATCATCATCGGAGCGGGGCCACTGGCGCCGGTTGCCTGCTACTGGAAACTCCAACTTCATCATCTGGCCAAGACAGCTGCCGCGTGTGACGAAATGCCAAATGTCAACCACGGAGCGATACTCGGATACACACGACCTGACTCGGTGTGGCAAAAGAGCATTGTGGTTGCTTTGCGCGGCCCATGCGATGATGCCCGTATCGCCGCGCGTCATGACCTAACCACCACCTTCATGCTTCAAGCCGGCCTGAATCAAGACACCGTGCGGGCCAAAGGGAAGACTACGCTGGCTCAGGTTTGCTCGCTGGCTTATTTCGGCGACTGGACGGCCTACTACACGGCCATCATGAGCGGTGTGAACCCGGCGCCGGCGCCTACTCTCGACGAGATCGAGCACTGAAGCACTCAGGGAATCATCAACTATGAGCCGAGAACTTACCCGCCCGATGATGTTTCGACCGGCCTTGAAAGACAAAATCTGGGGCGGTCAGCGCCTTGGACGCATGTATCACCTCGCAGAGACGCACCGATCTATCGGAGAGGCTTGGTTAGTCGAGGAATCTCTCTGTGCCACGGGGGGAGCCTACCCAGGTCATACCCTGCACGAAATTGTCAACTTGGAGGCGTCGGCTATTTTAGGGGCGCGCGGCCTTGCCGCCGGTTGCTCTTCGGTGACGCAAGTGTGTCACTTTCCGCTGTTGATCAAACTACTCGATGCGGCGGATGTGCTGTCCGTTCAGGTTCATCCCGATGACACCTACGCACAACGGAGAGAAGGTCAGCCATTCGGCAAATGCGAAGCATGGCTTGTGCTGGAAGCCGAACCGGGTGCCAAAATCATTCATGGTTTCAAATCTCGCTTGAGTCGGGATGAATTGCGAGACCTGATTGAACACAACCGACTGGCGGAAGTGTTGCAAGAGGTGGAAGTGAAACCGGGCGATGTGGTGTTGAACACACCCGGCACGGTGCATGCGTTGGGAGCAGGTCTGTTGGTGTACGAGTTGCAACAGTTCTCCGACTTGACCTATCGCTTATACGACTGGGGCCGGCTGGAAGCCGGCCGGCCGCGCACACTGCACATCGACCAGTCGCTGGACGTGGCCGACTTAGAGCCGCTTTCCCAGCACCAGATCGAGCCAGTCACCGTGCAAGAAGTAGGCGTCACACGCGCGTACATGGTTGCCACACCGTACTTCGCCGGCGAGCTGTTGACCATTGAAGGGGTGAGCACGGAGGACACACGTGCTGCGACTTTTCACATCGTAACAGCGCTGCGCGGCGAAGGAAGCGTGACTTACACCGAAGACGGCCACAACCATGATTTAAATCTATCTGCCGGTGAATCGATCGTTGTACCGGCATGTTTGGGCCGCTACCACCTCGTTGCAACCCATCAACCGTGGATCGTTGCCAAAGCGTATGTGCCTGATCTGCTAGCGGATATCGCGCAGCCATTACTCGCACGCGGGGTTGCACCGAGTAGCATTGCACAGTTGGGTGGAGACGGAGATCGATCTGCCTTGCGCCGCTTGCTGGCCACACAGCAATAAAGTCAGTCTGCCGAGCGCATCTGCGACGACGATGAGGCAGATTTGTGCGATGGGGATTGCAAGCTAGGCGAAAATAGAGACAGAGTAGACAGAGTAGATGTGGTGAACCGCCGGCGCCCTTTGACAACGGACACAAGTTGACCCAACACAATCGCCGAGAAGCTCAGGCCATACAGCACAAGCGGCAACATTGCCAGCCATTCGCCCAGCCTCGCCAGCATCAGACATACGCCCAGCACGTACAGCGCCAACCCTGCTTCGACAATCACGGTCCAGTCAGGTGCCTCGGTGTATTCGTCTAAGATAGGGTGCCGCGCAGTAAGATGGGACGAGCTACCTTCTACGGCACGTTGTGCGTTCTGCACGGCAACCAATTTGGGAGTGCGAACAAAGACGCCCGAGGCAGGACTGAGCAAACCGAGAACTGTGGCGAGGGTGTTTGACCAAGCCAAGCCAATCCCCAGCAGGACAGCAGCCGGCAAATCTCGAGCAAAGTGGCGCACGGGTCGTCCTTGTTGGCAGTGTGCGATAAACATGGAGAGCATTGGCAACAGACCGGGAAGGCCGATCAAGCTCATCCAGCTTGGCATGATCGGCTGGCCATGTGCATTCATCGCCAGTAGAGGCGCGGTGACGGCCAGCAAGAACAGCAGGGGATAGGTCATGTAGCCGCTCAAATGCATCAGGCCGGCCAGCTTGCGTGCCGGCGACCAGGAACTGCGCATCACACGACCGGCCAGCTTACGCAGACACTGTGCCGTGCCCCGCGCCCAGCGCGCTTGCTGGCGCTTGAACGAAATGACCGAGGCGGGAAGTTCACCTGGCGAAACGAGATCGAGCCTATACACACCGCGCCAGCCGGCTAATTGTGCGCGATAGCTCAGGTCTAGGTCTTCAGTAAGGGTGTCAGATTGCCAACCGCCCACGGCATCGATGCAGGCGCGCCGCCACACGCCGGCCGAGCCGTTGAAGTTCATCGGCAAGCGCCAACTGCTGCGAGCAGGCTGATCGACGCCGAAGTGCATATCCAGCAAGAGCGCCTGGGCGCGTTTGAGCGGAGCGGTATCGCGGTCCAAGTATCCCCAGCGCGTTTGAACAAATCCAACCTCAGGATCATCAAACGGGCCGCCGGGTGCAAGAACACGGCGCAGGAAATCAGGGGGCGGAATAAAGTCAGCATCAAACAAGACGATGAACTCACCGCGCGCCAAGGGCAACGCATGGGCCAAAGCGCCGCTCTTGAAGCCGGCACGGTGATCGCGGTGAATCAGTTCAATCGGCACGCCGGCAGCGCGGCCGGCCTCAACGGCTGCCTGGGCAATGCGAGCGGTATCATCGGTCGAATCATCGAGAACTTGGATTTGAAGCAACTCTGCCGGATAGTCCAACCGACACAGCGCCTCAATGAGACGTTGGGCTACAAACTGCTCGTTATAAAGAGGCGCTTGGACGGTGACACAAGGCCACCGCCCATCGCTAATAGATGCATTGAGCGATTGGTCGGGCTGGCTCTGCCGGCTCTCCGATGCGCACGGCGAGCGGGAACGCGACAGATGGGAGCGTAGAAAGAGAACGAACAACACACCCTGGTGCAGGGCGTAGATCGACAACAAGAAAGCCGAGATGATATTGAGCGCCGATAACGCAGCGATAAATGCATCCACAGAGAACACGGCGATCTCCCGCCCAACCGGCAAATAAACTCCGCCGGGCAACTGCACACGCGGCGGAGTTCAAAACACGAAGACAGGGACGACGCGGGAACGCGCCTTACTGATTTTTGTCAAGATCGTCCAGATCAAGCGACCCGATGAAATCCTTGAACGCGCCGAGGTCTTCGTCGGGCACAGAGCCTTCTTCCTCAGGCACCACGCCGGCGCGATCCATGACTTCTTCGGCAACATAGATGGGGCACTCCACGCGGACTGCGATGGCAACTGCATCACTCGGGCGTGAGTCAATGCTTAACTCTCTGTCTCGCACTCTGAGAACAATCCGGGCATAAAAGGTGTCGTTATTCAGGTCATTTACATACACATGCTTGACCTGAGCATCCAGCTCCTCGATGATTTTGACGATTAGGTCATGGGTGAGGGGACGCGGCACTTGCACCTCTTGCAGGTGGATGGTGATCGCATCTGCTTCGTAGGGGCCGATCCAGATAGGCAAGTACCGGTTGCTGGACAAATCTTTTAAGATGACGACCCGGTACTGGGACATCAGGCTCACGCGGATGCTCTCGATTTTAACCTCAACCATGCCTTCCATGCTGGTTGTTTACCTCCACAGTGCAGTCATTATACTCGCCTGATCATGAAACTAACCATTTGGGGAGCCGCCCGAACTGTCACTGGTTCTCAACACCTGCTTGAAACCGATCACTCGCGCATTCTGCTTGATTGTGGTCTGTATCAAGGTCGCCGCGCCGACAGCTACACCGTCAACCAAAATCTGCCATTTGACGCCCGCCGAATCGACGCTGTGGCGCTGTCGCACGCGCACATCGATCACAGCGGAAACATACCGAATCTGACCAAAAGCGGCTTTAGCGGCCACATTTACTGTACACATGCCACCCGCGATTTGTGCGCCGCCATGTTGCGCGATTCAGCGATGATCCAGCAGGAAGACGCGCGATTTTTAAACAAACGGCGCGTTTTGGATGACAACTTGCCTCTGGTGGAGCCAATTTACAGCCTGGAAGATGCCGAGGATGCCCTGAGCACATTTGCCAGCTACGACTACGATAAGCCGATTCGGTTGACGACAGATGTTCAAGCACGGTTTGGCGACGCCGGCCATATGCTTGGGTCAGCCTGGATACTGATCGACGCACAGGAAGAAGGCCGGTCTGTCCGCCTATGTTTTAGCGGCGATCTGGGCCGCTTCGGGCTGCCGATCTTACGTGACCCCAGGCCGATGCCTGAGGCGGACTATCTGATCATCGAAAGCACATACGGTGACCGGTTGCATCCCCCTGCCTCAGACGCGCTGCCGGAGCTGAGACAAGCTATTGCCGATGCTGTACAGCGTGGGGGCAAAGTGGTGATTCCTGCGTTTGCGGTTGGGCGAACGCAGGAAATCGTGCATGGGTTGCATCAGTTGATGTTGGCAGGCGAATTGCCCGACGTGCCGATCTATGTGGACAGCCCGCTGGCAGTCAACGTGACCGAAGTCTTTCGCCATCACCCGGAATGCTACGACCGTGAGACAGGGCGGATGCTACTAGAAAGCACACACGGCGATGTATTCGGTTTCCGTCGCCTGTCATATGTCCGTGACGTGGAGGCGTCGAAAGCGCTGAATGATCTGCGCAGTCCGGCAGTGATCATCAGTGCATCGGGGATGTGCGAGAACGGGCGCATCTTGCATCACCTGCGCCACAGCATTGAAGACCCCAAGAACATGATCCTGTTTGTGAGTTTTCAAGCCGAGAACACGTTAGGCCGGCGGATCTTAGACGGGGCGCATCGTGTGCGCATTCTGGGCGAGGAGTTTCGGGTGCGCGCCGAAGTACGGCGTATTGAAGCTTACAGCGGCCACGCCGACCGCGATGAGTTGCTGGCATGGGTCAAGCCGCAGGCTGCTTGCCTACGCGGCGTGTTCGTTGTGCACGGCGAGGAGGACGCAGCGCTGGCATTGGCAGAAGGAATTCGCAACTTGGGGGTGCGGAGCGTTCATGTGCCGGCACGCGGCGATTCGTTTGAGTTGTAGCAGTCACGCGCTGTAAGCAGCAGGAACGGCGTTTTGAAATCACCCTACTCCACGAAAATCTCTACGTGCTCGCCATCTTGCTCGTCCACCACATCGATGATCTTGCCGATCATGCCAGAGTTAATGGCATCGGCAATTTGCTGCCAATCGATGCCCTGTGCCTCAGGCGTAAATCGAGCGCCCATCTTCAATCCCACATTGACCAGTCCCATCGGAATGGTGACATTCACTTTGGGCCGGTTGGTGCGCATATCGGTGACGCGAATGCGCAACCAGCGCCCTGGGCCGGCCGGCACAGAAGGCGGCGCTCCTTTAGGAGGGCGTGACCCGATATCAAGCGCCGCAAGCAACTTTGCGCCTTCTTCGGCGGTGATCTTGCCATCTTCGATCATTTTGAGCACTTTCATGCGCTCTTCCACAGATGCCATGTATTCCTCCTCGCGCAGCGACCAGGCTGCGCGCTAGACTCCACATCCCAGAGACACTCTGGCCGAAGCCGAATTGCTCAGCCAAGGCGTTGCTTGATTTCAATGAGCTGCGCCACATCGGGCTTAAGGCCGGCCTGACAGACAGCACGAACGAAATCGGCGTCCACACCGTGCACGCTGAGCTGAATCCATTCCTCCACCGACAGGTTGTGCAGGCCGGCCGCCTGCAACGCGGCAACCCAGGCCAAGTCGATGTCATGTAGGCGTAATTCGAGCAAATGCTCGGCAGACAAATTTGAGAATCCCAAACCGTCTAACTCGTCCAGCAAATCAGCGTCGATGCGCTCCAGGTCAAACACTTCCTTCAAAGGCCCAATCGTCGGCTCAACTCCAGGCTCAACAACGCGCTCCACGTCAGCTTCTGGGTCTAACACAGTTTGATCGTCGAGGGCATCTTCGTCCACATTTAAGGCAAGCAATCGCCGAGCCTGCTCGACAGAGACAAGACCATTGCCCAACATGTCCAAGACTCTTCGCTGCATGAGATTCATAGCGCTTCTTCAAAGATTCGGACGCACTTCGGACGAAAAGAGAGGAAGTGGCGGTCGGCCCTGTTCTAGGTTGGCGACAGCGGGTGTCAAATACCCTGTGGCTGCCAATGCGATGCACAGAATGCCGCCGACGACGTACCACCCCTGCACACCGAACGCATCGGAGAGTGGGCCGGCCGCTAGCAAACTGAGCGGCGACGTCGCAGTGGCCAGAGCATTCAACAGCGACATGACACGACCTTGCATATCGGGCGCCACGGTGGACTGGAGCACAGCGAACAGGGGGCCGTTGGTTATAGGGTGCATCGCACCGGCTACCGTCATGCCGGCTACGGCGATGAAGAAAAGAGTTACCGGCATTGCGCCGATCACAATCATGCCGGCGCCCATGCAAGCTAGCCCAAACATCGAGGTGACGATGCGCCGCTTGAAGCCACCCCAAGCGCTGAGCGCTAACCCACCGGCGATCACCCCCACGCCATAGGCGGCATTGATCCAGCCCAGTTCCATAGCTTGGCCGCCGAAATGCTGGGTCACCAGGATGGGCAGCAGGGAGAACGCGGGATTGACAACACAGTTGATGACGGCAGCCATGACACAGACGATGCACAGTCCTGGCCAAGTGAACACATAGCGCAGACCTGCTCGGACATCCTGAATGAGGCTTATTTGCCCGCGACCATGGGATTGGCCACGGGATTGGACTGAGCGAACTGGCTGGGGCACACGAATGAACAGCAACGGCAGCACTGCCATCAGCGCGGTGACCACATCGATCGCCAGCACTTGATGCATCGGCAAAACGGCCAACATCAACGCACCGAGCGGCGGCGCGACGATGCCGACGGCGCCCTGTAGAGCTTGGTTCAAGCCGGCTACACGAGATAGGCTTTTCTCCGGCACCATCAGCGATGTAGAAGCGGCCATCGCCGGCCAGTGGAAAGCGCCCAGCGCCGAGCGGGCAAATAAGACCGCATAGACGTGCCACACCTGAGCCAAGCCGGCGGCAAATACCCACACCAATCCGAGTGTCAAGACAGCGATCAAGCCGTCGGCAACCATCATCACAAAGCGGCGATTACTGCGATCGACGACCGCGCCGGCAAAAGGGCTGAGCAAGATGTGAGGCAACAGGGCCGCCAGAGTGGAGAGCGCTAACACCGTGGCAGAACCGGTGGTGGATGTCAGCCACCAAATCAGGGCAAAGTGCACTAAGCTGCTGCCAAGCAGTGAAGCGGCTTGGCCCAGCCAAATCGTAAAGAATCGCCCTTTCCAGGCTGTTTCACCCCATCGCTCGGCAACTTGTTGCATGGCGCCGGCTCCTATTCGGATTCATTCGTTGTTGTCAATTGCCATCCTCATCCAGACGGCCTTGCAACAAAGCCATAGCCTTCTCCGCCGAAATGTGTCCTTGTTCGAGGGCGTCGAGAATGCGCAGGCGTTCTTCATTGCCTAGTTTGGCGGTAGAGGAGAGATCCTCCTTGCCCGGTTCATAACCCAGAGCGCGGATGACGTCGTGCAGCCGGCTGCGAATGGTCGGATACGATAAGCCCAGTTCGCCTTCCATGCGCGACAGCTTACCTTCACAGCGCACAAACGTCTCCACAAACGCCAGGTGTTCGGCGCTTAGGCGCAAGAAACGGCTTATCTCAAACTGTCCTTCGATGGTCACGTCACAAGCCGAGCAGCACAGGCGGGTCACTGTGATCTCTCCGCCGCAGAGCGGGCATTGCGTGGGAAGTGCGG
>JANWVJ010000046.1 GCA_025056895.1 Thermoflexales bacterium
ATCGAGTCATTCACGGCCAGCACGGGGTATTTCAATGCCTTGTCTTTGACCATGGCTCGCAGACGAATGACGCCGGTCGTCGTCTCTTCTGTGCCGGCGATTACCTCGCCTACCTGGTTCGGTCGATCTTTGTGCAGCAAGCCAACCAGGTCACACCCGTCGTCCATCGTCATATGCGGACGATGGTCTAGCGCAGCGTTGAGATGTTGATAGTAGGTCTTGTTGTCTTCACCCTTAATCGCATAAACGGGGATTTCATCGTTAACGACCAGAGAGGCAGCCACTTCATCTTGAGTGCTGAGGGGGTTGCTGGCGCACAACACGATATCCGCGCCGCCGGCTTGCAAGGTGCGCATCAGCGCAGCCGTCTCGCTGGTGACATGCAGACAAGCCGACACACGCACACCATTGAGCGGCCGCTCGTTGGCAAAGCGCCGGCGAATCAGTTGCAGGACGGGCATCTGGCTTTCGGCCCATTCGATCTTGTATCGGCCGGCGGTTGCCAGCGTCAAGTCTTTCACATCATGATCAATCATTCTGGTTCATCCTTGTCAATTGAAATTGCGTCTGTTGAATTTGCGCAGCAGGGATTGCACGGCGCAAGGGGGTTATTATCGTTCGATAGGGAACTCGCCGAAATTTTCTTCGTAGCGCGCTTTGAATTCATGCCAGGTGAAATGGTGGCTTTGGCCGCCGACACACTCCAACGCATAGGTAGCAGCCACGCTACCTAGCCGACCGCAGGTCTCCCAGTCTGCGCCGACAGCCAAGCCTTTTAACAAGCCGGCACGATAGGCATCACCCACCCCGGTCGGATCAACAATGCGGCGCTCCGGAACAGCCGGCACCTCAATGCGTCGATCCGGCAAATAGATGGTGCTGCCCTGGGGGCCGCGCGTCACGATCAGCGCTTCGCTGCGGCGCAGAATATCTTCTTCTCCCAGGCCGGTTTTCTGCCGAACCAACTCCATCTCGTAGTCATTCACGATGAGCACATCGGCGTTCGATATGCCGGCCCGCAACTCGTCTGCGCTAGAGCGCGCACATTGCTGGCCGGGATCATAGATGCAACGAATACCCAACTCGCCGCACTCCTGTGCGTAGCGCACCATGGCCGCCGGATCATTTGGGGAGATGATCACCAAATCAGGACGCGGCACATCGCGGAATGACAGCTCGGACGCATGGGCCATCGCGCCGGTGTAGAACGAAGCGATCTGGCTGTTATTGCGATCGGTATTACAGAAGAACGAGGCTGTGAACTTGCCGCCGATCTCTTTGACGAGTGAGGTATCCACGCCGACCGACTCCAGCCACTGGCGATATTCGCCGAAGTCTTGGCCGGCCGTTCCCATGACCATCGGCCGTTCGCCCAACAAGGCTAATGTGTAGGCGATATTGGGCGCGCAGCCGCCGCGGCGACGCTCCATGGAATCCACCAAGAAACTCAGGCTAAGGCGAGCCAGTTGGTCGGGCAACAAATGCTCACTGAACGAGCCGGGAAATGTCATGAGGTAGTCGTAGGCAATCGAGCCGGTGATGATGATACGCATGTTCGAATTTCAGACTGGGTAGGTGACAGGGCAACGGGCGAGTGACATACTCGCTCCACGACCGACAATTCGAGATGAGGCTACTTTCTGGCTTTCGGGTTTTCGAAACGATACCCCTGGCGGCGCACCGTGCGCAAATAAACGGGGTCACTGGGATCATCTTCAATTGCTTCGCGCAGCCAACGAATATGAACATCCAGCGTGCGGGTGTCGCCCATGAAGGAGGTCTCCCACACTTGCTGCATCAGGAACTTGCGGGTCAGCACTTCGCCAGGGCGCTGCATAAACAGTTGCAGCAACTTCGAGAGCTTGGGGTTGAGATATAGTTCCTCAGATCGCTTGCGCAAGATGCCGTTGGCGGGGCGAAAGACTAAATCACCACAGCGCAATTCCAGTGCCTGGCCTTCAGGCATCAACTTTTCGACACGCGACAAAAAGCGCCGCAATTGCAAAGGTCGAGGAATGTAGGCATCAGCGCAAGCCGGCGCCGCAGCACCATTCTGCGCAACTGCGCCGGGTGGGGTTTCAGGGCCGATCAGAATAATCGGCACATTGCCGACGCGCTTGATCGAGAGACACAATCGCTCTGGGCCGACGCGCAAAGAAGGCACATCGATCACCACCAGCGCCGGCAGATCTTTCTGAATAAACTCGAGGGCGGTGCGCGCAGAGCGTACCCACGCCACGCGATAACCGTGCTGTTCTAAGGCGGGGCCGACCGAATCACCGAGGCCGCCCTGCACCAGCAGAATTTTTTTGATCGTTGTTCTCTTCATCGCTCATGCAGCCGCTCATGCAGTCAAGTCTGGGCGCTCACCCAAACCCGTGTTCCTTAAACTAAAGAGATGAGTAATGAACCGCGAGCGCCGATGGACGCGCCGGCAGGGCGCTTTCTGCTCGGTAGACGGGATTATACCCAACAGAGCGATGGGCGCAAGGAATGTTTTTAAGGTTCAGCCGCTTTATTTAAGACTTCATTTAAGATGATTGGAAATCAGCGCACCCGTCGCATCAAACCCGAATCTGTTAATTCGCTGGCGCACACAGGTTTGGATGCACGCTTGTTTAGTTGCTTGCCGCACACAAAGCCACTTTGAATTGAAGTTAAGATACGCGCAATGCGCATCCATCCGAGACTTGCCACGCTACTCTGCGTGATGTTGTTGGCGTTATTGCCATTTACCCTGTTTCTGCCGGTCACCGTCGGCGACCGTTCATTGATCCCATTTGACAATTTGTATCAGTGGGAACCGTATCGCTCACAGGTTCCGCCCGGGCTGGAGCGACCGCAGAATCACTTGTTGTCCGATCTAATTTTGGAGAACTACGCCTGGAAGCAATTCATCATTCAGTCTCTGGGACAGAGGGAATTGCCGCTGTGGAACCCGTACTTGTTTGCCGGCGTGCCGTTTCTAGCAGCCGGCCAACATTCGGCGCTTTATCCATTCAGCGCTCTGTACTATCTCTTGCCATTGCACAAGGCATACGGCTGGTTCACTGTTCTTCATCTGGCACTGGCCGGCTTGTTCATGTTCGTGTTGATGCGCACATTCGGCGTCGGGCGCGCTGCGGCTACATTCGCTGCCGTGGCCTACGAGCTAAGCGGCTTCATGATTGTCTCGGTGGTGTTCCAGATGATCATCGCCGCAGCAACCTGGCTGCCACTGATCTTGGCCATGTGCGAACGGGTAATCCGTCAGTGGCCTGCATTGAGGGGTAGGGCAACATCAGCGCCGTGGGCGTTGATCGGCGCAGTCGCCATCGGAATGATGTTCTTGGCCGGCCATGTTGAGATCATGGTGTATACCGCGTTGATCACGGCGTTGTACTGCGTGTGGCAACTGATCAGCGCATACCGACGGGAACACCCGCCGTCAGGCGCAAACCGCTTCGGCAGAAGTGCTTTTGTGGCGCGCCGGCTCGGTTGGTTGGTTGTCATGGCCGGCTTGGGTGTAGGTATCGGCGCTGTGCAACTGGTGCCCCTGCTTGAGTTGGTACAGACCAGCTTTCGGTCTGCTCGCTCCGACTTCCAGCAAGTGTTGAGCTACGGCTTCCCCCTACGCGAGGCATTGCGCTGGATCATGCCGAACTTCTTCGGCAGCGAGGCGCACCACACCTATTTCGACCTGTTCACGCTTACTGTGCAAACGGTGGATACAGCCAGCGGCCACACTTGGTGGGGCATGAAAAATTCGGTGGAAGGTGGCGCGTATGTCGGCATTCTCACGCTCGTCTTTGCCGGCATCGCGATCGCGCAGGCCGTGCGACAACTTGCTGCGCGTCTCCTGCGACAACAGCGCTCCGGCGCGCCGGCCTCGCCCTCTGCGCCGATATGGTTCTTTATTGCGCTGGCATTCTTCTCCGTCGCATTCATCTTTGGCACGCCGCTGTACGCCATCTTGTACTATGGCTTGCCCGGCATCAATCAACTGCACTCACCCTTCCGCTGGATATGGGCGCTTACGCTGTGTCTGGCAGCGTTAGCCGGCCTGGGTGTGCAAACACTCATCGGGGCGTGCCGCCCGATAGATGGCACAGACCAGACGCCGCGCAGCCCATCACGCAAGCTGGGCATCCCACTCGGCATCGTTGCGCTGGTGTTGATCGGGGTCGGGCTTGTCGTATTCGCCCTGATCGCACTGATTCGATTGAACTGGCCGGGGTTTGAACCGTTCATCGAACGGGCCTTCAAAGGGCTGGCCAAAGCGGAAGAGGGGTTTACCGGCGCCAGGATGTTTTTCAGTTATCAGGCAGTGAACGCAGCCATATTTGCTCTGGCCGCCATCGGCAGCGGCGGGGTGATTTGGCTGGCGCGCCGACATGCCGGCCGCATCGGCTGGGCTGCGCTGGCGATCGGATTGTTGGTCATCGATGTGAACACCGCTTGGGCGGGCTTCAATCCGGCTGTTGATCCTGCGCTGTTCAACGTGACTCCACCGGCAATCGCCTTCTTCAAACAAGACACATCGTTGTATCGTGTAACCACGTACGACCCGCACGGAACCAAACTGTTGAACGCCAACATTCCTTGGCTGCACAGCATTCAAGATGTGCGCGGCTACGACTCCATCATCCCCAAACGCTACACCGACTACATGAGTCTAATCGAGCCACAAGGTGAGTTGCTCTATAACCGCATCGCGCCGCTGACACGCGCACAGAGCCTGGAATCGCCGTTGCTGGACTTGCTGAACGTCAAGTACATCGTGACGCAAGAAACGCTTGCCACACCCGGCCTGCGGCTGGTGTACGACGGCTCCGCACAAGGCGACCCAACGCGCATCTACGAAAATACACGCGCCCTGCCGCGCGCCTTCACTCTGCCTATCACCAGCTCGCTGTTGACACACAACTTCGCCGAGGCCGTCCAAACCTACGATCCACGCCACTATGCTCTGATCGACGCCGATTGCGGCATTCAGGATGTTGGATGCGTTGTGCCCTACCCTGGTCAGCACGGGCCGGCGACAATCACGGTGTACAAGAACAACGAGGTGTGGGTCGATGTGCAAGTCGATCGACCGAGTTGGCTGATCCTGGCCGACAGTTACTTCCCCGGTTGGCGTGCGTTCATTCGACCGCTGGGCGAGAGCGACGCTGAAGAGCGCGAGATCGTGATCGTGCCGGCCAACGGCAACTTCCGCGCCGTGCGATTAGAACCCACCTCAGCCGAAGCAGTCGGCGCGCAATCAAGCGTGTCAGATCGTTCTGAGGCGCCAGCGCCTGGCCTGAGCAAAGCGCGACCGACGCTTGCTTCAGATTCAACTGCCGGCACGCCGAGTGCATACACCGTGCGATTCAAGTACTCGCCGACCTCTTTTCAAATCGGGCTGTTTGCTACGTTCGTCGCCTTGGCGACCTTGCTCTTCATGAGCGTGGTATACGGCTGGAGACAGCTCTACCGCGACAGTGCAGCGGCGTCGCCGGTGCGCCGCATCGCCAAGAACAGTCTGGTGCTGACCGGCTTTAATCTCGGCGCGCGGCTGATCGACATGGCGTTTGCGTTATTGATGTTGCGCGTGCTCGGCCCGGAGGGAGCCGGCAAATACTACTTTGCCGTCGTCATCGTTGGCTGGTTTGAAATCCTGACCAACTTCGGCCTGAACACATTTTTGACCCGTGAGGTGGCGCGCGATCCACAGGGTGCCAATCGCTATTTGTACAACACGAGCGTGCTGCGCCTGTTGCTCAGCTTCAGCAGCGCGCCGCTGTTGGGGTTGCTGATTGCCGTATGGGGTGCGGCGTTCGATCTCACCGGCGATACGGCCATTGCCATCATTTTGCTGGCGCTCGGTCAGATTCCCGGTGGACTGGCAAATGGTTTGAGCGCTTTATTCTTTGCCTACGAAAAGGCCGAAACTCCCGCCGCGCTCTCCATCGTCAGCGCGCTGATTAAGGTCAGCCTGGGCACGCTTGCGCTGCTGGGCGGCTTCGGCATCATCGGGCTGGCGCTGGTATCCATCGTGGTGAACACAATCACGCTGATCATCCTCCTGGTAGTCGCCGGCCGGCTGTTCTTCCGTCCACGCCGCGAAGGCGATCGGGTTTTGCGGAGGGTCATGTTGCGGGAATCGTTCCCGCTCATGCTGAATCATCTGCTGGCGACTCTGTTTTTTAAGATAGACGTGCCGATGCTGGAAGCGATCCAATCGCCCACGGTGGTCGGTTGGTACAGCGCTGCTTACAAATTTGTGGACGCCTTCAACATCATTCCGGCCTTCTTCACACAATCTTTCTTTCCGATCATGTCACGCTTGGCGGCAGCCCAAGATGACACAGCGCTGAGCCGAGCGTACATCCTGGCATTGAAGTTGCTGGTGATGATTGCCTTTCCCTTAGCGGTATTCACCACCTACGCCGCCGGCCTGTTGGTCGGCGTGTTGGGCGGAACCGAGTTTCTTCCTCACGGTGCAATCGCGCTCAGCGTGATGATCTGGAGCATTCCGTTTGGCTGGATCAACAGTGTGACCAATTACGCACTGATTGCCGTAAACCAACAACGCGCCTTGACGCGCGCTTTCATCATTGGGCTGACTTTTAACGTCGTGGGGAACCTGATCGTCATTCCTCAGTTTTCGTATGTTGGGGCGGCGATCGTCACCATTTTGTCGGAACTGGTGGAAGGGTCGGCGTTTTACTTCTACGTGCGGCGTCACATCGCAGCGGTGAACTGGTTGGATGTGCTGGGCCGACCGGCGCTGGCAGCTCTGGCTATGTTGGGCGTGACCTGGCTGTGGGCAGCCGGTGGACTGACCGCCTTGGGTTTGATATATGGTGTGTTGGCTTACGTGCTCGTCTTGTGGTTCATGCGGGCGCTGTCAGCCGAGGAGATCAAATTGCTCACGCCATTACTGCCGGCGCGTTTCAGGACAATCTTGGCACGGCAGGGTTAGCTGGCCAAGGCGCACACTTCATCCGCGCGCAACCAAAACGGCGGCAACCAAGCCGGCGCGATCGAGAGAGGCAACACAGACTCATCCAAAACAATGCCTAACTGCTCGCGCATGAACTCACGCCGCCGCAGAATGCGCAACCATACCTCCGGGAAATGTGTGCGCAGCGCTTCGCGCAACCCTGCGTCGGCAACGGCGCAGGTGTCCTCACAGTTCAGCGCTTGTCCCGACGCCAACGGCGCGGGAATGATGTCGGCTTGAAGAACCATGCCAGAGGCAACACGCTCAGGGCTGCCCGGACGAATCGGCGTGTGAACCCACTCATCGTAGGAGACCAAGTGGCCGGGGTTGAGCGCCGAATTGAACGGCGCATCTCCAAAAGCAGTTGTGGCAGCCTCGAACAGCTCGGCGCCGGTCACCCCCACGCGTAAGGCTTGCCACCAGCTCGCCACGGCGCGAAAGTACGGCGTGACGACACGGGTAAAAAAGTCTTGATCCACCCAACCGAGCATCAAGCCGGCGCGGCATGACAGGCCGCCCCATATCCCGATGGCCGTCGTGATGCCGTCGCCGTACTGAATACGGCGTGCGCTGGGACTACTCAGGCCAACAATGTCGTTGCGCCCGGCCACGCACATGATATGGGCAGAAAGCGGCTCGCCGGCGTAGCGCGCGAGAGCCGCTGCTTCGTACTCGGTCATACCGGGCCGCGCCCCATGCACGATTCGAGACACCATCGCCGATGCGCGCATGGCGCTCCACTCGAAGGCGGCAATTTGCGCCGGAGAATTCATCACCGCCCGCAAGCCATGCTCAGGATGCATGAGCAGCGCGGTTGCATCGGTTACCGCAGCCTGGTCTGCAACCACACCGCGCAAGACATTCACGATATAGGCCGGCACAAAAGCGGGGGCAACCGGATCGTCAGTTTCGCTCGGCTCCAGATATTTCCAACCGACGACCGCAATGCGTTGTCCACGCATGACCCCCAGCTCGCGCAACACATCGGCCAAGCGCGGCGCCGTGCTGCGCGCCTGGCCCATCAGGCTGAACGACTGACACAATACAGCCGGCACATGTGGGCTTTGCGCGGCGGCATACGCCAATCCTTCATTCCCCACGATCAGATAGCGTTCTTGCGCAGGCCCCAGCACAAACAACGCTTCCTCGAAACGCGGGTCATAACCGGTAAGGTAGAGCAAGTTGGCGCAATGCTCGCGATCGCCGTACACCACGACCCAATCCGCGCCGGCGCGCTCATACAAGGCTTGTGCCCGCTGCTCGTATTCCTGCGCCAAGATGCGCGGCGGCTCGGAAGGAATCTCTGTCTCCACCAGTGAGAAAGGCACAGAACGAAGTTCTATCTTCATGATCGTACAAGGGAATTCCTCAAGATGAACGCTTCCTGATCGTGTGCGATGATCAGGCGAGCACAATTGTACCCGCTGGAAAGCGTGAGCGCTGCGCCCGTTACAATTAGCTGAATGGAATATCGCAAACTGGGCAATACCGGTCTCAAAGTGAGTGAGTTGTGCTTGGGCACAATGACATTCCTTTGGACAAGCGACGAATCAACTTCGTTTGCTGTGCTGGATGCGTTCGCGGACGCCGGCGGCAACTTCCTCGACACCGCCGACATCTACTCGCGCTGGGCGCCGAATAACCCCGGCGGAACTGCCGAGCACGTGATCGGCAAATGGCTGCGGCAGAGCAGCCGGCCACGCGAACAGTTCATCGTCGCCACAAAAGGGCGCGGCGCGATGGGAGACGGCCCGAACGATCAGGGCGCATCGCGTGTGCATCTAATCCAGGCGGTCGAAGCCAGCCTGCGCCGGCTGCACACGGATTACATCGACCTGTACCAAATTCACTGGCCGGACCATGACACGCCGCTGGAGGAAACGCTGCGCGCGCTCGATGACTTGGTGTCAGCCGGCAAGATTCGCTATATCGGCGCAAGCAACTACCCGGCTTGGCAAGTGATGAAAGCCTTGTGCATCAGCGAGCGACGCAACTTTGTGCGTTTTGAGTCGATCCAGCCACACTACAACGTGATGCACCGCGACGAATTCGAACGGGAGCTGATGGCGCTGTGCGTAGATCAGAGACTCGGTGTGATTCCGTATAGCCCGCTGGCAGGCGGATTTCTGAGCGGCAAATATCGCGCCGGCCAACCGCCGCCGGCCGGCTCGCGCGGCGAAAACAACGCGCGCATCCGCGCCTATGCCGAGAGCGCGCGGGGACAAAACACGCTGAGCAAGCTGGAAGAAATCGGCCGAGCGCGCGGCAAATCCATTCTGCAAACGGCGCTGGCCTGGTTGCTGTCAAATCCGGTCATCACTGCGCCGATCATCGGAGCAAACACCGTGGAGCAATTGAATGAATCGCTGGGGGCAGTGGGATATCAGTTGAGCGCAGCGGAAGTACAAGCCCTAAACGAGGTCAGCGCAGCGGTGAACGCATAACGCTTACCGGACACTTTGTGCGCGAACGAGGCAACAACTATGAAAAATCTAAAAGGTCAATGGCCGCTTGGGGTCGTCATGATCATGTTCTTCATCCTGCCCTTTTCCACCATCCCTGGCCTATTCGATTTCATCTTTGCCGTTCTAGGCTTGATGGCGCTGGGGATTGCCGGCCTGATCATCGCCTCGGTCGTGACCGGCCTGAAGCAGCGCAACAATGAACGATAGAACGGCGCACAATAGCCTCCCCCGCCGGCTGATCGTCGCTATCAGTGGAGCGAGTGGAGCCATCTTGGGCATTCGACTGCTTGAAGTGCTCCGCCTGTCAGAGATCGAGAGGCATCTGATCATCAGTCCGGCCGGCGCGCAGACGATCACCAGTGAGACCGGATGGACAGTCAGGCAAGTCGAGGCGCTGGCCGATGTAGTGTACTCGCACCGCGATATCGGCGCGGCAATTGCCAGCGGTTCGTATCCAACCCAGGGCATGGTGATTGCGCCGTGCTCGGTAAAAACTCTCTCCAGCATCGCCTACGGCATCACCGATGACCTGATCACGCGCGCAGCAGACGTCAACTTGAAAGAAGGCCGGCCGGTTGTCGCTTTGTTCCGCGAAGCGCCATTGCACGTCGGACACTTACGGGCGCTGACCCAATTCGCAGAGATAGGCGGCATTGTCTTTCCACCCGTACCGGCGTTTTATGCCCGGCCGGCTTCGGTGGATGACATCGTCACGCAGATCATCGGCCGCGTGCTTGATCGCATTGGCGTGGAGAACACGTTGGTCAGACGCTGGCAAGGCATCCAGAAAGAAATCGGGCGTCATGATAGTTGATCCGTTCATGAGCGAGGTGCGGGCCTTTCTTAACCGGCATAACGTGCTGACGCTGGCCTACCGCGATGCACACGGCGTGGGAGCGTGTGCAGTGTGGTTTGCCGTCGATGATCGACTCCATCTGTACTTCCTCTCCGCGCCCCACAGCCGGCATGGGCAGGCGCTGGCCGAAGGCGGCCAAGTCGCCTTCACCGTACAAAAGGATGAACAAGATTGGCAAACCATTCAGGGCGTGCAGGGCATTGGTCTGTGCGCCATGTTGCGGGCTGGCGAGCTAGACTCGGCGTGGCAGGTGTACACGCGGCGCTTCCCTTTTGTGACGCACCAAATTCCCGATCTAAACCATGCGCTCGGCACGGCAGCTCTTTGGCGCATCATCCCCACTTGGCTTCGGCTCATCGACAACCGCAAGGGATTTGGTCATAAACAGGAACGGTGGTTGCTCGACTCAGTCAGTGATTGAGGGATCAACCCACCCCAAATCAACGAAGGAGGTTGCGATGTTCGATTCGTGGGCGCGATCATGCGCACGGGCAGCGCTGAGGTTGGCGATTGTGCTTGCCACGCTTGTGGCAAGTCGTCCGAGCTGGGCTGCAGATGCGCTTCCGCAAAGCCGGCGCATTCCGTTTGAAGTGGGCGGTCACATCAAAAGCCTGGATTACCTCGGCGCGATGCGTGAGATCGGCATGACGTGGGCCAAAATCCAGATCGTGATGCCCGACCAAAATGTGCCCGACCTCACCCCAACGCTGCGGGCGGTGCGTCAGGCCGGCCTCAAGTTGCTGGTTGGCGCAGTGGGCGACCGCAGCCGCGCCGCCGACACAGCCTATCATCGCATCTTCGCCCGCCAACTAGCCGCACTGGCGCGCCAGGGCGTAGACGCCATCGAAGTATGGAACGAACCCAATCTCGACCGCGAATATGGGTACGGCAAGGTCGATCCAGCCAACTACACCAACATGTTGCGCGAAGCCTATCGGGCCATTAAGGCTGCGCGGCGTAACACGTTGGTGATCGGCGGTGGCCTGGCCCCAACGGGCGCATTTGGCGGTGGTTGTACACTCAACGGCTGCGACGACGCCTATTTTTTGGCCCAAATGGCGCGACTGGGCGCGGGGCGCTTCATGGATTGCATGGGCGCACATCACAATGCCGGCATGATCGGTCCAGATCAGACCAGCAACGCACCGGTGGGCAACCCCGACCATCATTCATGGTATTTTTGGGGCACTTTGAATGTGACGCATAACGCCTTTCGAGGCCGCGTGCCTGTCTGCTGGACGGAACTGGGCTACGTGACCGGCGAGGGCATCGGCCCCTTGCCGAGCGGCTTTGTGTGGGGCAGCGCAAACACGCTCGATCAGCAAGCGCAGTGGCTGGCGCGCGCAGTCGAGCTTTCGCGCAACAGTCGCAAGGTGCGCTTACTCATCATTTGGAACATCGATGCTCGACAATGGGACGAAGACCCCCAGGCTGGGTATTCGATTTTCCGGCCAAACGGCGAATGCCGGGCCTGTGAGCCACTTAAAGCAGTGTTACGCCGCTAAATCCAGATGAGTTCGACAGGGCAAAAGCGACTCGAACGTGTGCTCGTTCTACAAGCCTGAACGGACTTGAACACACAACAAGCACGACACCAAAGAAGAGGAGCAACTAAATCGACATGATGAATAGGAAAACATGGACACAGAGGTTGGCCGGCGCTGCGCTGGTAGTGCTGTGCACCCAGATCAGCATTCCGCCGGTAGCACAGGCCACAGTGGGGCGCACACCGGCAGTGGCCCAACAAGCCGAGGTCACAGTGATGGTGGCCGCACTCAACGTGCGCGGCGCGCCGAGTCTGAGCGCGCCAATCCTAGGCCGGCTGGCTGGCGGCACGAAAATCACCCCGCTGGGCAGGTCGGCAGACGGCCAGTGGTGGCGAATCAACTACAACGGCGCCGAAGCGTTTATCTTTGCCCAGTTTGCCGTGGCCGGCGGCACGTACACTGCCGGAACCGGCGCTGCCGGCGGAGGAACAGCCACCGTCACCTCTGACTTTCTGAACGTGCGCAGCGGCCCCGGACTGGGCAATCCCATCATCGGGCGGTTGAATCGCGGCAACTCCGTCACCGTGCTGGGTCGCTCGGCAGATGGCGCTTGGCTGCGAATCAACTATAACGGCGGCGAAGCATTCGTGTTCGCCGCGTACACCACCGCCGGCGGTGGAGCAGCCGCCCCTGCGCCGGCAGCCCCGGCCGCGCCCGCTCCGGCTGGACGCTTCAGCGGTTTCGAGCTGGGGGCGCATATCAACACAACCCAATTCCTCGGCCAGATGCGCGACATCGGCATGACGTGGGTCAAGATTCAGGTCGTCATGCCCGGCGGGCCGCCTGACTTGAGCGGCATGATCGGTGCAGTGCATGGCGCAGGCATGAAGATTTTGGTCGGCGCCGTCGGCGACCGCGCCCGCGCAAGCGACCCCAACTATCACAACGAGTTTGCCGGCCATCTGGCCGCCATCGCCCGACAAGGTGCAGATGCCATCGAGGTCTGGAACGAACCTAATCTCGACCGCGAGTACGGCGGCAGCGGCAATGGCCAAGTGAACCCGGAGAACTATGCCAACATGCTACGCGCAGCGTACACCGCCATCAAGTCCGCCAATCCAAACACGCTGGTCATCAGTGGCGCGCCCGCGCCGACCGGCGCGCGCGGCGGGGGGTGCGACAACGTGATCTGCGACGATCAGCCTTTCTTGCAACGGCTGGCCGCCACCGGCGCAGCGCAGTGGATGGACTGCATCGGCGCGCATCATAACGGCAGCCCTAACCCGCCTGACCTGCGCAGCGGCGGCCCGACCGGCGATCATCCCTCCTGGTATTTCTGGGGCACGCTCGACGTCACCTACAACGCCTTCCGAGGTCAACGGCCGGTGTGTTGGACCGAGCTAGGCTATGTGACCGGCGAAGGGATCGGGCCATTGCCAAGCGGCTTCGCGTGGGGCAGCAACATCACGTTGCAAAATCAGGCCGACTGGCTGGCACGCGCGGCACAACTGTCGCGCGACAGCGGCAAAGTGCGCATTATGATTATCTGGAACGCCGACTTCCGACAGTGGGATGACGACCCGCAAGCCGGTTACTCGATCTTCCGCCCGAACGGCGAGTGCCGCGCATGCAGCACGCTGCGCGCCGTGATGGGACGCTAGGGATTTTGGATGTGGTGGGATTTGGGTATTTGGCTGCCGAAGAGGAACTTCTGTTGACCGTTCACTTTGAGGCCACATCCCAAATCCCAACCAACCCGACAGGCCAGAATGATTCATGTGTGGGATTATTGGCTACATCGGCCCGCGCCCGGCAGCGCCGATCATCCTGAACGGCCTGCGCCGGTTGGAATATCGGGGCTACGACTCGGCCGGCATTGCCATCCTAACCCAAGGCCGCATCCACATTCGGCGCGCTGTCGGCAAACTGGCTAACCTAGAAGCTCAGATTCAGGACGCGGCAGCAGACTCCCTTTCGGCCGTCCAAACCGGCATCGGACACACCCGCTGGGCGACACACGGCGCGCCGAGTGAACACAACGCGCATCCCCATGTGAGCATGGACGGCGCGGTGGCAGTCGTCCACAACGGCATTGTCGAGAACTTCGCCCAGCTCAGGCGCGAATTACAAGCTGAGGGTGTGGTGTTCCGCAGCGAGACTGACAGCGAGGTGATCGCGCATTTGGTCGAGCGACACCTACGCGCCGGCCATACGCTCGAGCAAGCTGCTCACGCCGCCATCCGCCGCCTACACGGTTCTCAGGCAATTGTTCTGATGTCGGCGCACGAACCGGGCGTACTGGTCGCCGCGCGCATCGGCAACGCCGGCGGCGTGTCAATCGGCTTGGGCGATGCCGGAGCCGGCGAGATGTTCATCGCGTCTGACATCCCCGGCATCTTGGAATACACGCGGCGCATTATCTTTCTCGATAGCCATGAGGTAGCCGTCGTACAGGCCGGCAATGTGCGCGTGCGCCGCTTGGACGGCGACGAGATCGTTAAAACACCCCATCTGATCGCCTGGGACCCCGTATCGGCTGAAAAGGGCGAATATCGCCACTTCATGCAAAAGGAAATCCACGAGCAGGCGCGCGCGATTACCGACACCCTGCGCGGGCGGGTGGACTTTGAAACCGGCGCGGTCACTCTGGAAGACCTGGCGGTATCGCCTCAGGATGCCGATCGGCTGCACCGTCTGTACACCGTCGCCTGCGGCACATCGGCGCATGCGGGACTCATCGGCAAGTTCTTAATCGAGCGGATTGCCAACCTATCGGTTGAAGTGGACTACGGCTCCGAATTCCGCTACCGCAACCCCTTGATCGACCACCGCTGTGCAGCGCTGGGTATCACTCAATCGGGCGAGACGGCCGACACGTTGGCAGCGATGCAAGAAGCGAAGCGCAAAGGCGCAACGGTATGGAGCATTGTTAATGCCGTTGGCTCACAAGCCCAGCGCAGCTCGGATGGGTATATTCTGATGCGCGCCGGCCCCGAGATCGGAGTCGCCAGCACCAAAGCTTTTACTGCGTCGCTGGTTGATCAGTATCTGTTAGCCTGCTATTTGAGTCAGCAGCGCCGCACGGAGAGCGATTCCAACCGAGACTCGGCCGATGCCAAAGACCTGGCCTTCTTGCCCAACTTGGTCAGCCGAACGCTGGAGCCGAACCCGTTATACGACGAGCTGGCGCACCTGTTTCATGACCGTGAACATTTTCTGTATCTGGGTCGCGGCATCAACTATCCGGTGGCGCTGGAAGGCGCGCTGAAGCTGAAAGAAATTTCCTACATTCATGCCGAAGGCTACCCCGCCGGCGAGATGAAACACGGCCCGATTGCCCTCATCGACGAACAGATGCCGGTCGTGTGCATCGCTGTACAAGACGCGGTGTACGACAAGATGATTTCGCAGATTGAGCAGGTGAAAGCGCGCAAAGGCATCGTGATCGCCGTCGCGACAGAGGGCGACCCTCTGATTTCCCAGAAAGCCGATTACGTGCTGTGGGTTCCCGACGCGCCGCCGTTGCTCACGCCGGTGCTCACGGTCATCCCCCTGCAACGGCTGGCATACCATCTGGCCGTGCGGCGCGGTTGTGATGTCGATCAGCCGCGCAATCTGGCCAAGAGCGTCACGGTCGAGTAACCGATCGAGCGACTGCCTTGAAGATTGTTTGGCTGGCTCCATTTGCGTACACGCCAAAGGCGACGGTCAGCGCACGCATGATGCCGATGGCAACAGCGCTGGCCAGACGAGGGCATCGCGTAACGATCCTGATTCCACCCTACGACAATCCGAGCGATAGCAACCGCGAATGGGAACAGGAGGGGGTGCACGTGCGCAACATGCGTCTGCCGCACATCCGCACCGAAAGTTATCGGTTGCTTTCTCTGGCTGTGCAACTGGCCCGTTGTGTCCACCGGCTGCAGCCGGCTGTGTTGCACGTGTTCAAGCCGGTCGGTCCGGGCGCGCTGGCGATGTGGCTGCTGCGGAACACCGCTCCGCGCGCGCCGATTGTGGTGGACAACGACGACTGGGAAGGAGCAGGCGGATGGTTGGACATTAACCCCTACCCGCCTCTGTATAAACAGGTGATGGCTTGGCAGGAACGGTGGTGCTTGCGACACGCCGATGCCGTGACCTGCGCGAGTGAGACATTGCAAGCGCGCACTCGTCTGCTTGCCGGCGCGAGGGTACGCACAACTGTGCTGCCCAACGGTCCAGCCCGCTCTCTGCGCAACGTCGTAGCCCAGGCAGAGGCACGCCGCGCCGAACTGCGCGCGGCGCTTGGCTGGCGAGAAGCGCGTGTGTTGATCTATGCCGGCACAGTTCCGCGCAATCACGATCTGGATATTGCTGTGCGCGCCATCCAGGCCAACCTCCCAACATGCCCTACTCTGCGCTGGGTCATTGTGGCAACCGGCGATGGACTGCCCACATTGCGCGCCACGATCGAACAGGCCGGCTTGTCACCGTGGGTAGAGTATCACGGCTTTGTGCCCTACGACCGTTTGATCGAGATGCTGATTGCAGCCGACATTGCCCTCTATCCCTACCGCGACACGCCTATCAACCGCGCAAAATGCTCCGGCAAAGTAATCGATTACATGGCGTGCGCCAAACCGATGGTGGTGAGTGACGTGGGCATGAATCGTGTGTACTTACAAGACGGCGTCAGCGGATTGCTCACTGCGCCCGGCGATACGGACAAATTCGCCCAGGCGCTGGCGCGCCTGTTACGAGATGAGAGTTGGGCAGTCGAATTGGGCCGCGCTGCACAAAAGCGGCTGTGGGACATGTTTGACTGGGACAAGCGCATCGAGGAGCTAGAAACGCTGTATCAAGTCGTTCTAGGCGGCTGAGGCGGCCTATTCCACAACCGACCCGTCCGACTGGGCGACATCGTGGCCGGCCGGCTGTTGACCGTTGCCCTCTTCGCCAAAGCTAGGCCGTTCCTCCGGCGGCAAGGGTTCGATGAGGATCTCGCCGAACAGAGCATCCTGACGCGCTCGCACGACATAGCGCTTGAGCAGTTCCAACAGTGCTAGCAACGTGACAATGACCTCGGCGCGGGTGCGCGCATCACGCAACAGTTCACTGAAGGTGATGCGCGAGCTGGCGGTCAAAGCCGATTCGATGCGGGCAATGCGGTCGTTGACCGTGAACACAAGCGGCGCCACCACTTCATCGGCCAACGGCGGCGGCATCCAACGCTCAACCACACGACGCATGACGTGCGCCAACGCCTCGAGCGTGACGTGATCTAGCGGCAACTGGCGCGGGCGTGGGCGGACAATCGGCGGAGCAGATGCCGGCCAAGCGCGCAGGCCGGCCTCTTCACGCTGACGCAACCAGCGCGCCAGACGCTTGTAGGTTTGGTAGGCGCGCAATTGCGCAACCAGCTCGTCCGCATCAGCCTGTTCTTCTTCGGTGAGAGGGCCGAATTGAGGCAACAACGCTCGGCTTTTGATGACGATCAAACGGGCCGCGACCGACAGAAAATGACTCATGGTGGTCGGGTCACGACGAGGCATGGCTGACAGGTAGGCCATAAACTGATCGGCCACTTTAGCCAGCGACACGGCGGTGATGTCCAGGTGCCGTTCCTCGATCAGTCGCAACAGCACCTCCAACGGGCCTTCATAATTCGGCAAACGGAGCGTGAAATGATGTGGGGAGTCGGTCGAGGTCGGCGCGCTCAAGGTCATCATTCTTCGACCTCTGAAGCCAGGCGCGGATATAGCACGGCGTAATCAAAGCCGTTCATGCGCACCGTCTGCGCCCACCGGTAGTGCTCACCGATGGCGATCAACACGTCGGCAGGATAGAACTGAGCGCGGAAAATCACGGCCCCGAACTCGCGGTTCTGGATCATGCGGATCATGGTCGATGTATCCAACATGCCGCTCTTGGACAAGTTGAGCAATTGGGTCGGATTGGTGACAACACCTTTGCCGGCATGCAAGGTGATCATAGCCTCTTCGCTCCACACCGGTCCCGGCGCTTCACGCGCCAAACGCACCAGCTCCCAGCCGGCGCGCTCATCCGCCGGATCGAGCAGATGACCGAGCTGGGTTTCGCCGATCACGTCGTAGTAGGGATAGCCCTGCCAGGCCGATGCGCCGGCCGGAATACCCAAGGTGCGCGACAGCGCGCCAAACAGGCGCCCACTGGTGGGCAAATGCACATTCAGTGTCGCCTGCCAGAAGAAGATGAGCGCCAAAAGCAATGAAAATACAGCCGTGTGGACAGGTGACGCAGAGAATGAGTCGGTGAACGTGCGACGCAGCGCGCCCAGCATCCACTGCGAGGCGCGCCACAAGAATGCTGTCGCGCACACACATGAGGCAGCGATGGCTGCCACAAAATAAGTAGGCCCGGCGCCCCACTTGCCGGTGAGCATACCGATTGCCGCGCCGGCCAGGAAATACAATGACCAAACTGTAATCGGGCGCAGCGAACGCGTGCGGAGAGCGGTCGCCACATCCCACAACACGTACAGGACGCTGCACACGATCAAAGCGCCTTGCAAGCGGAACCACTGACTGTACGACTGCCACGTGCGTTGGATGTCATACTCATTCACGTTCGCCAGCACCACATTCAGCCAAAACTGACCGTGCGTCATCGCGTTCAACGCCAGGACGATCAAGCCGCTGGCCGACGCAGCAATGAATAGTGCCTTCAGGCACAAACGGGGGTGACGAAAGAGGAGATACCCAAAACCGGCCGCCAACGCATCAACCGCTTGCAACTTGGTAAAGCCGGCTATAACCAGCCATGTCACGCCAAGGACTACCCAGCCTCGACGAACGGATGGGTAGCCGGTTTGGCGCTCATCCCTCAACCCGATGTCAAGGCACAAAATGCCGGCGAAGGCAAACATCACCATCGGAATATGCGCGCGCGCCAAGGGGCCGATGTAATAAACATAGTTGGCGGCGAAGAACGCTAGGGCCGCAACAGCCGGCGCCAACCAAAACAGCGCGCGCCTCACAAGGCCGGCTGCGTCAGCGCCGTGTGTGTCGAGATGCATACAGCGCCGCACGGCGACAAAGATCAGCGCGCCGATGATCAGCGAACAGGCAAAGGTCACCAAACGTGCCGTCCAGATGTGCGGACCAAACAGCCAGATCAACGGCACAACCATCAGCCGGTACACCGGTGGATAGTTGGACGAGTAGAACGGAAAAGCAGAGTTATCAAGATAAATGTTCTGGCCAGCGGCAAGGCGAATCGCATCATACAGCTCAAAGCCC
>JANWVJ010000047.1:0-235 GCA_025056895.1 Thermoflexales bacterium
GTACATCTCGTCGTACACCGAGAAGTCCGGCACGCGCGTCGTCAGGTAATGATTTCTGTCGGCGATGGTGATCTGAAACTCATGCGGGGCCGGGTGACTGTCAAACGCCCCGTTGAGCATGTCAATGTAAGCGCGGTTGTGGCGAAAGCTGGCTGCCGCTCCGTGTACGCCCACGAACCCGCCGCCATTGCGCACGAAATCGAGCAAACCGTGCTCGCGCGCCGGCGTCAGCTCG
>JANWVJ010000047.1:245-18934 GCA_025056895.1 Thermoflexales bacterium
TCATCAAAACCGGTGGTGTACACCACCACTGCTTCGTAGGATCCGCCGGGCAGTGCGGCAAGTGCATCCAGGTCGTTCGTCATCTCCAGCTCAAAGCGTCCGTCTGCCTTGAGCCAGCCGGCCAACATCTTTCCGCAGGCTTCGGTGGGATGAAAGTCCGGCCCGCCGTAGAGGTACAGAATCTTCTTCATATGCTCGTGTGCTCCCGTGCAAAGATCGTGGACACTGTACGCCGAATGCGGCCCACGTCAAGTCAAACAAGGAGTCACTCGGCCGCCTTTAATGCGGTGCAGCGCACCCGTGCGCTCTTCCCAACTCGTAGTTGGCGTAGCAAGAGAGCGATGTCGTGGAAAGAGTTAGGCGGGCTTGTGTGCCTGCTCTGATGCTCAAGCAGGGCGGTCGGCGTTGTTGACAGCCCAGCCGCCGATGAAGCCCAAGTAGGCGGGGATGAGTGGCAGCACGCACGGCGATGCAAACGACAGAAAGCCGGCCAACATTGCCACGAAGATCGTCGGCGCTGCGCCGCTTCCTGGGCCGAGCACGGCCTCTTCTGGGCTGAAACTCGTGGCGGCTAGGATGCGCGTCACTTCCAGCATCTGGCCGGTAACCAGCAGCACCCCGATCCCGATCAACAACAACCCGCTGATGATCTCGACGAAGCGCATGTTACGCTTGAGCTTGGCCAGCACAGGCGTCATCCGGTCGGCCAGCAAGGCCACTATTAAAAAGGGGATGCCTAGCCCCAAGGTGTATGCGCTGAGCAGCAGCAAACGCACTCCCAACTCGCTGGTGACGCTGAGAGTGAGGATGGCCCCCAGAAACGGCCCGATGCAGGGCGTCCAGCCGGCGGCGAAAGCCAGGCCGGTGATGAAGGACTGGGCTGCACTCACCCCTTTCGACGCAGCCGGGTTAATCTGTCGGCGTGTGTCGCTGTACAGCAACGGGATGTTGATGATGCGTAAAGTGAACAACCCGAACAGGATCAAGGCGACGCCGCCGATTAGGCTGAAAGCCGGGCGCAGGTCGAAGAAAAGATCGCCCAGCGCCGTGCTGGCTAGCCCCAGAAAACCAATGATGAAGGCCCCGAAGCCGGCCACAAAGAACACGCCCTGCACAAAGGTTGCCAGGCGGTTATACGACCTCACTGCTGTGTTCGTCGCTGCAATCTGTTGCGTCATCTTCTGATGCCACTTCTGTGATGCAAAGAGAGGCCACTCTCTGACAGGCGATCACGTATTTCGTCTTTCGTCCTTCATGTCGCGGGCGATCTCTTCCAGCTTTCTCTCATCGCGTTCCAGATTGCGTCTCCGCCAAGCCAAAGATGCTGCGTAGAGCACGATGCCGCCGACAAAGACGACGTACGCTGCTGCCAAGTAAATCAGATTGCCTTCAAGCATGAAAGTTACATCAAAGTGGCTTTCTGAGTTCGATTGTCCAAGGGCGTTTCGCGGTCGGATATCGCACTGAAGGCGGGCAAAGACTCTTCATCTGTTACTGGGCCATCAACTCAGCGCGTCGAGCGTTCAAAGCGTCGGCGCGCTCTTGCAGCGCGATGCGTGTGCGCACCAGATAGAGATACAGTACGCTGAAGGTGGCCAGACAGAACAACAGGATCAATGTCATCTCGGCCGGCACGCCGAAACCGCCTTGCTGCGCTGCGTTAACGCTCGGCCCATATACCGCTGGATGAACGCTCTGCAACACACGGCTGACCAGAAAGTTCAGCGGCACAGTCAGCGCCCCAACGATTCCATACACAGCCCCAAAGCGCGCGCGCCGGTTCGGCTCTTCAATCCCGCTGCGCAGCATCAGATAAGCGACATACATCAGAAATTGCAACGCGCTCAGCGTCAGCTTAAAGTCCCAGGTCCAGAATGTGTTCCACACCGGCCGCGCCCACAACATGCCGCTGAGCAACACCATCGCGATGAACACCACGCCGATCTCCGCCGAAGCCAGCGCCAAGCGATCATGCTTCAGCTCGCGGGTGCGCAAATAGCGCACGCCGGCCACTGCGGTCACAATCCACGCACCGAAGCCGATCAGCGCCGAAGCCAGGTGAAAGTAGAAGATGCGCTGCACATCACCGCCGGCTTGTGCTTGCGCGCGCGGCGCAACCGCAAACACCAACACAAGCGAAACGGCCAACATGACTACACCCACAATGCCCAACGCACGCGTGCGCTGTTGGGCCGCAGGGGTTGCCAACACACCAAGAGAAAGTTATTGAACCATACTCACACGCCCTTTCCAGAACCTTGCGGCGATTATACTCAGCTCCGTTTGTTTTCCGATTGTTCGGTTGAGGTTCGTTAGATATGGCGCAACATGCTTCTTCTGCGATTGAATTGCGCGCCCGCAATGTGGGTGAGCTGCTCGATCTGA
Source organism: Thermoflexales bacterium (assembly GCA_025056895.1). Taxonomy (GTDB): domain Bacteria; phylum Chloroflexota; class Anaerolineae; order J036; family Brachytrichaceae; genus Roseilinea. Next base: position 2,631 of record JANWVJ010000047.1, read on the forward strand.
CATTTTCTCTTTATCGCAGCCACTTCTGGACATTCGCTGCGATTGCGCTGGTGGTGATGGGGCCGCTGATGGTGCTCAACAGCATCTCTAGCGCGGCCTCATTGGCGCAAATCTTTTTGCCGTTTGCGATGGACGACCCTCTTGAAGAGCCGATGACCGGCTTGTTGACGGCAACACTCGGGGCGTCGTTCGTTTCGCTCTGTGCCAGCGGTCTGCTCTTGCTCGCCGGGGTATTCGCGCCTTGGATGGGTGGGGCGCTCACCCACAACGTGATCGAGCGCATTTTGGGTCGCGCGCCGACCTGGCGCGATTCATATCGCGCCGCCCAGCCGCGCTGGGCTGCGTTGTGGGTGGCAGCGGCGCTGCGCACGATCGTGCTGTATCTGTGTCTGATTCCTGCCGCCGTCAGCCTGTATGTGCTGTTGTTGGCGGCGGTGCTCGGTGTTGGCGTCCTGGACGCCAACACAGTCGGCAGCTTAGTGGCCATCGTCGGTTTGGCTGCGCTATGCCTGCCGTTAGTCGTTGTTGGTATTGCCGTTGCCGTGTGGCTGGGCGTAGCATGGAGTTTGAGCGAGCCGGCTATTGTGGGCGAAGGCGCCGGCGCGACGCAGTCGCTGCGACGCAGCTACCGCTTGACGCAGGGCTTTCGCTGGCGATTGTTAGGCCGTCTGCTGATGTTCTGGTTGCTTCAACTGGTGGTTGTGCAGTTGCCTTTGACCGGCCTTCAACTTCTTCTGTTTGGCGGGCTGGCCAGCGCTGCCGAAACCGGCGACCCCTCGTTCCTGGCGTGGATCGGTATGATCGGTTCGCTGGTCTTTGGGTTTGTCTCTGGCGTGTTGGTGACTCCGCTGAATGTGATCTATGCCACGGTCAACTACCTCGATCTGCGCGTGCGCAAAGAACAGCTCGACTTGCACCTGCGAGCTGCGCGCCTAACGCCGTCTGTTTCCCCAGCGGGTGAAGTCAATATCCCGTCGCCGACCCCCTCTCCTGCCACGACCGCTTGGGCCTCATCCGATGTCTCGGTAGGCCAGGTGCCTGTTGAGCAGTCGGCTGCTTGGTCTTCTGATCAGCCCATCGATCCGTCGTTGCCGCCCGGTCAACGCATCAGCTTGTTGTATAACCGCATTCGGGTCTCTGGCCCGTCTGCTGAGTTGTTAAATGAACTTGGGTTGGCATATCAACAGATTGGCGATCTGGACGGCGCTCTCGATGCTTTCAACCGCGCTCGCGCGCTGGACCCGTATGACGCCGGCATTGCCTACAATTTGGCGCTGCTGCACCGCGACCGCAATAATCTGGCCGAGGCGCGCCGGATGATGGCCGAGTACCTACGCTTGGAGCCGGACCCTGAAGAGCGTCAGCGCGTCCTCAGCAACCCGCGTCTGAGCAACGTGCTGCCGCCGCAATGAATTCACCGTATGGCCGCGCTGGGCGCCCTATGAATATTTTTGTCGAACGCCTGCGCGAGGCCGGTGTATCGATCGATCGCTGCTTTTTCCTCTATCGCCGCAATGCAGCTTGGGCCATACAGATATCGGCGCTCCCCATCGGCGCGCAGCTCCTGGCCGTCTTACTCGCATGGGCGGCGCTGGATACAGACTTGCTCGGGTTGGGGATTTTTCTCGTCGCGTTTTTAGGCAATGCCTTTCTGGGCGGCTTTGCGTTGTTGTTGCCTGTATTAGGGATCGGTTGGCTGATGGCGCTTGTGCAGTCTGCATCGTTGTCTTGGTCGGAAAGTATGCTGTGGTTTGCTTTGGCCGTTGCGCTCAGTGCTGCGCTGGGTGTGCCGGCCCTGCTTGCCGATGGCGCGTTGACACACTGGTATTTGCAGAGCGCTCTGGATCGCCCAGCCCAAGTCAAGGCGAGCTGGCGTGCCGCGTGGCGCGCGCGTCGCCCCCTGTGGGTGATCAGTGTTGTACGGTTGCTCCCCAACCTAATCGGTGAAGGCGCCTTTGTGCTGGCGATGATGCTCCTGCTCCCTGAGCTGTGGTCTTTGCTGAGACGTGGCTGGGTTGAATGGGTTCCTATGCGCACCGGCCTGGGGATGTTCGCCATCACGCTTGCCTTGAGCGTGGTCGTCGGTGTGTTGGCTTCTGCTGCGCCGGCGGTCATGCTCGAGCAAGTCAGCGTGCGGCGCGCCCTGCGGCTTAGCGTCGCCTTGGCACGCTCGACCCTCCTCGGCTTGATGCTGCGCGTGCTCCTGGTGTGGAGTGTGCGCTTGGCGGTTGTAGCGCTGCCGCTGTACGGCCTGTTCCTGCTTCTGCCCTGGCCGTCGCTCATCGATGTCAACCGGCCCTTGGATGTCCTCATGTGGGCGCTGCCGCTGACCGGTGCTGCCTTGTCCGGCGTGCTGGCCTTCCCTTTGTACAGCGCCTTCGCCGTGGTCAATTACCTTCATTTGCGCGCGCACGGTGCGCCCACTATTGTGCCCGCCACAGAAACCGCTCCACCTCATCTTGAAAGTCGCATACAGGATAGTCTGCCGTCTATCTAACTCGTCGTATGCGAGTACCATTCAGCCCAATGAATCTGCCATCCGTTTACCAGCAAATTAAAGCCGAGGCGTCCAAAGCGATTGTCGGCCAAGACGAAGCGTTTGAGCAGTTGGTGATTGCGCTGTTCAGCGGCGGCCATGTGCTGCTTGAAGGCGTGCCCGGCACAGCCAAAACGCTGATGGCGAAGACACTCGCTCGCCTGATTCGCGCCGATTTCAAGCGTGTGCAATTTACCCCGGATTTGATGCCTTCTGACATCATCGGCACCAGCGTGTTCAACATGCAAACCAGCGCCTTTGCGTTGCGACGTGGGCCGGTCTTCACCCAAATCTTGCTGGCCGATGAGATCAATCGCGCGCCGGCCAAAACTCAATCGGCGCTGCTTGAGGCTATGGAGGAGCGTCAGGTCACCATCGAAGGTGACTTGAATCGTTTGCCGGAACCCTTCATGGTGCTGGCGACGCAGAATCCGGTTGAATACGAGGGCACATATCCTCTGCCGGAAGCGCAACTGGATCGCTTTCTGATGAAAGTGCGCGTGTCGTATCCGCCGCCCAAGGCAGAGCAGGAGGTATTACGGCGCTACCATGCCGGCTTCGACGCGCGCCGGCTTGATGAGGCCGGCCTGACATCCGTCCTGTCCCCCGATCAGATTGCACAAGCGCGCCAAGTGATTCAAGCCGTCACGGTTGAGGAGGGCATTCTGGATTACATCGTCCGCCTGATGGATGCGACGCGCACCTCGCCGGACCTGATTCTGGGCGGCAGCCCGCGCGCCGGCATTGCGCTTCTACTCACGGCTAAGACGTATGCGGCGCTGCAAGGCCGTGACTACGTCCGCCCGGACGATATCAAATACCTTGCGCCGCCGGTGTTGCGCCATCGCATCATTTTGCGCCCCGAAGCGGAAGTCGAAGGAATGGATGCCGACAAGGTGATTGCTCGCGTGCTAGCGCGGGTGGACGTGCCGCGCTGATCAACCTGGTTGATGCCGACTTTTCGTCTGCTTCTCATCGCGCTGGGTGCCCCGGCCTTGTTGGCTCTGGCCGAGTTCAACGCTGTGTTTGCTGTGGGGGCTGCGTTGTATGCCGCCGCCCTTATGGGCCTGATATGGCTTGAGCGCCGTTTGAGCGATCCGCCGCACGTGTTCTCCATCGAGCGCCATCACGATCAACGCCTGTCGCTGGGCGCCGACAACGTAGTGACGCTGATCGTGCGCCATCGCGGCGCGCGAGATACGCACATTCAGGTGCGTGATGAGCCGCCTGATGAATGGCTGTATGCCATCGCGCGCCATGCGCCCGACCAGGCCGGCCCGCCGATCTTTCGCGCTGCCTTGCCGGTGCGCGCCGAGCACACCTTTCAGTACATCGTTCATCCGCTGCGGCGGGGTGATTATCGTTTCGGCCACGTGACGTTGCGTTGGCTTGGCCCGTTGGGTTTGTTCTGGCATCAGCATCGTTTTGATCTGGCTGCGCCGGCCCAGGTTTACCCGAATATCATCGATGTGCGTAAATACGATCTGGTGTTGCGCAGCAACCGCTTGCAGGACTTGGGATTGCGTGCTACGCGCAGGTTTGGCGAAGGCCGCGAGTTTGAACGGCTGCGAGATTATCAGCCCGACGATGATTACCGCCACATCTCCTGGAAGGCCACCGCGCGCCGGCACAAACCGATTACTATGCAGTTCGAGTCCGAGCGCAGTCAGACCATTTTTGTCGCCTTTGATGCAGGCCGCCTGATGAACGCGCCGGTTGGAGACATGAAACGACTAGACTACGTGATTAACGCCGTGTTGTTGTTCAGCTACGTGGTGCTGGGCAAAGGTGATCGTGTGGGTATGATGACCTTTGCCGATGAGGTGACGCATTACCTAGAGCCAAAGAGCGGTCGCGGCCAGTTTTACCGAATGTTGGATTGGCTGTATCGTGTGGAAGCGCAGCCGGTTGAGCCGGACTTTGGCCGCGCGCTCAGCTACTTGAAATCTAAGCAACGCCGGCGCGCGCTGGTCGTTGTCTTTACCGACCTGACCGGCGGTATGTCGATGCAGCGCTTGGCAGCCGGCGTTGTCGCCTTGCGACCTCCCCACTTGCCGCTCGTGGTGACAATCAGCGACCCGACGCTCAAAGCGTTGAGCGAACGCATGCCGGAGAGCGAGGCTGCTGCTTATGAGCGCATTGTTGCGCAGCGTGTGCTGGATGATCGACGTGCTGTTCTGCAGCGTTTGGAGGCGCAAGGGGTTATGACCTTGGATGTGCCGGCGGCGCAGCTTTCCTCTGCCGTCATCAACCGCTACCTTGAGATCAAAGGCAAAGGAATCTTGTAAGCCATCCCTCTCGTCCTCTTCCGCTCTCCTGCTTTCCCGCTCTCCCCCTCTCCTCCGCTCGTCCACCCCGCAACAGCCAGCCATACATCAATGCGCCGCTCAGCACAGCAGCGATGATGCTGTACAGCGGATTGAACAGCGGCGAGATGAACGACTCGATTAGGCCGGCGATCACCAACAACGGAACCGCGCCGATTGCCAGCGTAAATGCCTCGCGCGTTGCAAGAAACAGGGCATCTTTGCGCGATACCTGTCCCGGCCGTAGGATTGCCCAGCCCATGCGTAGGCCGGCCCCGCCGGTCATGAAGATCACTGTCAACTCGATCACGCCGTGGCCGATCACAAAGTTAACCAGCCGCCACCCTAGCCCATAGTAAAACGTCAGTCCCATCAAGCCGCCTAGGCTCAGGCCGTTGATAAACAGCACGTAGAGCGTGACCAGGCCGGCGCTGGCCCCCCCTGCAAACGCCAGCAGACTGACTCGAATGTTGTTGGTGGCGATGAAAGCCGAGATAGCCGGCCGATCCTCTTCTTCAAAGAAATCGTCGATCCACAGCTTGCCACGCTCAAGCAGGGGAATGACTTCTTTAGCGTCCTCGCCCAGTGTCCATTCCAACGCCTGCGGATCGCGCCCGATCAACACCCCGTTGATGATCGCAGGAATCATCAGCACAAGGAAGGCAGTCAGAGTGAACGGGGCCAGTTTGCGAAAGGTGCGCGGGAACGTGACGATAAAAAACTCGATAATGTTCCATGCCCCAGAAGGCCGGCCGCGATAGATGGCGCCGTGCGCTTGCCCGATCAACTGGTTGAGGTAGCTCACAACAGGGTGGCCGGCAAAGTCGCGCTGGGCTACCGCAAAGTCCGACGTGGCGCTGCGATATAGCTCTCCCAGTTGTTCTAGCTCTTCTGTTTTCATGCGGCGAATGCCGTGCCCGGCTGCGCGTTGCGTGAGCGCCGCCAGCATTTCCCAGTTGGCTCGGTTCAGCTCGATGAATTGCTCGACTTTCACAGCGCAGTTGGAGGATGTGTTGCCGCTGGCTGATCAGCAGAGCAGCGAGCGGCTACACCGCGTAGCCTCTGCTATGCCTCTATCTTCTCAGGAAATCTGCCAACGCCTGATTAAATGCAGTTGGGTTTTCCAGCGGGCTAAGGTGGCCGGCGTCTGGGACGATGATCGGTGACTGTGCGCCAGCGATGCGTTGGCAGATCAGTTCAGCCTCGGCCGGTGGCGTGATGGCGTCGTGTTCGCCTACGATGACCAGACAAGGGACCGTGATGGTAGGGAGCAACGCAGTCGAGTCGGGGCGGTTGGCCAGCGCGTACAACGTGTTCACAATGTGCGCCGGCGGCGTGCGCTCGATGATGGCGCGTATCTGCTGCGCTGCGCGGCTGCTCAAGTTGGCCGGCGCGAACAAGCGCGGCAGCATGGCGTCGGTGGCGGCGGTTGACCCTTTCGCAAGCACCAACTCTGCCAGCCGGAAGCGGTTCTGGCGTGCTTCTTCGCTGTCGGGGCCGGCTCTTGTGTCGGCTAAGATCAATTGGCGCACGCGTGGCGCGTGCGTCCGCCATAGCGCAAACGCAATGTAACCGCCCATCGACAGGCCGCATACCGTCGCCTGTTGGATATGCAAATCATTCAGCAACGCGATCACGTCCTCGGCCATGTGTGCGATGCTCACCTGGCCGGGCTGCTGGGCCGGCCCGAGCGTGGTCGTTTGTCCATGCCCTCGCAGGTCCGGCGCGATGCAGCGATACGTCTGCTCAAGCGCCTCGATTTGATGCTGCCACATACTGTGATCGAACGGAAAACCGTGCAAAAAGACAATCGGCTCTCCGTCTGCCGGGCCGCGCTCCTCATAGAACATCCTAAGGCCGTTCACTTCTGCGAACATGTCTCTCACCTTGCTAGCTTCTGAAGCGCTTACATCTGCCTGCCCAACAAACTCTCGGCCAGGGCGCGCAAGAGTTCGCCCGCCTGATTGTCCACACGAGCAGCAGCTAATTCGGCCAGAGATTTGTCGTGCGCGTCACGTGCCGCTTGCTCGGCATATGCTCGTCCGCCGCGTGCTTCGATCAACGCGCGCACTTCGGCAAGCTCCACCGGATCGGTTGGCCGTCGGCGCAGATACCGCTCACGCACGAGTTGATCTTGATCGGCTGCGTGCAAGACGGGCAACGTTTTCTTGCCGTGCGCTAAGTCGCTGTCTTGCTTGCCAGTCAAGGCCGGATTGCCCCAAATTCCGAGCACATCATCTTGCAACTGGAAGGCCACGCCTAGCCAGCGCCCGAACTCGGCCAGGTGAACGATTTGGTCTGTGGGAGCGCCGGCCATAATTGCGCCGATTTCGCACGCGGCGCGGGTGAGTGCCGCTGTCTTGCCTTCGATCATGGCCAGGTAGTCGGCGGCGGTTACATCAGCGCGATGTTCGAACTCGATATCCATGTGCTGGCCGATGGTCAGCGCCAGGCAGGTCTGATCGAACACGCGCAAGGCGCGCAGAACACGCTCGGCTTCGATTCCTTGTTCAAGGGCATTCTCTAGCGCGATGTGGGCCAGGGCGAACATGGCGTCGCCCGCGTTGATGGCTTTTGCCTCGCCCCAGATTTTCCACAATGTCGGTCGTCCACGGCGCAGCTCGTCGCGGTCTTCGATGTCGTCGTGGATCAACGAGAAGTTGTGCAACAACTCGATGGCGGCCGCCGCCGGCAACGCTTGCGCGCGGTTGCCTCCGGTTGCCTCGCAGCACAACAACGTCAGCATCGGGCGGATGCGTTTGCCGGTGTTGGCCTGGGTTGGGCTGCCGTCCACGCCGGCAAATCCCAAGTGATAGTTGAGCATGGTCACAAAGACGGCCGGCCGGCAATCTTGCGCGCCGCGCAATTGTGCGATCACGCGGCGCATTTCGCTTTCGATTTGCGGCACGCTGGCCTCGAAGTATTCCCGAAGTAGAGATTGGGTCATGATATCGAACTCGCACGAGTTAAGAGATGAGGCGCTCTGATGCGCTCTCGCAGCTAAACGCCAAGCGCCACCCACGCGCCCGCCAGCAAAAAACCGGCCAACACGTCGGTTGGCCAGTGCACACCCAAATACACGCGGCCAAAGCCTGTCCCGATAACCACTATGCCGGCGGCTAGCCAAGCCCAGATTCTCAGGCGCGGCGTGCGCTTGCTCACAACGATTGCCGCCGAGACATAGGCAGCTACAGCCGCTCCGGCGTGGCCGCTCGGAAAGGCAAACCGTTGAAAGTCAGCGCGCAATTCCGGCAGCGCGTGCGGGATGTAGTCTACCTCAGGGGCAAGCCGGCCTACGGCGATGCGTAACACGATGTTGCAGATCAATGCGCCGAGATATGCTAATGCCGGCCAGTACGAGAAAGACCGCGCCAACGCCCCGATCCATCCAGCCTCGTGATGGTTGCGCCATGCCTGTCGCGTGCGGCTCATCTCGGCGATGCTCAGTCCAACGGTCAACAGCAAAGCCGGCAGCGCCGATGTGATGAAGGTGAGCGCCTGGATCAATGCGGTCAGTGTTTCGTGGCGCAAGTAGATGATCCATTTCACCAGCTCGATCTCGTAGGCCGAAAGTTGGTCTGAGAGCGTTGCGATTGTTAGTGCAGCCAATCCGATGACGCACACAATGCCGATCAAGCCTGCCTTCATGATTGACGTGCTACACTCCATTTGATGGTTGTGACGTTTGAGTGTACCAATCAAGTCTGTGTCCGAATTGGTGAATATGTCGATATGCGCGCGGCGTCCGCCGATCTGCCGGCGGGCGCCTATACCACCTTTCGCACCTACGGCGGCAATCGGGTGTTGCATTTGAACCGGCACGCCCAACGATTGCGTGATTCCTTGACGTTGTTGGGCAGCGCGGCGTCCTTGTCCGATGATCAGGTGCGGTGCGCTGTCGCGAGCGTCCTGCGCCAGACCGGCTTTGCCGAATCGCGTTTCCGTCTGACTCTGGCCGCCCCGCAAGCTGCCGATATGCCGGCGCGCTTATTTGTCTCTGTCGAACCGTTCACGCCTTATCCGTCGCGCTTGTATGAAGAGGGCGTGATGTGCAGCACGCTGGCGCTGCATCGAGATAACCCCCATGCCAAAAGCACCGCTTTCATCGCTGCTGCCGGCGACGCGTACCGTGCCTTGCCGGCCGGTGTCCACGAAGGTTTGATGGTGGCTGACGATGGCGCCGTGTTGGAGGGACTGAGCAGCAACTTCTTCGCCGTGTTGGACGGCGCGCTGTACACCGAGCAAGAGCGTGCGCTGGTCGGCGTCACGCAGTCGCTGGTGCTGGAACTGGCGCGTCGTCTTTGGCCGGCTTTGCCGATTCATACGCGAGCGATCCATATCGACGATCTGCCGCGCGTAAGCGAGTGCTTCATCACCAGTGTCTCGCGCGAAGTGTTGCCCGTAGTCCGCATCGACAACCTGACCGTTGGCGATGGACGGCCCGGACCTTTGACCCGCGCGCTGATTGCCGGCATGCGCGACTGGATTGCACGAGAAGCCGAGCCGTTATAGTCGGTCGTCTGCTCAAGGCGTCTGATTGTTGGCAGCCGGGGCGTTGCCGGTCTGATCTACCGGTCTAGGGGTTGCGCTGAAGAATGTCTCGCGCAGGCGGGCAATCTGCGATCGGATCGGGATTTGCACTTGCTGGGGTGGATCGGTAAGCGTAGTGGCGAATTCGGTGTAGTTTTGATCCAGCACAGCCGTTTTGATTTGGTTGCTATCCACCTGGACGGCGAGCGCCGCCAGTTGTTGTATTTGCTCGATCGAAAGGTTCGTTTTGACCGACGCGCTGAGCCGAGCGACGATCTCCGGCGCGCTGGCGAACAAGGAGAAGAGCACGTGCGGCTCCTTGAGTTTGTCCTTGATCGCTTTCAACACCAGTTGCTGGTTACGCGCTCGATCAAAATCCCCGTTGGGCAAGGTGTAGCGTGTGCGGGCGAACTTGAGCGCCAAGGCGCCGTCCATGTGGTGTAAGCCTTTTGTGATGCTAAATACCTCGGTGCCGTAGTTCGAGCTGGGGTATTGAGGATCGTAGATGTCATAGGGCACGTCAACGTCAATCCCGCCGATGCGATCTACGAGGTCCTCGAAAGCAGTAAAGTTGACGCGAGCATAGAAATGGATCGGCACGCCGAGCATCTGCTCGACCGTTCTAACGGCCAGCGCCGGCCCGCCGCCGGGGTAATCGTACAAATCCCCTAAGAAGTTGGCCGTGTTGATGCGTCCATTGTCAAAGCCAGGGATGGGCACCCACAGATCGCGCGGAATTGAGAGAATGCCGGCATCGAGCGTGAGCGGGTCAAGCGTCAGCACCATCATCGTGTCGGTGCGATAAGCCGGCTCGTTGTCACCATCGCGCTGATCGATGCCCATCAGCAGCATGTTCACCCGCTCTTTGCCATCCCACGCACGCAAGGTGATTTGTGGTTCTCCTGCACCTGACAGCTCAGCAGAGGTCGGCACAGGAGTTGGCGCATAAAACGGTGGAAGCTCTTTCAGTTGATTGGCAACGTAGTCCCGCCCCCACATGTATCCATACACGCTGGCTGCCACACTGAAGGCAAATATCGCCAACATGATCCCTACGGTCTTACGTTTCAGAAGCACGCGCGAGAATATACCATCAACGTCCTCGCCGCACCTGTTTTCTGTGCGCCGTGTGAGCAACGATTTGCCGTCGCGGCGCCGGCCCCGCTCATCAAAGCCGGCGACCGGTTGTCGGCCTGTGGCATGTAGAGCAGCTTATCGGTGGTGCTTGTTCTTGTGATACAAATGCCCTGTTGTGTCTGTTCAAGAAAGTTCAATCACTCTTGCTCGGATTGTTGTCAAACGACCTAGCTGCTTTGTGCTGCGATCTACCCGTTGGGTAGCCCGGCTGCGCCGCGCGATGATAGGCTCACTGAGTGTGATCATAGCCTTGCTGATTTTGGCCGCTCTCGAGAACGCACGCGCGCCTGTGGCGCACTTCGAGGGCGCCTCCAGCGCGCCGCCGTTGCCATCAATTGTGCGCGATTTCGCCGTTGACGAGACAAGCGGTGTTGTGTATGCAGCAACCAACGCCGGCATCTTTCGCTCGCTTGACCAAGGCGACACCTGGCAGCCGATCAGCCGTGGACTACCCGACGTCGATACGCAAAACGTGCTGGTCGATGCCCAGCGACAGGCGTTATACGCCGCAGTGTATGGTGTGGGCGTATTTGTCTCGCAGGATGGCGGAATCAGTTGGCGCGAGGCCAACCGAGGCATTGAGGGCCGGCCGCTCACTACGATTGCGCTTGATCCACGAACCGGCGCGCTCTATTCCGGCACAGACGGCTATGGGGTGTATGTTTCGCTTGACGGGGGTGAACAATGGACTATAACCGGCGGCGGCCTGATCAATCGCTATGTAGCGCAGTTGATGCCGGGACTGCAAGTTGGCGAACTGCTCGCAGCAACAGATCGTGGCATTTCCCGTTCTACCGATGCCGGTGCGACGTGGGAGCAACTTGGGGCCGTCGCGCTGCCTACGCCCGCTTGGGCGCTCACCATCGATCCCGTCTCCGGCACTGTATGGGCAGCCACCGATCGCGGCATTCTGCGCTTCGAGCCGCGCGGCGCCCACATCAACTTGACGCACATCGGCCTAAGCGGTTTCGCAGCGCGGGCGGTGGCGTTTGATCCCCAAAGTCGCCATCTATATGCCGGTGTCTTGACCCAGGGTGTGTTTCGTTCGTCGGATGGCGGCGTGACCTGGTCACCCTTGAATCACAACTTGCCCAGCATCCGCATCCAAACATTGCATATCGGGCCGGAGGGCAACTTGTTTGCCGGCACAGACAGCGGCATCTTTTGGTTGCCCGCGCGCGGCATGGAATGGAGTGCGCCGCGCGTAGCGCCTGTTTCGCGTCATGTGCTTGCGCTGGCAGTGGATCAAAACACCGGCCAGGTATATGCCGGCACGGCAGGCGGTGGCGTGTTTCGATCCCAAGACAGCGGCCTCTCCTGGCAACCCGTTAGCATTGGTTTGGGTGATGGGCTGGTTCAATCTCTCACTATCGATCGCGGCAGTGGGATGATCTATGCTGCCACATCAACCGGTGTCTATCGTGCTCGACTCGATCAGATTCACTGGCAGCCGGCAGGCGTAGAGTTGTCCGGCGTAGATGTGGCCAGTGTGGTGGCCGATGTGCGCAGCGGCTATGTGTTTGCGCTCACGGAGCGCGGCGACGTATTCCGCTCGATCGACCAGGGTGCAAGCTGGCAACAGGTGGAGCAGGCCCGCTATCTGTTCGCTCGCACGATGGCTGTCAGCCAATATGCCGGCGCGCTCTATATCGGCGCATTCCGTGGCGGCGTCGCTCAGTCGTTAGATCAAGGCTTTCACTGGGAAATGATCGGCCGCACGTTGCCCGATCCGGACATAGAAGCTTTGGCGGTGGATCAACACACCGGCGTGTTGTATGCCGGCGCGCTGGGCGGCTCAATCTTCCGCACACAAGACAGTGGTGCCACCTGGCAACGAGTGGGCGAACCGTTGCCAGATCGGGTGTTGGCTCTCCTCTTTGACGAGCAGAGCGATTCTCTGTGGGTTGCCACAAGCGCCGGCTTGTTTCGCTCGGATACGCACCGCGATAGTTGGCAGCCAATGAGTGACGGGTTATCGCATTCGTATATCCTGACGCTGGCGACTCATCGTGAAAGCGGCGTGGTGTACGCCGGCACGCGGGCCGGCGGCGCTTTTCGTTTGCTACCAGGCCAATCAGTTTGGCAACCCATTCATGCCGGCCTGTCCGACGCAACGGTGAGCGGCTTGGTCGTCGGAAGCACGGCTAGTGAATTGTGGGTGGCAGCGTCACGCGGAGGGGTGTTTCACACAACAGATGCCGGCCAAACCTGGCGCGTCTTGAACGCCGGTCTGCCTGATGATTCCGTGCGCAGTATGGCTGCCGGTGTGGATGGGTCGCTATGGACGGTTACCGCCTCGGGCTTGTTTCGGTTCGAGAGCAAAGAGGGCGCCTGGCGCCCCGCCGATCGAACACTCGCTCCATGGATAGGGCTGATATGGCCCGCCAGCAACTATGGCCTGGTAGGACGGGTGAGTGGGGAAGGCGTGATCGGCCCAAGCCAAGGTGTATGGGCTGCTGTGGGCGGCGGCAGCGCCTGGGCGCAGCTCGCGTCCCCCTTGGGATTGGCGCGCGCGACTGCGCCAACCGCGGGTGGAGAGCAGAGACATGTTTGGAGCGCCTGGGCAGCTCATATTGCGCAATCCTCTTCCGAAATCGGCTATGCGCGAGTGCCCTTGATCTGGATGTGGCTTCGTGCCTGGGTATCGCACGCCGAAGCTTGGACGCGCGTTCATGCGCCGGGATGGTGGATTGCCGGATTGTTCTGTGGAGGAGTGGTGTTGTGCGTTGGGCTGATCTTGCGCTTGCGTTTGGCTGCGCGTTTTGGCACGCCACTGGTGACGAGTCTGGTGCATCCACAGCAGATGCCGGCTTGCGCCGATCCACGTGTTTTGAGTCAGGCTTGGCCCTCTTGGGAGAAGGACATCAAAACCCAGCTCTATCGATATGGAGACGCTTGCCCCGTAGACCTCAGGCGGATACCTTCGCCATTCCGCCGTTGGGCCTTGCAACGCTATAGAGCGGTGTATGGCGCAGAGCAGCCTCTGAAAATGGACGCCGACCGACTTCGCCTGGACTCTAGCCAGCGTGTGCGCGCATGGTTGTGTGAATGGATGGCCCTGAGCCGAGAATTAAAAGGCCAGCGTTTTCGTTGGCTAAAGCGAGAACGAGCTGACACGTTAGCCAGAATTTTGGCGGATGCGCTGCGTGCGCGTGTGTTGCCGCCCCTGGATGTCGAATCTGTGCGCGCCTACGGTGTGTTGTGTCATCGCGAGACTCCCTCGCCTGTGCCATCCTTTGCATTGTTGCTGGTTTCAGACCCTGAGCCGAGCGCCGGCACGTTGCGCCACTTAAAAGCAGCCTTAGGCAAGGTGGGTGACGTCCTCGCTTGCCACGATGCCAATCCGCGTGACCCGATCGCCGTCGTTGTGCCTCTGGGCCAATCTGGGGCGCAGCGCGATGTGGCAGCCACCTTGCAGCGCATCCTGGTCCAGACAGAGTGGGCTGCCCGCATGATGATCCTGAATGGCGATCACGTGCTGGACATCCTGGCGGCGCACGCGCCGGCTGAATCTCTGCGCCGGCGCATGGCTGACGTGCTCACTCTGCCGGCGGCCGCTCAACAGTCTGCATAGCCTTCTTGGCCGGGAGCAGATCAAAACTCCCAACTGTGAAACCTGAAATGTATGATTGGTGCCCGATGACGTCACCTAGCTCACACTTCTTCGCGCGCGACCAACTGGGGTTTGTGCGCGTTGCCGCCGTCACCCCCGAAACGCGCGTGGCCGATGTGGACTTTAACACCTCCGCCGTGATCACAGCGTTGCACCAAGCTGCTCGGCGCGGATGCCGGCTGGCTTTGTTTCCAGAACTGTGTATCACTGGCTATTCCTGCGCCGATTTGTTCAATCAAGCGATCCTGCTGCACGAAGCCAGAGCGGCGTTGCCGCGCATTGCCGAAGCCGCCGATAAGGCCGGCATTGCGGCAGTGGTCGGCCTGCCGCTCGAAGTCGATGGCCGGCTGTACAACTGTGCCGCTTTTCTGTGCGGCGGGCGTGTGATCGGTGTTGTTCCAAAATCGTTTTTGCCGACGACCAATGAGTACTATGAAGAGAGGTGGTTCACTGCTGCGCTGCGCGCTGCGCGCCAAACTGTGCTCTTCGATGGCCAGGCGACCCCATTCGGTCCAGACATGCTCTTCGAGGCTGACAATGTGCCGAGTTGTGTAATCGGCATTGAACTCTGCGAAGACCTGTGGGCCGTCAATCCACCCAGCGGCGCTATGGCCCTGGCCGGCGCGACGGTATTGCTGAATCCCTCGGCCAGCGATGAAGTGCTTGGTAAAGCGGACTACCGCCGCGATCTGGTGCGCCAACAGTCGGCGCGTTGCTTGGCTGCGTATGTCTATGCCGCTGCTGGCCCTGGCGAATCCACCACAGATGTGGTGTTCGGCGGCCACTCGATGATCGCCGAGAATGGCGCCTTGTTGGCCGAGGCTGAGCGTTTTCGCTTTGATACGCAGGTGATTGTGGCCGATGTAGACGTCCAACGGCTTGTCGCAGAACGCTTACGCAACAGCAGCTTCTCGGCTGCCGGCGGTGCGCATGACTTTCGCCTTGTCTCATTCACGCTCCCCGATCCACTGGCCGGCGCAGAGCCTCCTGATTTACTACGCCCGTTGGCCCAAATGCCCTTTGTGCCGGCTGATCGCGCTCGACGCGCTTACCATTGCCGTGAAATTTTTAGCATTCAATCAACCGGTCTAGCCAAGAGGCTCAAGCATGTCGGAGTGAAGACGGTCACGCTAGGCATTTCCGGCGGCTTGGATTCGACCTTGGCTTTGCTGGTGACCATCAAGGCTTTCGATACGCTGGGTTTGAACCGCGCCGGCATCGTAGCAGTCACGATGCCCGGCTTCGGCACAACGGCCCGCACGCGCGACAACGCCCAGCGCCTGGCCGAGCAAGTCGGGGTCACGCTCCGACTCATTCCCATCACCGATGCCGTGCGCCAGCACTTTAAGGATATCGGTCATGACGAAACCATTCACGACGTAACTTATGAAAATGCTCAGGCGCGTGAACGCACCCAAATCCTAATGGATTTGGCCAACAAGCTCGGTGGACTGGTAGTGGGAACCGGAGATTTGTCCGAGTTGGCGCTGGGTTGGGCGACCTTCAATGGAGATCATATGTCGATGTATCACGTTAACGCCGGCGTGCCTAAAACCCTCGTGCGCTACTTGATCGAGTGGGCGGCCGATGCCGAGTTTAGTGGGGAGACCTCTGCGATTTTGCGTGACATCATTGCCATGCCGATTACCCCGGAGCTTCTGCCGCTCGGCGAGGGTGGGGCGTTGCAACAAGAAACCGAGGCAACAATCGGCCCGTATCTCTTGCATGACTTTTTCTTGTTTTACACCCTGCGCTATGGCTTTGCGCCGCGCAAGGTGTTTTATTTAGCCCGTCGCGCGTTCGACGGTGTCTATGCACCGCGCGAAATCCTGCGCTGGATGAAAGTGTTCTACGCGCGTTTCTTCTCTCAGCAATTCAAACGCTCCGCGATGCCCGATGGGCCAAAAGTAGGCACCGTGGCCCTTTCACCACGCGGTGACTGGCGTATGCCGAGCGATGCTGCCGGCGCGTTGTGGATCGCCGAACTGGAGGCAATTGTTGATCACAATCAGAACATTTGATTTTGATTGTGATTTTGATTGAAGGAGATACGTACGATGAGCTACTATTTCAGTAAGACCTTGCACATCCCTTTCGAAGAAGCTATTGCCCGCGTCACCGAGGCATTGAAGCAAGAGGGATTTGGCGTGCTGACCGATATCGACGTCAAAGCCACGATGAA
>JANWVJ010000048.1 GCA_025056895.1 Thermoflexales bacterium
CGATTCACAATGGCGGCATCGGCGCCGTGAGCGCTCAAAAGGTCGAAGCCAAAATACAAGACGGCGGGATCGGCGCTATGGCAGGCTGGGAGGTGACGGCCAACGAAACACGTGTTGCGATCGCGTTGGCCGGTCGCATCAATGGGCCAGCCAAAATCCTGATCGACGCACGGGCAGGGTTGGTAGCTGGCCTGGCAATCGGGGTGGTGCTCGCCGCGCTCAAGATGCTGGTGCAGGCGCGCAAGTAAACGCCTAGGATTCGATCCTCAGCGGAAAACCGCCGGCACATACATCTGATACGGCCAATAGATCGATTGTGGCTCGATAACCTCTACGCTCAATCCTTGTGATTGATGCAGGGCAACCAGCGGGCGAGGGCAGAAACAGAAGTGGTGCAATGTACACCATTTCAGCGCCTTGTTGGACAGACTAATCCATCGGCAAATGAGCCGTCAACATAGGCGGTGGGAGCGGCTAAAGCGAAATACACACATCATCTCGGGGATAGGATGGATGACAGAAGAGATGTGTCCGCTTGAAGAGCTGCGGCCGATCCCAGCATTCCACAGATAGCGCTGACGGCCACTGTGATCCTTGCCTCATTTGGTGCGCAAAAATCTTGAGGCATGACGATCCTACAAATAGGATCGGCCTTTCCATTGCACGCCGCGCCGGAAAGCAACCGCCGTGATGCCCTTGAGGGCAATCAGCAAGTAGCCTAACGCGCCAATCGGCATGAGCGCCGTCAACCAGGCCGGCAAGCGGTAGAGCCGCCTCAACGACTCGCGCCAAAATACCCACGATGCGCCATAGCCCAAGGCAGCAATAAAGGCGGCGATGGCATGCAGTGTGTTGGGTTCACTCATCATCTGAAGGAGTGTGAGAATGAGCGCCAACGGCGGCGCGAGTGTGGTCAATAACAAGCGGGCGACGCCCCAATAGGCGCGCCGGCCGCCGGCTTGGCGCCCCGCCCAAGCATGTTTCGCCAAGCCCTGAACGATTTCCGCTCCACTGCGATACATGCGCACACGAATGTGTTGTCCTCCCCATCTCACGCCGACGCGATAACCAGCCCGACGCAAGGTTTGGGCAAACATCACATCTTCTAAAATCTGATCCTTGACGCAAGCATGTCCACCTACCGCGCGGTACACATTGGTCCGAAATAGGAAGCACTGTCCATTTGCCATGACGGTATGCCACGGCATTTCTGGGTCGTGCATTTGGGCTGCCGGAAAGACGGTCCAAGCGAACTGAAAGAAGGCCGGCAAAATCAGCCGTTCGGCCAATGTGCCGAGTTCATTGAAAGGGAACACGCTCAGCGCATCAAGACGGTCTCGCTCGGCTTCACACAGGATCGCTTGCAACAAAGTAGGCTGCGGCACCGTATCTGCATCCAAAAAGAGCAGCCAGTCTCCGCCGGCTTGGATTGCGCCTTGCTGACAGGCATTACACTTACCTACCCAACCCGGCGGCAAAGGGCGGCCGGATATAACGACGATCCGATCAGGATGACGCCGGGCGTATTGGTTGAGAATGTGCGGCGTGGCATCGGTGGAGTGGTCATCCACTACAATAATTTCACGCGGCTGTAGAGTCTGGTTGAGCAATCCGTCCAGACAGCGCGCGATGGTAGACGCTTCGTTGCGCGCCGGCACAACGACCGACATGGCCGGACGGGCAGAAGCGTCCATCACACATCCATCTGACGCCGCACAGGCGTTCTGCTCGTTCAGCTCCCTCTGCGTCCACCGCAACAGGCGGCGCATGTCCCGCACAACAAGCCACATCACCCAGCCGATCAATGCTGCCACCATCACCATATAAGAACTGACTATAATCTTCTATCATTTTTTCAATCCGAGTTGCCAAGCGCCCTATGCCGTACAGCAGATGGGCCGGCAAAGGTGTTGTCTGAATCGCTTTTATCAGAGGAGTTATTGCTGTGAACAAAAGTTTGCGCGTGCTGATCGCAGACGATGAATCCATCATTCGCATGGGTCTGCGCGCCATTCTGACCGAACTGGGCCACACGGTGTACAGCGCGTCTGACGGCGTTGAAGCAGTGACCTTAGCCTATCGCGAGCAGCCCGACATTGCGCTGCTCGATGTGCGCATGCCCTTTCGCGACGGTCTCGAAGCTGCTGAAGAGATCGTCAAGCAACGTCCTATTCCGATTTTGATCCTGACCGCCTATAACGACACCACGTTGCTGGATCGCGCAACGGCAATTCCGGTACAGGGATACCTGATCAAACCGGTCAAGCGCGACGATTTGATTGCAGCAATGCGTGTGGCGATGGCCACCTTTGCCGAACGCGCTCATCTAACCGAGAAAGTGGATGAGTTACAAGAGAAGCTTACTGCGCGCAAGTTGATCGATCGGGCCAAGGGCTTTCTCATGCAGTCCGGCATGACCGAAGAAGAGGCCTATCACACCATCCAAATTCGAGCGCGCTCGCGCCGCACAACAATGAGCACGATTGCTCAGGAAATCATTGATCGGCACAAGAACGGCGCGTCGGCAAAAGTCTAAGCGGCTCTTCAAGAAGACAACGCGTCCATCAAGCGGCGCATATCCGCCGGCAGCGGCGCATAGAGAGTACACGTTTGTCCGCTGGCCGGCAGGATAAACGTAAGCTCACCGGCGTGCAACATCTGGCGCGGCGCCAGCGCACGGCTGAGCGGGTCACGGCGCGTTGCGCCATACACCGCGTCGCCCACAATCGGGAAGCCGATCGACTTAAAGTGTACGCGCAATTGGTGGGTGCGGCCCGTGGTCGGCCATGCGCGCACAAGCGAGTAACTCGCCTTGGCGGGCAATCTGATCGACTGAGGCCAGCCGGCAGTTTGATCGCCATTCGGGAATACATCGATTGTGCGCCCGCCAGGCGTAAACACCTCCGCGACAGCATACTCGGTCATCGCCGGCCGACCGGTTATTGTGACCGCCATGCGCTTGCGATTCGAGGGATCACGCCCGATTGGCTTGTTAATCACGCCGCGGGTTGGCGTGACGGCGCCGACACATAGCGCAAGATAGAGTTTCTTCACCGCGCGCGACTTGAATTGCTCTTGCAGAGCGCGATGGGCAGCCGGCGTCTTGGCAATCAGCACAATCCCGCTGGTTTCTTTATCGAGCCGATGAACAATGCCGGGCCGATCTTTCTCCCCCACTGCCGCAAGTTGTGGCGCATGGCTGAGCAAGGCGTTGGCAAGTGTGCCCATCGGATTGCCTGCGCCGGGATGAACCACCAGCCCGGCCGGCTTGTTAATTGCCAGCACCTCCTCATCCTCATACAGAATGTCCAACGGAATCGCTTCGGGGAGCAAATCGGGTTCGGCCGGCGATTTGGGCAACCAAACCTCGATCGTTTCACCGACGCGCGCACGATAGGCAGCGTCGCGCACCACGCCACCCACATGAACATAGCCTTGT
This sequence comes from Thermoflexales bacterium, assembly GCA_025056895.1. Taxonomy (GTDB): domain Bacteria; phylum Chloroflexota; class Anaerolineae; order J036; family Brachytrichaceae; genus Roseilinea. Next base: position 3,440 of record JANWVJ010000048.1, read on the forward strand.
TCGATCAAGCGCTGGGCGGCACTGCGCGTTAGATCGGGCAGCAACGCCGTCAAGATTTTATCGAGCCGATCTGCACGCGGTGTGGCGAACGCACAGTGCCGGAAGCTATCCTGCATGGCTGGTTCATGCTGCACAGCGGCGGGTCGCTTTCAAGGCGTCGGCCAGCTCCCCCACATGCTCAAATACAGCGTCGGCCTGAATCGGGCTGGACTCAGCTAATCGGCGATCTGTAACGCCGCTGAGCACAAGAATGGTGCGCAGGCCGGCGCGTTGTCCGCCTGCAATGTCGGTATCCAGACGATCACCGACAACGGCCGTGTCGGTCGGCGCGCCGCCCATGCGTTCCATCGATTGAACAATCATATACGGTTGCGGTTTGCCGATGATCAGCGGCTCAACATCCGTTGCAGCGCGCAACAAGGCCAAGGTGGCTCCGTTGCCGGGAATGATGCCGCGCACATCCGGATAGGTCACATCTGGATTGGTGCCGATAAACGTCGCTCCGGCCCGGATCAGAAGACATGCCTCAGCCAATTTGGCGTAGGTCAGACTGCGGTCCCACCCGACAACAACGTGGGTCGCGCCGGCCGGTTGATCTGGGGGCACAACCGTCAGTTCTTGCCGCTGTAGCTCCTGCACCAGGCCGGCTTCGCCGATGACGTAGACACGGGCGTTCGGAGCATGTTGCCTCAGATAGGCCGCCGTGGCTTGAGGCGATGTCATAATTTCATCAGGCGCAACAGGCACGCCAAAGCCGGCCAGTTTGCTCTGATACTCTTCTACTGATTTGCTGGCATTATTCGTGGCCAGCACAAAGCGAATGCCCAGCTCGCGGAGCGTGGCAAAAAAGTAGGGCGTTTGAGGGAGACAACGGTCGCCGTGCCACAACACACCATCCATGTCGATGATGAGATGGCGAATGGCCGAGAGATTAATCATAACGAAGAGCAATCCTAAGCAATCCGATTAGCTTGTCAAGATCGGTTGATGACGTTATACTGTACATTCACAGGTGACTGAGCCGGTCTGATGCGAGGGCGGACTCAGTCACTTCTGTTCTGTTAAAGCGGGGTTCATTATGCAAGAACAGGAATTCCTCACCCCAGAGGGGTTGAAGAAGCTCGAAGAAGAATTGGAGTACCTCAAGTCTGTGCGCCGGGCTGAAGTTGCTCAACGGTTGCATGAGGCAATGGAAGAGGGCGAGGTTGAGGAGAACCCTGAATACGAAGACGCCAAGAATGAACAGGCTTTTGTCGAAGGTCGCATTCTGACAATTGAAACCATTCTCAGCAACGCTGTTCTGATCGAGCACAAGGGTCCGGCTCATGAGGTGCGCCTGGGCAGCAGAGTCACCGTATCCGAGGAAGGCTCTAGTGTCAAAGAACACTACGTGATCGTGGGTTCAGCCGAGGCCGATCCAGCTGCCGGCAAGATCAGCAATGAATCGCCGCTGGGCAAAGCGCTGTTAGGCCACAAGGCCCATGACGAGGTCACGGTACAGACCCCCGATGGCCCCATCAAATACCGCATCGTTAGCGTATCGAATAAGTAGCCGTCGCGGGATCTCGATCGAGCCGGCTGGTGTAGGGCGTTCCGTGGGACGCCCTTTTGTGTTTTCCAGCTTTGCCGTATGTGACGAATGAGCAAGCGTTACATGGTCGGTCCGCCTGGCTCCGGTAAAACCGGCGAGCTTGTGCGCAGTCTGGCATCCTTGCTGGAACAGCGTGTGCGGTGCGACCGCATTTTGGTGCTTGTGCCGCAACAAGCTCAGGCCAGGCGCTTTGAGGCCGCCGTCGCACAGACTTGCCAGGCGCGCCATCTGCACAGCAAGCCGGCCATAGAGACCATCTACAGCCTGGCCCAGAAACACGTCAGCCTGTTCTTTCCTTTGATCGCACCGCCTGCCGGCTTCAGTCGCTCTGTGCAAGAGCCGCTTTTCATCAACATCGAGGCTGCGCAATACTTTGTCGATCGGCTGGTCCAGCCACGCGCCGAAGACTTCGCCGACTTGAGGATGTCTCGCCCACGCCTGGCGCGCCAGATTTTGGACAACATGAACAAAGCAGCCGTATGCGGTTTTCCACTGGAACAAATTGCCGAACGGCTCAGTTCGGCTTGGGCCGGCGAGCCAAGTCGACTGCTCAGTTATCAACGCGCGCAAGATGTGGCGTTGGCTTTTCGCCATTTCTGCCTACAACAAGGGCTGCTCGACTTTTCTTTGTTGATGGATGTGTTCGGCCAACACCTGCTGCCATCTCGGTCGTATCAGGACTATGTGGCGGCTCACTATCGCCATGTAGTGGCCGATAACCTGGAAGAACAACCTCCGATCGCGCACGATTTTCTGCGTCTCGTGCTGCGCACCAGCGACTCGGCTGTGCTGGTCGAAGACGAGCCGGGCGGGTATCGCCTCTTCCTCGGGGCCGACCCGGTTTCGGCACGAGAACTCGCTGCCTATTGCGATCAAACCATCCGATCAGACCACGTTTTTGTCGCCCCACCGGCAGTCGTCTCATTCGGTCAAGCGCTTCAAGGGGCGCTGAGCGGACAACCCATCTCGACCTCGCGCGGCGATTGGCCTGCCGTCGGAGAGGGGATGGCCGGTCTTTCAAACGGCGCTTCTTGGCTGGGATCAGGAGATCGACCCGGCATAGCGCGCTATTGGGCTGAAATGGTCGATTGGGTCGCGAGGCAGATCGAGCGCTTGCTGGCTGCCGACGCACAGCCGGCGGACATTGCCGTGCTGGCGCCCTTTGTCGAAGATGTCTTGCGCTTCGAGCTGCAAGAGCGGTTGCGCTCAAGGGGCGTGGGGGTGCGCGCGCTGCGACCCTCACGACCCTTGTACGACCACCCAACCGTGCGAGCGATGCTGGCGTTGGCCAGGCTGGCCCATCCACACTGGCAATGGCCGCTTACACCAGGCGAACTGGCGCGCGCGCTGGCTTCTGTGATGGCCGATCTGGATGCAGCTCGCGCCCACTTGCTTGCCGAGGCCATCTCTCGCGTGGGAGCGCTGAGCTTGCCTGAGCTATCTGATTCTGCCGTGTGGCAGCGCATCGGCGAACGCTTCGGCGAACGGTACGCCATCCTGCAACGATGGATGTCCGGCCGCGATCCGGCCGGCCGCGATCCGGATGCGCCGTTGGATGTGTTTTGGCAGCGTTTGTTCAACGAGATACTGACCCAAGCGGGGTTTGCCTTGCACAGAGACCACAGCAGTGCCGTCGCGTGCGACAAGCTGATTCAAGGCGCGCGCGCCTTTCGGCAGGCCATGGAACGCGCGGCCAGCGATCATGCCCTGTTTGAGGCCGAGGCGAACGACATCGGCACAGTGCCGGGCATTGCGCCTAAGCCTTCTGTTCCGCCGGCGGTCGATGCCGGCCTGGAGTACATCGTGATCGTCTCTCAGGGGCTGTTCGGCGCACAGCATCCTGACGAACACGTGCAAGAGCAGGAAAGCCAGCCCGACACCTCAAGCCCCAACGAGATTGTGCTTGCGCCGGTGTATGCCTACCTGACCAACGACTTCCGCTCACGCTATCAGTTCTGGCTGGAGATCAACTCGTTGGGCTGGTGGCAGCGCATTTATCAACCGCTGACCCATCCCTACGTGCTATCTCGACGATGGCAAACCGGCACACGGTGGACAGACGCGGACGAACAGCGCGCCGGACTCGACATGTTGAGCCGAATCATCGGCGGATTGGTATATCGCTGCGCCGGTCATGTCTTTTTGACTTCCAGCCGTCTAGGCATTGACGGGCAGGAAGAATCCGGCCCGCTCGAAAGAGCGGCGCAGCGCGTGATCGAACGTGCAGGCAAATGATCTGATTGGCGCATCTGCCGGCCTGCCATGCCTAGGGCCGGCGCAGGTTGTTCTGGCAGAGTGTCGATGAAACTAAGACCTCAACAAGCAGAGATAGCCGGATACCGAGGTGGATTGCTGGCCGTTTCGGCCGCGCCGGGCAGCGGGAAAACGCACACGCTGGCTGCCTTGGCCGCGCAGTTGATTCGCGAGGGGGTGGTGCCGCCGGATTCGGAAGTGCTGGTGGTCACGTTTACCCACTCGGCTGTGGAGGCGATTCGATCTCGCATCCGGCGCGCTTTGGCAGAGCAGCATCTGCCGGCAGAAGGCTTTCGTGTCTTGACGCTGCACAGCTTGGCGCATCAGATCGTGCGCGAACGCCCCGACCTGGCCGGCGTGCCGACAGACTTTCGTATCGATGATGAACTGAGCAGCCGGCAAGCGATGCTCACCGCCGTGCGCGATTTCGTTCGCGCCGAAGAAGACTATTGGCGCAGCTTTCTGCCGCCGGAGTTGGCCGGCGCACAACGTGCAGAGGTCGAAGAACGCTGGCGCGAAACCACCCAGCGCATCGGCGCAGAGGTGACCCGCCTGGCCAAAAACCTGCGCTGGACGCCGGCTGAGCTGCGCATGCGGATTGCCGGCAATTGGGTGGCAGCGGCTGAGGCAGGCGACGAGGCGCCGCCTGTTTCACCGTTTCTACGCATCGGCGCAGCCATTTACGAGCGATACGAACGTATCCTGAGCGCAGGCGGCCGGCTCGACTTCGATGATCTGATTTGGCGCGCCATCATCGCGCTGAACAACGACGACGACTATCGACGCCGATTGGCCCGCCGCTGGCAATTCATCTTGGAAGATGAAGCCCAAGATAGCACGCCTCTGCAAGAGGAGATTCTCGAATCGTTGGTTCGAGAACATGGCAACTGGGTGCGCGTCGGCGACCCGAACCAGGCCATCATGACGACATTCACCGCCTCGGATGTACGTTTGTTCCGCGATCGATTTCCGCGCCGGCTGGGTGTGCGCGGTATCTCCCTTTCCCAGAGCGGGCGTAGCGCCCAGCCGATCATCGATCTGGCTAATCGCTTGGTCGATTGGGCGACCCATCATCACCCGGAGCCGGAGGTGCGCCAGATGGCGTTATCCAAGGCAGCTCGGATTGCGCCGGTTGCGCCGGATGACACGCAACCGAATCCGCCAGCCACGGAGTCGATGATTCACGCGCACGCCTTCGATACAGGCGAGACCGAAGCGCAGCGCATCGCCCAGAGCGCCGTATCGTATATCCTGCGTTATCCCGACCGCACATGCGGCGTGCTTGCACCAACCAACGCATTTGGCCGGCTGATTGCGCGGGCGCTGGAAGAGATACAAAGCCGTTATCCAGGCCGCACCCTGTTTGAGGATCAATTGCGGAACACATTGCGTATACGCGTGGTAGCGGGTGTGCTCGGCCAAGCCCTACGGTTTTGCGGACAGCCGGCCAACACGGCAGCTCTAGTAGGCTTGCGGCGCGCCTTGCAGGAACTGGCCGCTCTGGATCGGCGCGCGGATCAGGATAACGAGGAAACAGACGAACCGCCTGCGCGCCGTGTGGAGGAAGCGCGGCCTGCATACGACGACGGCCTCAACGAACGGCGCATCAACACGCTCCTGCGCAGCGCAAAAGTGGAGCGGCTGTTGTTCCCCGACCCTCTCGATGAGCCAGCCCTACCCGCACGCGTGCCCGTCGGGGCGGATGAACAGCGCGCCATCGATCAACTGGCGTCCTTAGCGGCCAAATGGGCGCGCGCCAGCACGTTGTCTCCGGATCAAATCGCCTTGGTAGTAGCCCACGATGTGCTGCGGCGCACTGAAGACTTGGCCGCAGCGCACAGCATGGCTCTCAGTCTGCGCCGCTATGCCGAAGCAAACCCAAACGCCCAACTCGGCGAACTGGCCGACCAACTCGATGATATTGCCGCCAATCGCCAAAAGTACCTGAGCGATTCATTGCTAGGAGAAACCAGCTTCCAACCCACTGCCGGCGTGATCACGGTAACGACGATGCACAAGGCCAAGGGCCTGGAGTGGGATCGCGTTTATCTAACCAGCGTGGATCAGATCGAATTTCCACATCAGGTGGAGGGCGCCTTTCGCGGTGAGCAGTGGTATCTGGAAGGCCGCGATCCGGCCACCGAAGCGCGTATGCAACTGCGCGCCTTATACGAGCGGTCGGCGGACGGGGCAGCCCACCGCACGCCACTGCCCACCGAACGCGACTTAATTCGCCAGGCGCGGTTGGAATACATCGCCGAGCGACTGCGCTTGTTGTACGTGGGCGTCACGCGCGCGCGGCGCGACCTGATCCTCACCTGGAGCCGCGAGCGGGGCGGGCAACCCAACAGGCCGGCGCTGGCAATCGAGGCGTTGGTGCTCGAAGGTCCGCATTCTCACTAAGTGGGTGGACGTTCTGATGACTCCAACACACCAGCCGATCATTCAGATTTCAATCGATGTGACCGATCTCGACGAGGCGCTGCAACTGGCGCGAGCCGCTGTGCGCGCCGGCGCAGATTGGCTTGAAGCCGGCACGCCGCTGATCTTGGCGGAAGGCATGCACGGGGTGCAAGCCTTCCGCCGTGAATTCCCACACATGCCCATTGTGGCCGACTTGAAGACGATGGACGGGGCCGGACTGGAAGCCGAGGTGATGTTCAAGGCCGGCGCCAACATGGTGGTGGTCATGGGACAGGCCGCCGATGCCAGCATCATCGAACAGGTGAAGATGGCCAGGCACTATGGCGGCAAGGTCATGTGTGATGTGATGTTGTGCCCGGACAAACCGGGCCGTGCGCGTCGCGCGCAGGAGTTGGGCGTCGATTACATCATCGTCCACACCGGCTTCGACGAGCGGAATTACGCCCGCGAACAGTTCGGTCAGCTCCTCAGCCCACTCGACGATTTGCCGGCGGTGCTGCAAGCCGTCACCATTCCTGTACAAGCAGTTGGCGGTCTCACCATCGAACAAGCCATCCAGACACTGGAAATGGGAGCACAGATCGTGGTATTCGGCGCTCCGCTGGTCATCAGTGGGCAAGCGTTCAAAGCTCAAGCCGGCTTCGAGGACACACTCCGCGAGATCGTGCAGCGCGTTCGGCGCACGCGCATCGGCAGTCGACCGCCGGCTTGAGAGCCATTCTCTAACCCCACACGATCCACCTAGTCACCACCCATCAGAAACCATCGACCGGCATAACTGCTTATGCCTCTTTCAGCCGGCGCACGGCTAGCGCTTATCCAGCGCCGGCACAATTGACTTTCGGCGCGCCCTAGGCGTGCCAAGCGACAACAGTGCCGTTCTAATGCGAGTGCGCTATGACATCCAAAAAAGCGATCATCATCGGTTCCGGCATCGGCGGTTTAGCGCTGGGCATTCGCCTGCAAAGTCTGGGCTTCGACACCACGATCCTTGAGAAACTGGATGGACCGGGTGGCCGAGCCTATGTGCGCCGTGTGGACGGGTTTACGTTCGACATGGGGCCAACCGTCATCACGGTGCCGCATTTCATTGAGGAGCTGTTTTCCCTGGAGCGCGGCCAACCCCACCTAAACGACCCCGATTTTCCAGAGCATGTGTTGAATGAGCCGCGCATAACATCTGGTGTAAGCGGCGGGCCGAACACTTCACGCTACGTCAAGATCATCCCGATCTTGCCGTTCTATCGCATCTACTTCGACGACGGCACATTCTTTGATTACGACGGCGACCCTGTTCACACCCGGCAACAGATTCAGGCCATCGAGCCGGATGACCTGGCCGGCTACGAACGCTTTCACACCGACGCCAAAGCCATCTTCGAGCGCGGCTTTCTAGAGCTGGGCTATAGGTACTTTGGCAATTTGCCTTCCCTCCTGGCAGTGGTGCCGGACTTGCTCAAGCTGGATGCAGTGCGCACGCTCTTTTCGTTCACCAGCCGGTATTTCAAGAGTCATAAGCTGCGCCAAGTGTTTAGCTTCGAGCCGCTGCTGATCGGCGGGAATCCGCTGGCCGTGCCGGCCATCTACGCGATGATTCACTTCGTAGAGAAGACGTGGGGCATTCACTTCGCGGTGGGCGGCACCGGCGCTCTGGTGCGCGGCTTCGTACAGAAGTTCGAAGAACTGGGCGGTGTGATCCGCTACAACAGCGAAGTGCGGCGCATCCTAGTCAGCGATCTGCGCGGCGGCATCCCATCCCGTTACGGGCGCAAGATTGCGCGCGGCGTTGAACTGGCCAACGGCGAGCGCCTTCATGCTGACGTGGTGATCTCGAATGGCGACCACGCGACCACGTACATGAAGTTGATCGATCCGCACTATCGTCTGTTCAACACCGACGCCCGCATCCGACGCATGAAGCAATCGATGTCGCTGTTGGTGATCTACTTCGGTTTCAAGGCAGACGGTTTAAAGCTTGATCTGCGCCATCACAACATCATCCTTGGCCCACGCTACGAGGAGCTGTTGAAGGACATCTTCGATCGCAAGGTTCTAGCCGAGGACTTTTCGCAATATCTGCACGTGCCAACTCTCACCGACCCTAGCTTAGCGCCACCCGGTCATCATGCTGCATACACCCTGGTGCCGGTGCCAAACAAAGCCGGCGATGGCGCACAGATCAACTGGCGTCAAGCAGGACCGCGAATGATGGACACCGTGCTGCGCTTCCTGGACGAGCGTGGCTATATCCCCGGTTTGTGCGAGCGGCTGGTGCACAAGAGCTTCATCGACCCCGACTACTTCGAAAACACGCTGAACAGCTATGTGGGCAACGCATTTGGGCCAGAGCCGCGACTGTCGCAAACGGCCAGCTTTCGCCCGCACAACCGTAGCGAGGATATCGAGAATCTGTATTTGGTGGGAGCCAGCACACAGCCCGGCGGCGGCACCCCCAGCGTGATGATGAGCGCCAAGATGACAGCCCGCCTGATTGCGCAGGACTTCGGTCTGTCTTGACGAGACGGCCTCCGAGCGCCACGTTTACCTGCACGATGAGGAGCAAGCGGTTCGCTTGCTCCTTGTTCGTTTCTGACTATCATGCGCTTGCACGTCTGGAGGAGCGCCATGAAGATCACCGCACTGAAAACCGTCATCGTCAATGCCGAGATGCGCAACTGGGTATTTGTAAAAGTTGAGACCGACCAGCTCGGCCTATTTGGCTGGGGAGAAGCATCGCTGGAGTGGAAAACACGCGCTGTAGCAGGCGCAATTGAGGATTTCGCCCCCATGCTCATCGGTGAAGACCCGACCCGAATTGAGTTTCTGTATCAGAAGATGTATCGCCAGTCGTTTTGGCGCGTAGGCGTGATCGGCCTTAGCGCAATAAGCGGGATTGAACAGGCACTGTGGGATATCAAGGGGAAAGAGCTAGGCCGGCCGGTGTACGAGCTATTAGGTGGCGCTGTGCGCGACAAAGCGCGCATGTACACCCATCTCGGCGGCGGCGACATGCGTGCCGTGTATGAGACACAATCCAGCGCCGATCCCCGCCCATTTGTCGATCTGGCTTTGCAAGTGGTGGGACGCGGCTACACCGCAGTTAAGGTATTGATCACACCGCCGACTGAAACGTTGAATAGCATTGCCGCTTATCGCTATGCCGAGCGCATGATGGCTGCTCTGCGTGATGCACTAGGCGAGCGGGTGGACATCATGATAGATTGTCATGGCCGACACGGGCCGGCCAACGCGATCGAGTTTTGCCGCGTTCTAGCACCCTATCGCCCCTACTTTATCGAAGAGCCGGTGCCGCCGGAAAACGTGGACGCCTTGGCCGAAGTGCGCAAAGCCAGCCCCGTGCCGATCGCTACCGGCGAGCGCCTGGTCACCCGTTACGAGTTTCGCACGATCTTCGAGAAGCAAGCCGCTCATGTCATCCAACCTGACCTATGCCATTGCGGTGGTCTGTGGGAAGCCAAAAAGATCGCCGCAATGGCCGAGGCGTACTACATGGGCGTGGCGCCGCATAACCCATTAGGGCCGGTGGCAAACGCTGCCGCATTGCACTTTGCCCTAAGCACGCCTAACTTTCTCATCCAAGAGGACATGCTGACCGATGTACCCTGGCGTTGGGACGTGGTTCAACATGCCTTAAAAACTGAGAACGGCTACTGGTTGAAGACGGATGCTCCGGGGTTGGGAGTCGAAGTGAACGAGCAGGAAGCGCGCAAGCATCCCTTCCAGCAGGAGATCATTCACAGCCTCAACACGCGCGCCCACGACGGCGCGATTTTGGATTGGTAGTAAAGAGGACTCTCTTTGTCAAATCTGCTCAGGAGGACACCGTGACGCTTTTTGAAATTGACGGGAACGCTTTGCTCATCCGGCACGCCGGCGAAGTCATTCGTATCGAACCATGGGGCGAACATGCGTTGCGCGTGCGGGCTACTGTGAACGCTGCCTTCGACCCGAACGCGATTTCTGCGTTGTTGCCCGTTGCTGCGCCGGCCTCTGGTCAGATCACTATTCAAGGCCAGCGCGCTGTGGTGGGCAACGGATCCATCGCTGCTGAAATCACTGCGCGCGATTCGTTCGAGTGGGCCGACCCAACCGGCATGGATATCCACATCCGCTTTGTCAACTCGGTCAGCGGTCAGGAGTTGCTGGCAGAATCGTCGTATCACCCTTCTTGGCCGCCACCGCGTCATTATCGGCCTGTCGGCGGCGACCTGTGGCAACTTGAGACTTGCTTCCGCGCCTACGACGCTGAGCGGTTGTACGGCTTGGGCCAGCATCAGCATGGTCGGCTAGACCAGAAAGGCTGCGTGATCGAGTTGCTCCAACAAAACGGCGAGGTGTCGATCCCCTTTATGCTGAGCAGCCGAGGGTACGGCTTTCTGTGGAACAACCCGGCCGTCGGACGGGTGGAGCTGGGGACAAATGGGACGCGCTGGACCGCCGAAGCAACCTCACAGTTGGATTACTGGATCACGGCCGGCAACACACCAAGCGATATTATCCGGCATTACACAGCGGTCACCGGTCGCGCGCCGCTGCTGCCGGAGTTCGCTGCCGGCTTCTGGCAGTGCAAACTACGCTACCAAACTCAGGACGAATTGCTGCGCATCGCGCGCGCATACAAACAACGCGGATTGCCCTTGTCTGTCATCGTGATCGATTTCTTCCACTGGACGAGATTTGGAGACTGGCGCTTCGATCCGCACGACTGGCCTGATCCGAGCGGGATGGTGAAAGAACTGGCGCAAATGGGTGTACGGGTCATGGTGAGCGTGTGGCCGGCGCTCAGCCCCAACAGCGCCAACTTCAAAGAGGCGATGCAACAGGGCTGGTTGATCCGCAATCTGCGCGGGCAGCCGGCGCAGATGGCTTTCGTTGATCGCCATGTAAACGGCCGCGTCTATTTGGCCTATTACGACGCCACCCATCCTGAAGCGCGGCGTTTTATCTGGCAACAGGTTAAGCAGGGCTACTACGATCATGGCATCAAGGTGTACTGGCTGGACGCTTGCGAGCCGGAGATGTACCCCGTGCAGATCGACAATCTGCGCTTTTACAGTGGTGATGGACGGGCAGTGGCCAACGCCTATCCGATGCTGCACGCGCGCGCCTTTTACGAAGGAATGCGCGGTGAAGGCGAAGAGGATGTGATCTTCCTGTGTCGCTCGGCATGGGCCGGCAGCCAACGTTACGGCGCAGCAGTCTGGAGCGGTGACATTCAATCCACCTGGGAAGCGCTGCAAGTGCAAGTGCGCGCCGGCTTGAACATCGGGCTGAGCGGCATCCCCTGGTGGACGACGGACATCGGCGGCTTTTTTGGCGGCGACATTCAGTCCGATTACTTCCGCGAATTGATCGTGCGCTGGTTTCAATACGGTGCATTGTGCCCGTTGTTTCGGCTGCACGGCTATCGCCTGCCATACGGAGACATCAGCGGCAGCGGCGGTGACAATGAAGTGTGGGCTTTCGGTGAGCCGGCCTACTCGATCATCCGTGAGGTGATGTTTCTGCGCGAGCGACTGCGACCGTATGTGATGCGTCTGATGCACACGGCACACCAACAAGGCGATCCGCCAATGCGCCCATTGTTCTACGATTTCCCTGCCGACTCGTCCGCATGGAGCGTGGAAGACCAGTTCATGTTCGGGCCGGATGTGCTGGTTGCACCTGTGTTGCAGGCCGGCGCGCGCAGCCGCGCAGTCTATTTGCCCGCTGGCGCGCACTGGACAGATGCGTGGAATAGGCGCACTTTTCCAGGCGGTGTGACCGTCCAAGCAGATGCATCGTTAGAGCGCTTGCCCCTGTTTTTACGTGACGGAGCTGACTTAGCGGTGCGGCAATAGGCAGGTCAGCGCGAGACGAATGGGCTATCGGCTACAAACCAGCGCCATTCGACGGTACGCGCAATTGGATCGCCGCTGACGCCGATACGCGGCGAGGCGGCTGTGCGTGAGTCGGGAACCGGGTGCCCCCGTTCAATAAATAGCCGGCTGTCCACGTGCAACATGTCATAGCCGTTGAAGGCGCGATCGATGCAGAGGGCGCGGCACAAGCGGGCCGGACCGCGGCACAAGTCTCGATCTGCCGGCGCAACGCCGTTACGGCTGCGATGTTGACGCATGATGTCGATCCCTTCGAGCGGCTCTAGGGCACGCACCAACACGGCGGCCGGCGTGCCGGCTTGTTCGGTCACCACGTTAAAGCAGTAATGCATGCCGTAGGTGAAATACACATAGGCCACGCCAGGCTGCATGAACATCGGCGCGTTGCGTGCAGTTTGGCCACGATAGGCATGTGCGGCAGTATCGCCAGGGCAATAGGCTTCTGTCTCCACAATCCGACCGCTCAGACGTGTGCCGTCATCGAGCACACGCACAAGCACCCTGCCCAGTAACTCGCGCGCTACCAAGCGCGTGTCCCGTGCGAAGAACGAGCGCGGCAGCCGGCCCATTCTCTTTTCCGCTCTCAAGACGTGTAGGCCCTCCCTTACAGGCCCTTACTCAAGCTCACTCAACGCCTCGATCAGCTCGTCGATTTCCTCGCGCGTGTTGGTTTCGGTGCAGCAGAGCAGCATATGCCGCTGCAGGTGGGGATAATCTTTGCCCAGGTCGTACCCGCCGATCATGTCATGTTCGTTGAGCAAGTAGTCGTTGATCTCCGAAACGGGCAACGGACATTCCACAACAAATTCATTGAAGAATGGGTGGTCGTTCCACACACGATAGCCATCTAGGCGATCGATGCGGTCGGCGGCATAGTGGGCTTTGTGGTAACACAAACCGGCCACTTGTTGCAATCCGCGCTTGCCCAGCGCGCTGAGATAGACACAGGCAGCAAGCGCCATCAGCCCCTGATTGGTGCAGATGTTGCTGGTGGCTTTCTCCCGCCGAATGTCTTGTTCGCGCGTCTTAAGCGTGAGCACGTAACCGCGCCGGCCTTCTTTGTCAACCGTTTGGCCGACAATGCGGCCGGGGATACGGCGCATGAACTCACGTCGAGTGGCGAAGAAGCCGAGATACGGCCCGCCAAAACTGAGCGGAATCCCCAAAGGTTGGCCTTCGCCCACTGCCACGTCGGCCCCATACTCAGCCGGCGGTTTGAACAAACCCAGGGAGATCGGATTGGCTGCCACAACCAACAGCGCTCCCTTGGCGTGCACGCGCTCGGCCAGGCCGTCCAGCACCTCGAGCTGCCCAAAGAAGTTCGGATTGGCTACACACAAGCAAGCCGTCTCTTCATCGACCAAAGCCAGCACATCTTCAAGCCGGCGCTGCAGGTCTTCATCACCAACCACGCGCACGTCTTCGCGGAAGCGCGTGTAGGTGCGCAAGGTAGCGCGATAGTGCGGATGCACTGCCGGCGAGAGGACTACTTTGGCCCGACCGGTCACGCTGACGGCCATTAGCGCCGCTTCGGCCAGCGCCGTTGCACCATCGTAATGCGAAGCCGTACAAATCTCAAAGCCGGTGAGATTGCCGATCATGCTTTGAAACTCAAAGATGGCTTGCAGCGTGCCTTGGCTTACTTCCGGTTGGTAGGGCGTATAAGCAGTGAAAAATTCGCCGCGCCGAATGACATGATCGACCAGGCTTGGGATGAAATGATTGTATGCGCCGGCGCCGAGGAAGCAGGCATAGTGGCCCATATCAGCATTCGCATCGGCCAAGCTTTGCAGCTCCCAAAGCGCCTCCATCTCCGTCAGTGGCTCCGGCAGGTTCAGCTCTGGGAAGCGGTATTTAGCAGGCACGGCGTCGAACAAGTCATCGAGCTTGTTGACGCCGATGGTGTCGAGCATCTCGCGACGCTCGAAGTCGGTATGAGGGATGTAATTCATGGATTCGTTCGTTCAGACGACGAGGAGGGCGTCACTTTTCTTCGGCTTTCAGTACCTCTTCGTAGGCAGACGAGTCAAGCAACTGGCCGAATTCATCGGGATTGTCCGGCTTGATTTTGATCATCCAGCCGTCGTGATACGGAGACTTATTGATGATTTCAGGCGCCTTTTCGAGCGCCGTATTCACGGCAGTAATCGTCCCGCTCACCGGCATGTACACATCCGACGCAGCCTTGACCGACTCCACCGTTCCGAAACGCTCACCAGCTTTCAGTTTATCGCCCACACGCGGCAATTCGACATAGACCAGGTCATTCATGGCCTGCTGAGCATGATCGCTGATGCCGCACACAATCAAATCACCTTCCAGACGCGCCCACTCGTGCGTCTTCAAATAGCGCGCAGATGAATCGATAGTTGAACTCACGATAGTCTCCTTCTCGCTCGGCGATGATTCACCACAGATGACGTGCAAATTTTGCCAGCCGGCTATGATACTACCGTCGGCGGGCGCATTTCCAGGACAAGTGGACGTGCCGCTCTGACGCAAGTCTCTCTGAGCATGAAGATCGCCCCTCAGCCTATCACTAAGGCGGCTAGGACAAATAACATGTGAATCGGTCAATAAGATGTCTGGGCTGCGCCCCGAGAGGCTTTACAATCTGACGTGAATGACTCACGTGAATGAGGCGCCAGACAAGCAGGAAGTAGGGCAGCCGGTCGCTGAGGTGACAGTTAATGAGCAAACAACCTGTGACGCCGGGTGACCTGGTGGTATCTTTCCCAAGCCGCTCACACTCGGCAGAGTGCTACGCCGGCGATCGGGAGACGGTCGAGACAGACGACGTGCTCGTGTTTGTGCTCGACGACACACAAGACGGTGGACGGGGCAGAGACGGAAATGGCCTCGGCGCGGGCGGCGGGCATGATGATCATGAGCCAAACGGCGAGCAATCATCCTCTGCATCGCTCCTATCTGATGAACGGCGCGATCAAGTGATTGTCATGATTATCGCCAGCCTATCCGTTATCATCGTTCTACTGATCGGGGGCGTGATGTTGGCAGGGGCGGCCGGCTGGATCAAGCCGGCCTGCGCGGGGATGCTGGTGACCCGCACCGCCACCTGTGGACACACTTCAGACTCTTATCGCACTCTGACCGGCGGGCTGCCGGATGCAGGCAGCTACCGTTTGGACCTCCCCGTACACACTACGCCCCAACCGTGACCAAGACCCGAATAGCTTGCATCGAGTGGTTCTCGTGATACGG
>JANWVJ010000049.1 GCA_025056895.1 Thermoflexales bacterium
CAGGGGCCAACTTCTCAGTCAAAAAGGGCAGGATGGATGGGACTGCGCCGTACAGGACCGCACCCCAAAAGGCATAGATCAGGGCCTCGCTGTGTTGCAAGATGATCACCACGACTTCACCTGGCGCGATGCCGGCTTCCGCCAGGGCGCGCACGTAGCCGGCTGAGCCGCGCACCAACGCCTGATAAGTCACCGGCCTATCCGGCTGGCGCGGGAGCATCACCTGCACAGCGATGCGATCAGGACATTCTTGAAAAGATCGCTGAAGAACGTGAGCAAATGTGCGCATCATCATCTTTAGATAAAGGGAAACGCTTAAGCAGTCACCGTTGCAGATTGTACCGATCACCGCATCTGCGTTCTGCTAAGATACCGCGCATGTCAGACATGACCCTGCTTGGCGCGCAAGCCAAACATGCCTCTCGTGTAATGGCCCGCGCCGATACGGCCCGTAAGAACGACGTGCTGCGTCGGATTGCCGACGGCCTGATCGACCGAATTGACGAAATTTTGGGCGCCAATGCCAGAGATATCGAGCACGCAAGCGCCAAAGGCGTCGCGCCGTATTTCATCGATCGCCTGACGTTGAACGAGAAACGCTTACGTGCGATTGCCGGCGACGTGCTCAATGTGGCTGCTCTACCCGATCCGGTCGGTGAACAATACGATCATGTGACGTTGCCGAATGGTCTACGCGTACACAAGCGCCGCATCCCGCTGGGTGTGTTGGGGGTGATCTACGAATCACGGCCTAATGTCACGATTGACATTGCCGCCTTGGCCATCAAGAGCGGGAATGCGTGCATTTTGCGCGGCGGCAGCGAGACCATTCACTCTAACCGTGCGCTGGTGCGCATCGTACACGACGCGCTGTCTGCTAACGATCTGCCGTGCGAAGCCGTTTCATTCGTCGATGATACTGACCGCGCGCGGATCATGGAATTGTTGCGCCTGAGTGACTACGTTGACCTGATCATCCCGCGCGGTGGGGCGGCGCTGCATGATCTGTGTCGCAAGAACAGCACCATCCCGGTCATCACCGGCGGTATGGGCATTAATCACATCTACGTCGATGACAGCGCCGATCCCGACATGGCGCTCGACATCCTGTTCAACGCCAAAGTACAGAAGCCGACCGTGTGCAATGCGCTGGGCACAGCAGTCATTCACAGCGCGATCGCCGAAGACTTTATCCCGAAGATGGCTGCCCGGCTGGGCGCAGCCGGCGTCAGTTTTCGCTGCGACCCGCGCGCGCATGACATTTTCAGCCGCTGCGCGCCCGAGGCGCAGTTCCAGCCGGCACAGCCGGAAGACTGGGACACCGAATGGTTGTCGCTCGTGGCCGGCGTTACTGTGGTGGACTCCCTCGATGAAGCCATCGCCTTCATTGAAAAGCACTCGGTAGATCACTCAGACGGCATTGTGTCGCGCAATCCTGATCACATTGCGCGCTTTGTCAATGAGGTGGACTCGTGCGGCGTGTTTGTCAACGCCAGCACACGCTTCAACGATGGCGGGCAATTCGGCCTGGGCGCAGAGGTTGCCATCAGCACGCAACGCATCCACGCCAGAGGGCCGATGGGGCTGCGTGAATTGACCAGCTATAAGTGGGTTGTAGAAGGTAACGGACACGTGCGGCCGGGCTGAGCGAGAGCGCGAGGGAATGGGAGAGCACGGGAGCGCGAGCAGTGCAGCAACAGGCTGCCCCAAGCGGCATGTCGGGCCATAATACGCTCCACGCAACACACAACACAGGAGAGTTCACCATGACATCGGTAGTTGTGATCGGGGCCGGCATCGGCGGGATTGCCGTGGCAGCACGGCTGGCGCGGCGCGGCTTTCGCGTGACGGTGCTGGAGAAAAATAGCGCCCCCGGCGGACGCACAGCCGTCTTGGAGCGCAACGGCTTCAAGTTCGACATGGGGCCTTCGCTGTTTCTGATGCCGGATGTATTTCGCCGCACCTATGCCGATCTAGGCGAGCAGATGGAGGATCATCTTGATTTAGTTCGGCTTGACCCAACCTATCGCGTGCATTTTCACGATGGCGCTTGGATCGATCTGACCGGCGACTTGGTGCGCATGCGCGAGCAACTCGACGCCATCGAGCCTGGCTCGTTCGACGCCTATCTGCGCTTTCTCCATGACGGCTACAGCCACTACTGGAAATCGATCCGCTATTTCGTGGATCGCAATTTCTACAGTCTGGGAGAGTATCTTGCGCCGGCCAACTTGCCGTTGTTGTTCGAGTTGAAAGCCCTGCAAAAGCACTATCCGCACGTCAGCCGGTTTTTCAAAGATCAACGCCTACGTGCAGCGTTCTCGTTCCAAAACGTCTACTTGGGCACCAGCCCTTACGAGGCAATGGCAACTTACACGCTGCTGCAATATACCGAGCTGGGTGAAGGTGTGTGGTTCCCGCGCGGGGGGATGTATCGCGTCATCGAAAGTTTAACGGCCGTCGCCGGCCGCAACGGCGCAACGTTCCGTTGCAACGCAGCGGTGGCGCGCATCGACATCGACGAGGCGCGCCGGCGTGTGCAGGGCGTCACGCTGGAGAACGGCGAACAGATCCCGGCCGACATCGTGATCGCCAACGCCGATCTGCCGTATGTCTACGACAAACTGCTGCCGCCCAGCCCCAAAGCGGAGCGCCTGAAGCGCATGAGATACACCTCGTCGGCAATCATGTTTTACTGGGGGCTGCGTGGCCCGCGCGCGCCGGAGCTGTTACACCACAATGTGTTTCTGGCTGACCATGACTACAAGCGCAGCTTCGACCGCATCTTCCAGGATTTAACATTGCCCGATGAGCCGTCGTTCTATGTGTGCGCCCCAACCGCTACCGATCCCTCTTTTGCGCCGCCCGATCACGATAACTTGATGGTGCTCGTTCCGGTGGGCTACTTGAATGAAGCGCAGTCGCAGGACTGGGATGCACTGACCGACCGCGCCCGCGAGGCGGTGTTAAGCCGGCTGGCGCGCGCCGGCGTGAGTGGTGTGCGTCAACGCATCGTATTCGAGCACACCCTCAACCCGTTGACCTATCGCGACACGTTGAACTTGGCCAAAGGAGCAGCATTTGGCCTGAGCCACAACTTTCTGCAAGTAGGCTACCTGCGCCCACACAATCGACATGCCCGCTACGGCAATTTGTACTTCGTCGGCGCCAGCACCCATCCAGGCACCGGCCTGCCGATTGTGCTGATCTCGGCCAAGCTCGTGGCAGAGCGAATTGCCACAGAGCAACCCAACTGACGCATCACTTTTGCCGGCGGACATTACCGTGTCCCGCGATGCTTCTCAACCTGTCCCAAGCGTGCGCGCGCGATCTCGATGGCTTGTGGGTTGATGTCGATGCCGATCCAGCGGCGACCTAGTTGCCGAGCAGCGACCAACGTGGTGCCGCTGCCGCAGAATGGGTCTAAAACGATATCACCGACGTTGCTGGCCAGCGCGACGATACGCTTGAGCAAAGCCAGCGGTTTCTGCGTTGGATAATCGACGCGCTCCTTCGCCGTCGGCGCAATGGTCGGGATGTCCCATACGTCGTCCAACAACTTGCCGGCCGGCATACGGTAACGCTTGCCATGAGCGTTCATGTAACGGTTGCCGTGCTCGTCCACGTGACGGTACTTGTCCAGCATAGCCGGCGTGGGCGGTTCGCGCAACGGATTGAACACATAGCCGGGTGAACGCGCGTACCAGAAGATCAGATCGTGCTTGGTCAACAACCGGCGACCGGCCCGCGCTGCTCCCAGGCCATAGCGCCAAACGATTTCATTGACAAATGCGCCTGCCGGCAAGCGCGCTCGGCCTACAGACGAAACACAGAACAGCTCGTCCAACATCAGCCGGACATGGTGGCTCATGCGCCAGTCGCAGTGGAAGAAGAGCGACCCGTCCGGCGAGAGCACACGCAGCATCGCCTCGACGCGTGGGCGCATGTAGGCAATGTAGTGCGCCGGCGATCCAAACGCGTCGCGATAACTGCCGGCCGACGCACGGCGACGAGCGCCGGTGTTGAACGGCGGATCGAGGTAGATCAGCCGCACCGAGCCGGGTTTCAAGCGCGCCAGTGCATCCAAGCAGTCCGCGACGATCAGGCAGTTGGTCATGGGCGGCTAGGCGCTTGCCACAGACCGGCAATCCGCGTCCCGCACGCCGGGCACAAGCCATCGGCCTTCAGACGGTTACTCAAGACACGAAAACCGATTCGTTCGATCAGCACGGCGCTACAGCGTGGGCAGTACGTGTTCTCGAAGCGCCCCAAGCAACCCGGCACATTGCCGGCGTACACATAGCGTAGCCCTTCCTCGTAACCGATCTCGGCGGCGCGCATCAGCGCGCGGGCGTCGGTGTGGTCGCGATCGGTCATCCGGTAATCGGGATGAAAAGCCGTCACGTGCCAGGGAATGTCAGGCGAGAGCGAGCGAATGAACTGAGCCGCATCGCGCAGCTCTTCGGTCGAATCGTTGAAGCCCGGCACAACCAGGGTGACGAGTTCCAGCCAGAAGCCCATTTGGTACACGAGGCGGATGCCGTCGAGCACATGCTGTAAGGTCGCACCCAGTTGCCGATAGGCTTTGTCACGCATGGACTTGAGATCAATCTTGTAGCCGTTTAGCCAGGGGCGCAGATATTCCAGCACCTCAGACGTCGCATAGCCATTCGATACATACAGGCACATAAGGCCGGCCTCTTTGGCTGCCCGGAACAGGTCCACTGCCCACTCCGAGGTGATAAGTGGTTCGTTGTATGAGCTAACCAGACTGCGCGCGCCAAGCCGATGGGCGACGGCAACCATCTGGGCAGGTGTCACTTGCGTTGGCGGTGCGCCGGCAGCAGCGTCACGCAAAGTTTGGGAGATGTCCCAGTTTTGGCAATAGTCGCAATGCAAGTTGCAGCCCAACATGCCGAACGTGAGCGCAACCGAGCCGGGCAACACATGGTAGAACGGCTTTTTCTCAACCGGATCGGCATGAATGGCCGCCGCATAGCCCCAGGGGGCATACAAGACGCCCCCAACGTTAAAACGCACTTGGCAGATACCGCGTGCCCTGGGCTTGATGCGACAGCGATGAGCACACGCTGTACACATCACCGCATGGTCCGGCAAAGACCGGTAAAGCGTTGCCGGCTGTGCCAGGGCATCAATTGCGTTGGCCACCGGCACCTGGCCGGCGAGCGGTGGACGAATAGATGCCGACGAGGGTGGCGCTGCCGAAGGAAGTGGGATCGCGCTCATCTGACTCTCTCCTGCGCGCTCGCGCGATGCAGACGCGCAAAGATATGATAACGCATCATCCGTTTCGTCGGTCACAGGTATAGTTGCTGTTCATGAAATCTGATCTGCCTGAATTGATGCGCCGGCGCAACCTCGACGCCTTGATGATCTCGTGCCCAGACGGCCTGGCACCGGTGAACACTGCCTTTCGCTACTTTATCGGCTCCGCCCATGTCACACATGGTCATATCTTGATTATCCGTCGCGGCCACGAAGCAGACCTCGATTGCGTTCTGGCCCATACAGCAATGGAGCGCGATGAGGCTGCCCGCAGCGGCTTGCGTCTGCACAATCTCAGCCAGTATGACATGCGCGAGATTTACCGGTCTGTTGACGGCGACCGCCTGGAGGCGCAGGTGGAACTGATCCGCCGGTTGTTCGGCGACTTGGGCGTGCGCGGTCGAGTAGGCTTCTACGGCCTCGACGAGCGAGGAGCAGCTTACTTACTGCTCGATGCGCTGGCCAAGGCCGGCTTTGTGGAAGTCGTCGTCGAATACGAGAACGACATTCTGAGTGAAGCACGCAGCACAAAGGATGCTGCGGAAGTGGCGCACATCCGCCAGGCATGTCAGTTGACCGAACAGGTGATCGGCGCGACGCGCGAGTTTCTGCGCAGCCACCGCATACGGGGTGAAACGCTGATCAGGCCGAACGGTGAGCCGCTGACTGTGGGGGATGTGAAAGCTTTCATTCGCCGCGAGGAGGCATCACTGGGACTGGAGGATGCCGGCTGCATCTTCGCCATCGGGCGCGACGCCGGCGTGCCGCACAGCGTCGGCACGGCGAGCGATGTCATTCAACTGGGTCGCACCATCGTATTTGACATCTTCCCGCGCCTGCCGAGCGGCTATCATGCTGACATCACCCGCACGTGGTGTTTGGGCTATGCGCCGGACGAGGTGTGGCAAGCATACAGCTTGGTGCAGGAGGTGCACGACCACGTCGAAGGAATGCTGGATAGCCGGCGGCCAAGTTGGGAGTACAACGAGCTGGCCTGCGATCTATTTGAAGCCCGGGGTCATCCTACCCCCCGCCTTACTCCCGGCACAACAGAAGGCTATGTGCATTCGCTGGGGCATGGTTTCGGGCTGGCCGTGCATGAAGCACCCTCGATGCGTTTGAAAGCCCTCACTGGCCACGACGCGCCGCTGCCGGCGGGCAGTGTCATCACCAATGAGCCCGGGTTATATTACCCTGACAAAGGCTGGGGCGTGCGACTGGAAGATGACTACTGGTTAAACTCGGATGGGTCGGTCGAGCGTCTGACGACGTTTGACCGCGCGTTAGTCATTCCGCTGGAGTAGACGGTCGTTCGTTGATGAGAGGGCGCCTGCGGGCCTCACAAAGCCACCGTTGCGATCATCCGGTTGCTGCAACTTGTTCGGCCAGCACTTCACCCAGCCTGGCAATGCCTTCGCGGATTTTGTCCGGCGCAGCATTGGAGAAATTCAGACGCATCGTGTTTTCGCCACCGCCGCAAGGATAGAACGACGCGCCCGGCACAAAGGCAACCTTCTTCGGCACAGCAGCACGCAGTCGTTCGGTGGCATCTACACCAGGAGCCAGTTCGCACCACAGGAACATGCCACCCTCAGGCCGGTTCCAGCGCGCGTCGAGAGGAAAGTGTTGTTGCATGGCTGCTAACATCACATCGCGGCGCGTGCGATATGTTTGTCGAATCACTTCCAGGTGACGGTCGAGGAAGTTGTCTTTGGCCACTTCATAGGCGATATTCTGACTGAGGGTTGATGTGTGCAGGTCGGCACCCTGTTTGCCGCGCGTGAGCGTGACGATCACCTCTGGATCGGCGCACACCCAAGCCAATCGAAAGCCGGGCGCGAGAATCTTCGAGAACGAGCTGAGATAAATCACGCTGCCATGGTAAGCAGTGTTGGCCATGCTGGTATGCGCGGCCAACGACACGAGAGAGGGCAGAGCCTCACCTTCAAAGCGCAACTGGCCGTATGGGTCATCTTCAACAATCGGAACGCCGTGTCGCGCGGCAAGTTCGACCAACTGGCGCCGGCGCTGCAGCGAGAGCGTGCGACCGGTTGGATTGTTGAAATTGGGAACAAGATAGATGAACTTTGGCCTGGTACGCAAAGCGTCTTCTAGCGCGTCAACCACCATGCCGGCCTCGTCTGAAGGCACGGTCACATACTGCGGCCCATAGGCCGACCAGGCTTGTAATGCGCCCAGATAGGTTGGCGATTCGACTAGGATGCGGTCACCCGGGTCGATAAACATGCGCCCGATCAAATCAAGCGCTTGCTGCGAGCCGGAGGTGATGAGGATATTGTCTATACCACATGCCGGCAAATGATGGCGCGACTCGGTGCACATCCAGGAGGCAATCAGCTCGCGCAACGGCCGATAGCCCTCCGTGGTGCTGTATTGCAACGCCTGCGCGCCGCGCTCGGTTAACACTTTATCGGCTGCCGCGCGCACCTGTTCGACGGGAAATACTTCCGGAGCCGGCAGGCCGCCGGCAAATGAAATGAAATCGGGCTGTTCGGTCAGTTTGAGCAACTCGCGGATGACCGAGCTGGACATGCTCCGCGTGCGAGCCGCATAGACATGCTGCCAGATCGTTTCCATTGTGCGCCTCACTTGGCACTGTTTGCCCCCTTGAGGCAAACAGCACAGTTGAGTCCTGAGGAGGGCGCGCAGAGCAGACTGCGCTCCATTACCCTCAGTGTAGTCCTTTCTGCACAAGACGGGCAGAGCACATCCGCCGGCCTTCAGCCCAAGGATGGCGAAACGGCCGGCCGCTGCCTTCGCCGTAGGATTTGAGGAGAAACTCTACAGGTGAAATGTTTTCAGCGCCACATCCAGCTCTTCCGCCGTGCCGATATCGAGATAGCGCCCGTCATCGAAGCGCATCCCCTGTACGTGCAAGCCTTGCCGGATGGCTTCATCAAACACCTGAGACAGCACGATTTCCTTACCACCATAGTCTGTGCGGCGCAGAAAGTCATGCATCAGGTCGCTGAAAGATTGGTTCCAGCAGCAAAACCCCCACATGTACCGCAAATCGGTCTGCTTGGGCTTGTCGATGTTGTACACGACGCGATCGTGTTCATCGAGCTGCACCATGCCGAATTTCCACGGTGTTTCAGTGGGGAATAGACCGAGTGTGAGATCCGCTCCAGTCTGACGATGTTGGGCCAGGAGCCGCACAAAGGCATCGCGCGGCTCGATAATGCTGTCCGGCATTCCGAAGACAGTTGACAAAATAATCCTGATAGCCGACCGGGAAAAGCTCTTTCTCGCGCTTTTGAGGAGCAATAGGCTTCAACGTCGTCCCCAGCGCCGCGCAGCCTTGAGGTGCATCGGTCTGTGCTACACCCTGTTGAGAACAGCTCAGCGCGACGTTGGGCCGAGCGCCGCTCTGGCCAGGGCAGCCATGCTGCGCGCGCGGCGCGGCGCATCACCCACATAGTCGTCGGCGTCGAGCAAAGCGCGCGCCTTCGCAGCATCGATGTAGTGAGTGATGTGTGGATCAGCGCACAGGTATTCGATCAGCGGGTTGGATTGGCCGGCATTCATCGCAGCCCAAGCTGCCAGGCTGTGCTCGCGGATGCGTTCGTGCATGGCTTGGCGGTCGGCGCCGGCCTTCACCAGCGCCATCAGCAATCGTTCGGTGGCAGCAAACGGGCCATAGCGCTGCATCGTGCTCGCGGCGTGCCTCTCATTGACGCGCAGACCGCTCACAATCCGTTCGGCCGTGCGGATGATCTCGTCGGTGGCCAGAAAGGCTTCGCTCAACACGACGCGCCGATTGGCCGAGTCGTCTAGCGTGCGTTCGAGCAATGAATGGGCAGCGTTGTCCCACAGCACGCGCGGCAACGCGGCAATGTAGCGCGCCAGGGAATCGATCTTCTCGGCTTGGATTGGGTTGCGCTTGAACGGCATGGCCGAGGAACCGACTTGTTTTGCGCCAAACGGCTCGGCCCACTCGCCGATCGGCGGAGATTGCAACACGCGCAAATCAAAGGCAAATTTATAGAGCGACTGCGCCACGCTGGCCAAGCCGTTGACCACTAACCAGTCTTGCTTGCGCGGATAGGTCTGCGTCGCCACGGGGAAGGCTTCCAAGCCCAGTTTGGCCAGCACCCGCTTTTCTAGGGGATGGGTGGGAGCATCGGCTTGCTCGTTTGCCGTCGGCTGCGCTTCACCCGTCAGCTCCAGGTACGAGGCGCTTGTGCCCACTGCCCCTTTGAAACCCTTGCCCTTAATGTCGGCGCGGAGGCGGCGCAAGTGCTCCAGGTCTGTCAGCAGGTCCTGCAGGTGCTGCGCCAAACGATAGCCAATGGTGGTCGGCTCGGCCGGCTGCAAATGCGTGAACGCCATGCACGGTGTGTCGGCATACTGCTCTACCTTGTCGGCAAAAGCGGCGATCAGGCGAGCCAGGCCGGCGAGCACCTCATCCAACGCCTCGCGCAGACGAAGCGCATCGGCGTTGTCTTCAATATCCATGGACGTAGCGCCCAGGTGGATAATCCCCCCCCCGACCGGACATTGCTCGGCAAACGCACGCACCTCGGCCATCAGGTCATGGTGAATCTCACGTTCGATCTCCAGGGCGCGAGCGATGCTGGCTTCGGTCACCTCTTCGGCGTGGGCGCGTAAATCGGCAAGCTGTTCGGCGCGCACGATCCCCAGCTCGTGCTGGGCTTCAGCCAGTGCCAACCAGACGCGCCGCCACAAGAGCCGTTTGTGGCGTTCACTCCAGAGGGCGCGCATGACCGGGCCGGCATAGCGGACAGTGAAAGGGGATTGATAGTCGTCGATCTGAGATGGTGAACTGGTATTGTGGACTGGAGATTGCATCACATCACCCGTTTGGCGCCGACATGCAACAAGGTCTGACGCAACTCAGCGGCATGTTGGGCGTCGCGGGCCAGGGCGATGATGTTACCGCCGCGTCCACCACCGGACAACTTAGCGCCCAGCGCGCCGGCTATCCGCGCAGCATCACACAAGGCATCCACTTCAGCGCACGAGACGCCCAGCTCACGCAACACATCCTGGTTGGCGTTCATCAGTTCGCCCAATCGCACCCACTCTCCGGCCGCCAATGCCGCCCTCGATTCAACCACAATTTGGCCAATCCGGTCAAACAAGCGCTCGTAGCGTTCCGGCGCAGCTTCCCATCCGCGCCGGACATCGCCGACCGGAATACGCGTAGGCGTTGCGATGCCGGTGTCGGCGATCACCAAGTGCGGCAAGGCGGGGATGGTCATCGGCCCGATCTCGGTATCTTGCGCATCTTGCCTTGAATGCCGCACAAACCAAACCGGCTGCTCGTAAGCGACTACGGTGTTGTCAATGCCGCTCGGCGCGCCGTGAAACAGCTTTTCGGCCTCGAAGGCAAGCGCGCTTGCTTCGTCAGGGGATAACTCGCGGCCCAGGGATGCAGCCAGCGCACGCGCAACAGCCACCGCGACGGCAGCGCTGCTGCCCAGGTGCGCCCCCGGCGGGATGTCTGAGTGAATGGTCAACTCGGCATTGAATGCATGAAGCGGCAAGCGCGCCGGGCATTCAGATTGAACAAAGTCGAGCGTGATAGCGGCCAGGCGGATCAAAGGCCGTTCGGCGTCGGCCTGGGGGGTGTACACGCGATTGACATCCGGCGCCAGGATACGGAATCCAGCTTGGGCAGGCGCACAGCGCACGCGGGTGCGCAGCCACGAGAGCGGCAAGGCAATAGCCGGCCGGCCGTACACAACGGCATGTTCGCCACACAGGATCACTTTGGCGCAGGCCGAGCGCTCCACCGGCGCGATTGCACGTTCAGTCACGGCACACCACTCATCATTCCGGCGGCAAGACATACAACACCAGCATTACCGCCAACGCCCACAAGCCTAAGGCTGCTTGCATCGGGCGATCGGCCAATACCAACTCATCAGGTGCGCCGCCTTCACCTCTGACATGAACCAAGTACAGGTAACGGAACAAGCCGTACAGAACGAAAGGAATGGTGAGCATCATGGTGTGATTGCGCGGCAATTGTGGGGCGGAGAAGGTGTATAGCGCATACGACACAATTGTGGCGGCGGTCACGATGCCGATGATCTGATCGAGCAGAGGGCGATTGTACTCGTTGAGAATAGCACGCGTGCTGTTTCTGCCGTTCAATTCAACGATTTCCTGGCGGCGTTTGCCGAAACCGAGCAGGAGCGACAACAACATCATGCACACATACATCCAAGGGGAGAAGCGAACGGCATCCACCAGCACGGCCCCACCGGCCACGCGTAGCACAAAGCCAGCAGCAATCACCAGCACGTCCAAAATGACGACATGCTTCAGGCGGAAGGTGTAGGCGACCATCAGAGCGAAGTAGCCCAGACCAATCCAGCCGAAATCCACGTCCAGAACAAACGCCGCGCTCGATGCAATCAACACAAGCACGCCGGCAAAGACGAGCGCAAACGCTGGCGACACGTCGCCGCGCGCAATAGGCCGATTACGCTTAGTCGGATGCGAGCGGTCGGCCGGCGCGTCGGCCACATCGTTGATCAAGTACACCGCGCTGGACAGAAAGCAGAATATGGCAAAACCGAGGACTGTATCGAGCAGGTAATGCGCTGTGAACAACTTGTTGTCAAACACAAGCGCAGCGAACACAAAGGCATTTTTGGTCCACTGACGAGGACGCATGGCGCGCCACAAACCGCGCGTGACGACGATGAACTGCATAGGACGATGATGATACGCGATGAGGCAAGCCGATGGGGGAAATTTATTGCCTAATGAATGATGCTGATTCGGAACAGCTTGAGTCGGTGACGCGTGTTTGTCTTCGCAACAGATTTGCGCGCCGTTGTGCATACGAGGCAACGGACAAGTTGGTTTGTGACGACAGAGATCAGCAGTGCGCTCATACTTGCAAGGCAGGCCGGCAAGCACTGAGCACGTTGCTCATCAACCGAAGCCGCATCGAAGCGACGCATGCTCCGACGCGGCTCCTTACTTAACGACCTGAATAAAAACAGCAAAAGAATCTTACTGGCGTTACCTTACTCCCCCTTCTTCTCGGTGATCATCACACTGACGCCCCCACCCTCTTCGGGAGAGATGATGATGTTGAGCGAGCGGTCGGCTTTGGTGAAAGTCAAGGTGCGCATCTCACCGAGCGAGCCTGCTTCGCCAGCCTTCCATCCCAGCTTGGGCATCTCCGTCTGATAGAACTCGGCTACCTGAGCGGCCGTTTCAGTGCTCTTGAACGTGATCAGGCCGCCGAATTGGGCCTTCTCCTTAGCACTGGCCGGCACGGGGATGTCATCGGCCGGCTTCTCGGCCAGGCACTCTTGCGGCAACTCGATCTTGTCCACGTTGTTGATGGCTTGAAGCTGATAATCCCACTTCGCTGTGCCTTGCTCATCTCCGCCGAACATGGTCACCTTACCAGTGCCTGTGCCGGCGTAGCGAACGACAAAACCGCCTTCCTGGGCAATCCACACTTCACCGCTGGCTTTCTCGAAGATACCCAGCCCGACAGCGGTTTGATCGAGCGCATATCGATCGGTCTTGACACCGTTGAGCACGACGCCGCGCTCCACCAAGCGTAGGCCTTCGAGGCCGCCGAACAAGTCAGAAGGCCTGAATACAGTGGTTGGGTTGGACGTAGGATCGTCGCTAGAGAAGCTGGCACACTTGGCGACGCCATCCTCTAAGCCATACAGGTAGTTTACGCCGCCGACCGTGAGAAAATCGATACTGCTCTCGGTGGTATCCTTGTCATCCAAGCCGGTGGTGGTGATGCGCACGCGTTGCTCCTTGGTCTTGACGATCGCCTCCTGGAGAAAGTCCATATAAGCTTTGCGGTCTTTCCCGTCTTTATCTTTGCCCTCGAACTCAAACGTGTAACGCGCACGGTAGCTGTCGAGGTTGTCGAGGTTGGCCTGGATGTCGGGAATTTTTGCCCGATCCTCTCCGGGAACAGCCGCAGCAGATTGGGTTGACGTAGCGGCCGGCTGAACGGGCAGTTGGGTGGCCGTTGACTCAGGCCGGGCAGGCGCGGCAGTGGACACAACTGTGGCAGCGGGGCTTTCCTGCGCCGCTTCACTGCCGCCGCACGCCGTCAGCGCCAGCAGGGCAGCACACACGATACTCAACCGAGTGAGAGATTGGGTGGACATGATCGCCTCCTTTTTGAAATACGCACTTCAAACGAGTGCTTTCGATTCAACCATCTGTTCTTTGGGTTGACATTAAGAGTAAGCGTTGAACGGCCCGTTGCCTGACACCGGCCTGCCGCTGCCCTGACGACGCCTTCTCAACACTCACTGTACTACGCTCGGTCTAATCAGGGGGCCAGAGCAACAAGTGAACATGCGTGCGGTATGAGGCAGAATGAGTTTTGGTGTTTGGGGCAGTGCGCATCGCAGTTGTCAAATTCGGGGAAACGCTGTGTATCGAACCAGGCAGGTGTCAATAGGCCGGCAGTGGACCATATACAATCTTGTCCATATGCGCGTCCTGAAAGTCAGCGTACCGGTTGAGACGTTCTTGGTGGATGACCACGCTCGGCGCACTGCGTTGAGTAAGTGTAGTTGAAGGTTGGATAATTAGCCTCATGTCTGTTCCTCTGCTGCAAGTGCGTGATTTGGACAAGTCATTTCGCGGCGTGCAAGCGCTGCAAGATTATCACTTAGAGCTGGGATCGCGTGAGCTAATCGGGGTGATCGGTCCAAACGGGGCCGGCAAGACCACGCTATTCAATGTGCTCACTGGGGTTGCCCCGGCCACGCGCGGGCAGATTGTCTTCAACGGTCAAGACATCACTCGCGCTACGCCAGACGCCATCTGCTGCGCCGGTATTGCGCGCACCTTTCAGAACATTCGCCTGTTCCGACGGCTCTCGGTTCTGGATAACGTGCGTATCGGCCTGCAAGCACACAGCCACGACCGGTTGCACGAAGTGGTGCTGCGTTTAGGCGGCTTTTCAACCAAAGAAAGACTCCTAGAGCAACAAGCATATGAACTGCTCGACAGGTTAGATTTGGTCGAATATGCGGTCGCGCAAGCCGACAGCTTGGCATATGGCCTACAACGCCGACTGGAGATTGCGATTGCGCTGGCCACACGCCCTAAGCTGCTGCTGCTCGATGAGCCGGCCGCCGGCATGAACCCCACCGAGGCCGAAGCACTCATGCGCCTAATCGCACGCTTGCACAGTGAATACCACCTGGCGATCATTTTGATCGAGCACAACATGCGTGTGGTGATGGGCGTGTGTCAACGCATCCAGGTGTTGAACTATGGGCGTTTGATTGCTGAAGGGTCGCCAGAGGCAATTCAACAAGACCCGCATGTACTGGAAGCCTATCTGGGCGTTGCCGTGTAACTGCCATGCTAAGCGTACAAAATCTGCACGTCTATTACGGGCACATCCACGCGTTGAAGGGTATCTCACTAGAGATAAACGCCGGCGAAATCGTCGCGCTGATCGGCAGCAATGGGGCCGGCAAAACAACGACCTTAGCAACGCTCTCAGGGCTGCTGCGCCCACGTGAAGGTCATATCCACTTTGAAGGTCGGGATTTGACACGCTTGCCCGTATACCAAATCGTGCAATTGGGAATCGTACATTGCCCGGAGGGCCGCCAGGTATTCACCCGCTTAAGCGTGACCGAGAACTTGCGCCTGGCGGCGTCGCATCGCACCGACCATACCAATGTGGCGCGTGACCTTGAGCACGTGCATCACCTCTTCCCGATTCTTGCTAAGCGACGCAACCAACCGGCCGGCACCCTCAGCGGCGGTGAACAGCAAATGCTCGCCATCGGTCGCGCGATCATGAGCCGCCCCCGCTTGCTGTTGCTAGACGAACCTTCGCTCGGTTTGGCGCCGATGATTGTCGAGATGATCTTTGGCGTGATTGCATCACTACGCCGAGATGGCGTCACCATTCTGCTCGTTGAACAAAACGCGTATCGCGCCCTGCAACTGGCCGACCGCGCTTACGTGATGGAGACGGGACACATTAAAGCCAGCGGGCCCTCGCGCGCGCTGGCCGATGATCCGGCAGTTAAAGCAGCTTACTTAGGAGGCTGAAGCTTGGTTACGCCATCGTATATCGCTCAACAATTAATCAACGCCCTGAACATCGGTAGCATCTATGCTTTGGTGGCTATTGGCCTGACGGTAGTCTATGGGATTCTCCGGCTGATCAACTTCGCCCACGGCGACATGATGACGATAGGCGCCTATGTGGCGCTGACGGCGGTGACGGCACTAGCAATGCCGGCGGTGGCTGCACTGCTCGTCGCCATGTTGGTCGTCAGTGCGCTGGGTGTGTTGATCGAACGGTTGGCGTACCGCCCACTGCGCGGCGCGCCAGAGGTAGCCATGCTCATCACTTCCCTCGCCATCAGTTCACTGATCGAGAACGGCGCGACCATGACGCTCACCGCCCAGCCGAGGCCGGTGCGTTTGGCAGCCGAACTGACTCAGCGTGTCAACGCACTGGGGCTTAGCTTTGCGGTGATGGATGTCCTTATCATCGTCCTAGCCGTTGGACTGATGATTGCGCTAACGCTCTTTGTGCGGCGCACTACTCTCGGCATTGCCATGCGCGCGTGCAGCGAAAACGTGCGCATCACCCAACTCATGGGCATAAATGTCAATCGGGTCATCGCCGTTGCATTTGCCATCAGCGCCGGCTTGGCCGCGGCAGCAGGGGTGTTATGGACAGGCAAATTCGGCATTGTCGATCCTTTCACAGGCTTCTTGCCTGGCTTGAAAGCGTTTGTTGCTGCGGTCATCGGCGGCATCGGCAACATCCCCGGAGCGATGCTAGGCGGCTATTTGCTCGGCTTCGCAGAAGTGTTCTTTGTCGCGTTCATGCCTCCAGAGGTATCTGGCTATCGTGATGCTTTTGTATTCGTGCTGCTGCTTGTGGTGCTGTTGGTCCGTCCAACCGGTTTGTTGGGCGCCCACGAGGTGAATCGAGCATGAAACGCCTCATGCCGCTCGTTTCAATTGCCGTTGTGATGGGGCTGGCCAGCCTGGCGCAGTCCGCATTAAACGACTACTACCAGCGCATCCTGGCCGTTATTGCCATCAACGTCATCTTGGCTGTTAGCCTGAACCTGACCAACGGCTATAGCGGAGACTTTTCGCTGGGACATGCCGCATTCATGGCCATCGGGGCATACACCTCTGCCATCCTTACCTTGCCGGTGCGCACAAAAGCAGTTGTTCTGCCTGACCTACCGCCGTGGCTCAGCCAAGTCGAGCTACCGTTTATCTTAGCCCCGCTAATCAGCGGTGGACTGGCTGCGCTGGTCGCGTTCATCGTTGGCCTTCCAGTGCTAAGGCTGCGGGGGCACTACTTAGCTGTAGCAACGTTGGGACTGATGGTGATTGTGCAAGTCATCGCTTTGAACTGGCAACCGTTCACACGCGGCGCGCGTGGCATCAACGGCCTGCCACCCTTCACAACAGTGCTATGGGCATATGGCTGGATGCTGATCACCATCGCAGTGATCTGGCGCATCGTGCATTCTTCTTTTGGGCGGGCGATGATGGCCGTGCGCGAAGATGAGCTGGCAGCAGCATGTCGCGGCGTGCCGATCTTCCGCACACGGCTGTTGGCGTTCGTGTGCGGCGCATTCTTTGCCAGCATTGCCGGGGCATTGTGGGCGCATTTGATCACGGCCATCACGCCTTCCTCTTTCTCCTTCTTAATCACTTTTAACGTAGTGGCAATGGTAGTTATCGGCGGCTCGGGCAGCATCACCGGGTCGGTGATCGGCGCCGTGCTGATGACGCTGTTACCGGAGTTGCTGCGCAGGCTTGAGACGGCGCTGGCCATCGGCGGCCAGCCACTCTACGGTCTGAGCCAAATCGTCATCGCCCTGATGATGCTAGGAGTAATGTTGTTCCGACCACAAGGGTTGATGGGACGGCGAGAGCTGCCTGAAGTGCTGGCCCTGATCGGCACAGGTAGCACAACACATTCTCCACACGTCAACACAACAAGCGAAAAGACAGCCTAGGCTTGAAGGCCTTGCCAGAAGCATGGGCGGCTCAGCACCGATTGAGACTCCTTCAGCTCAGATTCGATCCGCGCATTGCTCATGTTCCTCAGATGACAGATACCGGCGCAGTTGTTACTGCCTGGGACTATGCACAACGATATCGGTGTGATTAGCCTGACGCAGATCGTCTCGCTGAAAGTCGGTTTCGAGCAGAGCACACAGCAAGGCAGTGGCTTTTATCGGGCAGCATTCAGCTCGTCGTCGTGGAACGTCGTCCCCAGTGCAGCCCAACGCAGCTTGTCCTCCGGCGCTGTGATCGGAGTGGACGCCCGCTTGCGCGGGCGTGAGGCGCTGGGCTTACCCAGCCTACCCAGAGACACTGTGGATGTACGCTCGTTCAGCTACTGCCCAGTGCTTTGGGCCGTAAAGAGTTTTAACGTCAGTTCTGGTTAAGCCGGCAGTAGCGCGCGGCGAGTAGCCAGGCCGAGTGACGGCTTGATCGGCTGATGGCAGTAAGCGATCAGGCCGCACACGAGGTTGACCAGGAAGTTGAGTGGGCTGCGATGGCGGGTATGCTCGATCTGCGAGATATTCTTGAGCTGGTCGATGATCGTCTCTGCGATGGCGCGTTGGCGCAAGAGTAGCTTGTCGGCCAACGGCATGAGTTGGTTCTTCATGTTGCGCCTGAGTTTGGTGACGAGTTGAACGCCGTAAGACTCGAACAATGTCCTGAACATCGATGCAGAGAGGTAGCCCTTGTCACCGAACAGCTTGCCGAACAGGCGTTGGGCCAGTCGGGGGAGCGACTTGAGGTCATGGACATTACCGGCAGCCAGGATGAAATCCAGCAGTTTGCCCTGATCGCTGAAGACCAGATGCAGCTTGAAACCGAAGAACCAGCCGGTCGAGGACTTGCCGCGCTGAGCCAGACCGGCGAACACCTTGTGCTGATGGATACGCGCGTTGTGGCAGACCGCCAGTGGCGTCGAGTCGATGAACGAGATGCCCGTGCATTCCCCGAACAGGCTGCGCAGGTAGGCACAGAGCGGGATCAGCGCGTATGGCATCAGCGCCACGAAGCGCGGGTAGCTCACCAGCCTCGGGAACTCCGCGCGTTGATACCGGCACACGTGCTCCAGATAATAGGCTTTGAAGTCCCGATAATGCGACCGGTGGAACCCGATCAGGATGGTCATGATCTCGCTCAAGCACAGCTCGCCCGCCCGCCAGCGTTTCCGCTGGCCAGCTGCTTTGAGTTCAGCCCAATACCTCGGCTCAAAGGCTTGGCAGAAATCGTCCACGTGACAGAACAACTCGACTACACTCATGGTGGAAGCCTCCTTCGCTCGCTTTGGCTTTGACACCTCAAGCGTAGTCGAAG
>JANWVJ010000004.1 GCA_025056895.1 Thermoflexales bacterium
AGCCACTCTTCGTTGGTGAACAGTGACTTCCACTTCGCCGGTACCTGATCGTTCATCTGTATTACCTCCTAGTAAGGTTTGAACATGCTTTGGGCCTTGTATGAACCCTGTTTGCATGGTCTTGGAAGAGGGGACACACTTGCAATTGTAGTAAGCTCGGAGAAGATTGTCAACCGGTTAAGAACTCTGAACTCTGCCGAG
Source organism: Thermoflexales bacterium (assembly GCA_025056895.1). Classification (GTDB taxonomy): domain Bacteria; phylum Chloroflexota; class Anaerolineae; order J036; family Brachytrichaceae; genus Roseilinea. Next base: position 202 of record JANWVJ010000004.1, read on the forward strand.
GGACCGAGGGCCGAGACCAGCCGAGGCCAAAAACAAGCCGGCAGGACGGTTCCACTCGAAATCTTATAGGGCGCCGGCCTTGCTAGACCAGCGACCTGCATCGACACACACAACACCGCCGGCAGCCGAGACACGTATTTGTTCACAAGAAGAAGGATCCGTTCGTCAAAAGCAGCGTCTCGTTGTATCATGCGCCTCACTGCGCTGCTCTGTGCCTGCCGGCGCACGCACACACACGGAGGATTGGTATGCTTAAAAAAGTCGGCTTTTCTGCGTCGCGCTCGGAAACGATCAAAACCATCCTGCTGAAGAGCGTGACGCTGATGAAGCCACACACCTGGTTCGCTCCGGCCTGGGCGTTCATGGTCGGCGCCATCGCCAGCCACAGCATCTATTTCAATCTTGGACCCGATGGCGACGTGTGGCAGAGCATCCTCAGCCTCGGCAAGGTTGCGATCGGGATGGCGATGGCCGGCCCGCTGCTGACGGGCTTTTCGCAAGTCTTGAATGACTACTGCGACCGCGACGTGGATGCCATCAACCAGCCTGACCGATTGATCCCTTCCGGCCAGGTGAGTGAGATACAGGTATATGTGACCATCTTTGCGCTGGCCTTCGCCGCCTTGGCGGTCGGTCTATTCCTCGGACCGTCGGTCATGTTGATGTGCGCCGTGGGTCTGGGCCTGGCGATCTCGTACTCCGTCCACCCCCTGCGTTTGAAGCGCAATGGCTGGATAGGCAATCTCACAGTTGCCGTTGCTTACGAAGGGTTGGCCTGGATCGCCGGCCATCTCACGTTCCAGTCGCCCATCACCGGCCCCAGCTTAGCGTTAGCCCTCCTCTACTCGCTGGGCGCCCATGGCATCATGACAATCAACGATTTCAAGAGCGTGACGGGAGATCGGCAAATGGGGATTTTGTCCATCCCCGTGCTATACGGCGAGCAAATGGCCGCTTGGCTGGCCGTGATCACAATGAACGCCGCGCAGGTCATTGTGATTGTGTTATTGCTGATTTGGGGCAGTCCAATTGCCGCCGGCGTGGTGGCTTTGTTTACGGCCGGGCAATGGCCATCACAATACAAGTTGATCAGGCAACCGGTCAACGAAATGGCTGTCAAGTACAACATCGTCGCCATTCCGCTCTACGTGTGGGGCATGGTGGCGGCGGCGATCGGATTGGGTGTATTGTGACGTGAACCAAAACAGGAGTGAAGTGGGATGAAACCGGTGTTGGTCGTTGGGGCGTCGGTCGGCGGCAGTATTGCTGCCTGTACGTTACGAGAACTGGGCGTTGAGGTGGTGTTGCTGGAGCGGGATTTGAACTATGTCAAGCCATGCGGCGGCGCTGTGCCGCCGTTGGTGTTTAGCGAATATCACCTTCCAGAAAGCTTGATCGATCGCAAGGTCACTTTGGCAGTGGTGGCCTCGCCTCGCCAAGCGGCTGAGTTTCCTGTTGCCAGCAGCCATCCGTCTGACCGCGACTTCATCGCTATGGTGCGACGAGAGAAGTTCGACCGCTTCATTCGCCAGCGCGCCGTTCAGTTAGGTGCAACGCTGATCGAGGGCAAATTCACCGGCATGGACGTGACAGCCGACGGCGTGCGCGTCACATGGGAAGACAAGCAGCGGCGCATCCAGACGCTCGATGTGTGCGCCGTGATCGGGGCAGACGGCGCTTACTCGGCTGTCGCCAAGGCGCTCGGCTTGGAACGCCTGCCGATGGCTGTTGCCTATCAAGAGCGCATCCGCTTGCCCGAACAGGTGATGCATTACTGGGAGCAACGCGCTGCCCTCTACTTGGGCGACGATGTCAGCCCGGATTTGTACGCCTGGGTGTTCCCCAAGTACGACCACGTGGCAGCCGGCATCGGCGCGGGAGCCGGTAAAACTCAGCAGGCGCGCGCGCTGTTGAACAACCTGAAACAGCGCCTGAAAGACCAGCTCGGCCAGGGCGAGTCGATTCTGTTCGAGGCGCATCACTTGCCGATGCATCCCCGCAAGCATCTGTCCTACGAACGCGTCGCGTTGATCGGCGACGCAGCCGGCCTGGTACAAGCAACATCGGGCGAGGGAATCTACTGGGCGATGAAATCCGGCGAGATGGCCGCACGCGCCATTGCGGCCAACTTGGACACCCCCTCCGCCGCCCACTTGCGGCGCGAGTACGACGCAGCGTGGTGGAAACGCTATCGGCCTACCTATACCTTCCTACAAATCTTGCAGCGCATTTCGTACAACGGCGACATCCAGCGCGAGATTTTCGCCGCGATGTGCCAAGACCGTGATGTGCAGCGCCTGACCTTTGACAGCTACTTGGCCAAGCACATCGAGCCGGCCCCCTGGAGCATCCAGATGAAAATCACCGTCCACTGGTTGGCAACCGCCGCGCGCGAAGTGGCCGCTCATCGTTTTGGCCTGCCGCGCCGGCCCACTCCTCAACCGAGCCGGCTATGAGCTGGCGCTGCTGTAACTGCGCACCGCATAGCGCCAAAACAAGCTGCTAAACCCAAACATCCCCCCGCCCATTGCCACAGCCATCAGCACCGTCTCGGTATCCAGCCGGCCCAGCACACTTTGCGCCGGAAATGTGGTGATGAAAGCGATTGGGATGACAAACGTGAGCACCAGGCGAATCAAGCCGTCGAAAGTCGTGACCGGGAAACGGCCGGTGTCATAGACCGAGGTGAACAACTCGGCCATGTTGTTCACCTTAACCAGCCAAAAGGCCAGCGTGGCGATGACCATCCAAATGCTGTACACAATCAGGACGGCCATAAGCAGCATCAGCGCGAATTGCGCCAGCGACAGAACAGGTGGAGCATAACCCAGCCGCATACACGCCCAAATCACAATCACAGCTCCCAACAGCATATCAACCATGCTGAACACCTGGGCGTGGCGCAAGGAGGCCATAAATTGACTGTTGACCGGCTTGGTCAACACGAAATCCAACGTGCCGAGGCGGATCATGTCGATGATGCGCTGAACGTTGGGCTGAAGAAAAGTTTGGATGAAGCCGCTCATGAATGTGAACAGGCCGATGATGACAAGCGCCTCGTTAAACGTCCACCCCCCGATGGTTTCGGCATGGCTATAAAAGACGCCGGCTCCTGTGAGCGTTACGCCGGCCCAGAACAGCGACACCACTGCGCGCGCCGCAAAGTTAGCGCGATATTCCAGCTCGACCAGAAAGCTGGCCTTCAAAAACAACCCAAACAACCTAGCGTAGCGCATCATCTTCGTTTACTCAACTACTCAACCAGGCCGGTATCACCTAGGCTCCCACTGCGCTATAGCTACGGACACCCAATTTCCACAGCCAGCGCATCAACAGCCACAAAGCCGCTACCCAGCCCCACTGCACTGCCAGCCCAAACAGCACGCGCTCGTCGCCAAGCTGCCCGAGTGCAATTTCGCTGCTAAAGGCCAGCATGTATTTGAAAGGCAGCCAGTCCAGCGCGGCCTGCAGCGCCGGCGGGAACATCTGAATGGGCGCGAGAATGCCGCCCAACGCTATCTTCAACCCCCATAAAATGTTGGTGAAAGCAGTGGCTTGGGTCGTCCAAAAGGCCAGGATGCCCACGCAATAATCGGCCAGGAAGTACAGCGCCCACGCGCCGGCTACCGAGGCGACAAACGCGACAAATGCCGGCGGGGTGACGTTCAAGCGGACGCCGGGCGTCATGAGCAACACGGTCGCCACAACCGGCAGCAAAATCGTCAGGCGCATCGCTTTCTCCGACCAGTTGATGGCAATCTCTTGGTGAATTGGATGGATCGGGCGCAACAGGTGTGTTGAAAGCCGGCCTTCACTGATCGCAAAAGACAGTTCCCACGAGGTCCACGCCGCCGTCAGTTGGCGCACCAACAGCCCGATCATGTAGTAGGCGATAAAGTCAGCCTGCGCAAACCCGTTTACCGGGCCGGCCTTGCTGATGCTCAACCACACCAGCAGCATGATGACGTTGAGCAAATTCGTCATCATCCAAATGAAGCCCTCGGCACGGTACTCCAGCGACAGGCCCCAACTCAAACGCATCAATGCCAGATACTTGCGCACCATAGCCCGCTCTTGCTACATTGCGTTTGGGGTACTGTGGGATGATTCAGCGACTTTTGCCTCTGCCAGCAATCCGTCCACACGACCGGCGAACACCTGGCGGATGATGTCCTCCACTGCCGGCTCCTCGAAGTTGATGTCATCGACCTCCACTTGCGCCAGCAGACGGGCAGCGGTTTCGGCAGCCTGAGCGCGGGGCACGTGCAACACCGCCGTCGGGCCGTCCACGGCCACCACTTCGCCAAACTGCGCCAGCAGCGCCGTCGCCGGCGGGTGGTCAAGCTGTACTTTCAACACTTTGTACGGAGCGATGCGCTCGATCAAGGCACGAAAGTTGCCGTCGTACAGCACGTGGCCCTTGTCAATCACGATGATGCGATCGCACAATGCGGTCACGTCGGCCATGTAGTGACTGGTGAGGATCACAGTCGCGCCGTGCCGGCGGTTGTACTCGGCAACGAATTCGCGAATGCGTGCCTGCATGGTCACATCCAGGCCGATGGTCGGCTCATCGAGGAACAACACTTTCGGTCGATGCAACAGCGCCGCCGCCAATTCACACTTCATGCGCTCACCGAGCGACAACTTGCGCACCTGCTTCTTCAGCAGCGGGCCGAGTTCCAGCAAATCATCCAGTTCTTTCAGGATGGCTTCGAAGTCGGCCTTAGGTACTTCATAAATGGCGCGGTTGACGAGGAAGGTCTCCAGCGGCGGCAGGTCCCACATCAACTGTTGCTTCTGGCCCATGACCAACGTGAATTGCTTAAGATACTCGTTCTGGCGCTTGTGCGGCGTGAAACCCAGCACGCTCACTCGTCCGCTGGTGGGATAGAGCAGACCGGACAGCACTTTGAGCGTCGTGGTCTTGCCGGCCCCGTTCGGCCCGAGAAAACCCACCATTTCGCCGGCGTCGATGCTGAACGACACGTCCTCGACTGCCTTCACCGTGCGGTATTTGCGGGCGACAAACGAGCGCAGACTGCCAATCAGTCCCGGCTCCTTTTCATGCACAAGATAGTGTTTGGACAGATGATCGACTTCGATTTGCGCCATGGCCGGAAAAATATCTGAAGGCCGAGCAGAGTTCCAGCTTTACCGGAACTCCTCGGCCTTCTTAAATTTGGTGCCCCAAGAGAGACTCGAACTCCCGACCTTTTGGTCCGCAACCAAACGCGCTATCCACTGCGCCATTGGGGCAAGCACCCTGCATTATACCACAGCCGTCAAAATGGGGCGCGATGTCAAGATAACGCAGGATGACAGATGGGCCAAAAGCACCTGAGCCTGCCGCAGATCGAGACAGGACGCATAGGGGGATTTCTCGGCTTCAATAGTGCTCGAACCGCTCGACATCCATGACGAACACAATCCCGCGTCCGGTAGCAGGAACAGCGGCGCCGCCGGCTGAATGACTACCCGACTGCATCGCCGTCACGCCGCGCCGGCGCAAGACATCGAGCGCCTGTTCTAATTGCTCGTCTTCAATGCCGGACAGCAAAGTGGTGTTTTCACGCCGCAGCCAGCCGCCCGTTGTAGCAATCCGCGTGACGCGAAAGCCGGCCTCGATCATGGCTTCGACCGTCTTGGCAGCTTCATCCGCCGGCACCACGGCCATCAGCAACTTCACGTTTCACCTCCGTTGACTCAGCATGTAGCTGCACATGCCGGAATGGCGCAAGGATAACAGAAGCGCACAGGGTCGCGCGCAAGCAATCTCGTCCTCATGCTCAGCCGGCTTACAAGGAAGCAACTAGAATGGACACAAGCGCCGGTCGCCTGTTTGGCAACTACAGGTTCGAGACGACGACCGGACGGCGCACTGAATCGATGGCGGACGCGGTCTGCTCCTTGAAACCGATCGTTGAATTCAATCGGCAGGATGCAGGCGGTGCGTCATGGTTACAGGAGGCGAGGTGCTCGATGAAAACGGTTGTGGCAGGGGCGCTGGGCGAGTGCGTGCACGTAGCCGGCGTCTCTCACTTTCTGCGCTTGGCCGAGGCCGCTGGCTGGCGCGCGATCTTTCTAGGGCCGGCTGTGCCGATCGAACGCATTCTGTCTGTGGCGCGCGAGACGGGCGCTGAGCTAGTTGGCGTTTCCTATCGTCTGACGCCGGAGACGGGTGAGCGATTACTGGGTGAATTCGCCGAAGCGGCGGATGAACTGCGCGCAGCCGGCGTGCGCTTCGCCTTTGCCGGCACGCCCCCCGTCGCAGCTCGCGCCCAGGCGCTGGGCTTTTTCGAGCGGGTCTTTGCCGGCGGCGAATCGGATGATGAAGTGCTGGCCTACCTGAAGGGCGAAAGGGCGATTGCACAAGGGGAAGCCGATTACCCTCAATCAACCGTCGAGCGCATCCGTTGGAAATCGCCCTATCCCTTGATTCGTCACCACTTCGGCTTGCCAACGCTGCACGCAACTCTGGACGGCATCGCCCAAATTGCCGAGGCGCGCGTGTTGGATGTGATCTCGCTGGGCATCGACCAAGACGCGCAGGAGAACTTCTTCCACCCCGAACGCCAAGACCCACGCCGGATGGGCGCCGGCGGTGTGCCGGTGCGCAGCGCCGAGGACTACCGCGCCCTCTACGCGGCCAGCCGGCGGGGCAACTACCCGCTTCTGCGCACGTATTCGGGCACCGATGACTTCATCCGCCTGGCCGAACTCTATGTGGAAACCATCCACATTGCTTGGTGCGCCATCCCGCTGTTCTGGTTCAACCAGATGGATGGGCGCGGGCCGTGGGATTTAGCCGGATCGATCCGTGAACATCAACAGGTAATGGCCTGGTACGGCGCACACGACATTCCCGTGGAGCTGAACGAGCCGCATCACTGGGGTATGCGCGACGCTTCTGACGTAGTGTGCGTCACGGCGGCGTACCTGTCAGCCTACAATGCGCGCGCGTTCGGCGTGCGCGACTACATTGCTCAGCTCATGTTCAACAGCCCGCCTGGCCTGAGCGACCGCATGGACTTGGCGAAGATGTTGGCCATGCTCGACATCATCGCTCCCCTGGCAAACGAGCACTTCCGCATCTGGCGTCAGACGCGCACCGGCTTGCTCAGCTACCCGCTTGACATCGACGCAGCCCGCGCGCACTTGGCAACGAGCGTGTACGTGCAAATGGCGGTCCGCCCTCACATCGTGCACGTTGTCGGCCATACCGAGGCCGATCACGCCGCCACGGCTGCCGATGTCATCGAGTCATGCAAATTGGCGCGCCGGGCGATCGAAGCCGCCACGCGTGGCGCTCCGGACATGACAGCCGACCCAGTGGTGCAAGAACGCCGTGAATTTCTAATCGCCGAGGCGAGGTGTACTCTGGATGCCATTCGTGAACTGGCCAGCCCAGGGGTGAGCGACCCCCTCACCGATCCGCCCACGCTGGCGCGCGCCGTCCAGATCGGCATTCTCGACGCGCCCCAACTGAAGAACAATCGTTTTGCGCCGGGTCGCATCATCACGCAAATCAACGCCTGTGGTGGATGCGATGCGGTGGATGCGGAGGGCCGGCCGCTGCCTGAACGGACGCGCCTGGCCACCCTCCTGAAGGAGTGGACAGCATGACTGTATCTGACGGACAAACGGACTACACAGTGATCGGCGCGGGTAACGGCGGCAAAGCCATGGCGGCGCACCTGGCGCTGATGGGATGTCGCGTTACGTTGTACAACCGCACCTTTGACCGCATCAGCGCGATCCACAAACGCGGCGGGATCGACTTAGAGAGCTATGACGGCGGCCCGCGCGGCTTCGGGCGCTTGGATTGTGTCACGTCGGACATGGGCGAGGCAGTGCGCCGGTCGCGGGTGGTTATGGTGGTCACGCCCTCGTCGGCCCACGCCGAGATTGCAGCCCACGCAGCCCCTCACTTGCGCGATGGTCAAATTGTGGTGTTGCACCCAGGCCGCACGTGCGGGGCGATTGAATTCGTCAAGGTGTTGTGCGACAAGGGGTGCCGCGCCGATGTAACGGTGGCCGAAGCAGAAACGTTTATCTACGCCAGCCGGTCAGACGGGCCGGCCCAGGCGCGCATCTTCCGAATCAAAGAGGCTGTGCCGTTGGCAGCGCTGCCGGCCATCCGCACCGCGATGGTGCTTGAGGCGCTTCGACCGGCTTACCCGCAGTTCATCGACGGCGTGAATGTATTGCACACCGGCCTGAACAACATGGGGGCCATTTTTCATCCGGCGCTGACGCTGCTCAATGCCGGGCGGATTGAATCCACCAACGGCGACTTCCAGTTTTACATCGAGGGGGTAACCCCCTCGGTGGCGCGCGTGCTGGAAGTGCTCGACCGAGAACGGGTGACCGTCGCGGCGGCGCTGGGCATCCGCGCCCGTACAGCGATGGAGTGGTTGCAACTAGCGTACAACGCCGCTGGGGCAGATCTGAATGAGGCCATCCACAATCAGCCCGGTTATTACGGCATCAAGGCGCCGGCAACCCTCAATCACCGCTATCTCTTTGAAGACGTGCCGATGAGCCTGGTGCCGATCGCAGCGCTCGGTCAGCGCTATGGCGTGTCGGTGCGCGCGATGGACAGCATCATTCAGTTAGCTTGCATCGTGCATCGCACGGATTACTGGCGCCGTGGACGCACCCTGGACAAACTGGGCATCGAGCAATTGAGCGTGAGCGAGATCACGCAATATGTGAACGAGGGGCTGCGGGAATAATGCCCACTTGCCCATTTCTCTCATAACCTAGTCTTAACATACAGATAACGTGTTCTTTAAGCTGGCCGGCTAGGGTGTTGCGGAACGACTGCAATCCATTTGTCAGAGGACTAGGAGAAAGAACATGAGAACACTGCTTCGCAAGAGCATTGCCGGCTTAACGCTGGTCGGAGTTCTAAGCGTAACGGCCGCTGCAACCAGCGTACCGGCTCAGGCGCAATCCCTTGGTCGGATCATCGGTGTAGCCTTTCAAGATAGGAACGGCAACGGCCGACGAGAGGCGAACGAGCCTGTTCTGCGCGTAGCGCGTTACAAAGTGACAGACGGTGGCCGTTTCTGGGTGTGCGGGCCGGTTTTCGGCAACTCAGCCTACAACGTTGGCGTGCCCGCTGGCACCTACTACGTGATGCCGATCGCCGGTCCGGCCGAGTACGCCACGGTTCCGGTGATCAAAGTGGATGTGAGAGCCGGCCAAAATGTGCGAGTCGATTTGCCTTTCGGCACCAACGCCCTGGCAGTTGCCGACAACTGTGGTGCATACGCTCCCAAGCGCACAGCACGCGTGCCGATGGGCATTCCGGAAACAATTATGGGCCAGGGTCTGGTGACCCTGATGACCGCCATCGAGACCGCCGGCCTGTTCAACACGCTGAGCGGCCCCGGCCCGTTCACAGTATTCGCGCCAAGCGATCTGGCGTTTGCCAAATTCACGGATAGCGAGTTGAAAGCAATCTTGGCAGACAAAGCCTTGCTCACCTCGATACTGACTTACCATGTCGTGCCCGGCCGCCTGACCGCGAATGATGTGGTGAACTCGGACTCCCTGACCACTGTTAACGGCAAGACACTGGCAGTGACCATTGACGCCGAGACGGGTGACGTATTCGTAGGCGGCGCGCGTGTCAAGACAGTCGACCTGAATGCCGCGAATGGTGTGGTGCACGTCATTGACACGGTGCTGGTACCCTAAAGCGATTGCGGCAAACAAGCGTGCAACGCTCAAGAGGCGCTTTCTAGAAGAAAGTGCCTCTTTTGTTTCGCAAGCGAAGGCTACCGGCATTCTTAAGATGTCGGCACCTTTAAACCTTCAAAACCAGGCGTGGTCATATCCACTGAATCGGCCTTACGGGGATTGATCGGCGTGCGTTTGCCGGCTCTAGAGAACAAATGCGGAGTGGAAGGAAGTGTCATCGGCAAGATATGTTCAAACAAACGCCGGCTCTCTTTGAAAGAGCCGGCGAAGTCAGAAGACGAGTCGGTCGTAAAGAGGGTTATCCAAATCGACCGCTCACGTAGTCTTGCGTGCGCGGGTCTTTTGGCCGCACAAAGATGTTTTGCGTCTCATCGAACTCGATCAACTCGCCAGCGCGGTCAGGGCGCATCATCATCATTGCTGTGTAATCGCTGACACGGGCTGCCTGCTGCATGTTGTGCGTCACAATGATGATAGTGTAGTCGCGCGAGAGGTCTTTCATCAAGTCTTCAATCTTCAGCGTGGCCACTGGGTCAAGCGCCGAACACGGCTCATCCATGAGCAGCACTTCCGGCTCTACTGCGATGGCGCGGGCAATACACAGGCGTTGTTGCTGGCCGCCGGAGAGTTCTGTGCCTAGTTGCTTCAACTTGTCACGCACTTCGTCCCACAGCGCCGAGCGACGCAGTGCCCATTCCACGCGGTGATCCAGCTCACTCTTTGAAATACGCGGGTTGAGGAGACGAATACCGAAGGCGACATTTTCGTAAATGCTCTTGACGAAAGGGTTGGGCTTCTGAAACACCATACCAACCCGCTGGCGCACCATCACCGGATCGACATCGTCGGCATAAATATCCTCGTCATCCAGCACGACACGCCCTTCAACCCGCGCCCCTTTGACACGATCGTTCATCCGGTTGAAGACGCGGATCAGTGTGCTCTTGCCGCAACCCGACGGGCCGATGATTGCGGTGATCTTTTTCTCATAGGCCGGCAGAGTCACATCGGCCAGCGCGCGGAAATCGTTGTAATAAACGGACAAGTTTTCCGCCAGCATTTTCACCGGCGGACGAGCAGTTGGATGCGCGTGCCCCTCGGCAACCGTAGTGAGTGGAACTGGAATTCTGGTCATATGTAACCCCCTCAACGCTACAACGACTTGCGCAGACGATTGCGCAAAATGATGGCCGTTAGGTTGAACAGAATGACGACCGACAACAGGATGATAATGGCCGCTGCCGCCACGTTGCGGAATGTTTGCTCCGGCAAGGCTGTCCAGGACCAGATTTGAATCGGAATCGCCGTAAAGCCGGAGAATAGGCCGGACGGATCCACGGAGATGTAGGTCGCCGCGCCGACTACAACGAGCGGCGCTGTTTCGCCCACGGCGCGGGAGATTGCCAGAATGACACCGGTCAAGATGCCGGGCACGGCCATCGGCAGCACGTGATACCAAACGGTTTGCCAGTACGTGGCGCCAACGGCCAGCGCGCCATCACGGATCGATTGCGGGACGGCGCGAATCGCTTCTTGGGTGTTGATGATGATGAGCGGCATGACCAGCAAGCCCATTGTTAGGCCGGCCGAGATGATGGTACGGCCGTTGGGCGGTGGATTGGGCACGCCGAACATCGACCCATTCGTTAGGTCACCCAGAGCGCGCACAAAGATCGCCAAGCCCATCAAACCGTAGATGATGGTGGGAACGCCGGAGAGATTGTAGATGTTGGCCTGCAGAAACTGGTTGATGCGGTTGGGAGCGGCAAACTCTTCCAGATACACGCCGGCGGCGATGCCGATCGGCATAGAGAAGAGGATGGTGATGATGACGATGAGCACCGAACCAAGAATAGCAGTGCGCAGGCCAGTAGTTTCAGCGCGCGTGGTCTGCGGGCTGGTCACAAATTGCGAGGTCAGCCACCAACGCAGTTCATATTGTTTGCCAGGGTATTCGCGGTTGATCTTCTCAACAATGGCCGCACCGTTCAACAGAGAATCGAACAGGCGCCAACTGTTCACCACACGCTCCTCCAACACTTCGGTCTCGAACAGGTCGAGCAACTCCTGACGAGTGCGTTGGTCGAGCGGCTTTTCCTCGCTCAACTGGGCAAAACGGGCCGTGGTGATGTTCTGTTCGATGATCACGACGAGTTCTTGGTTGGAAAGATCACTGAGCGGGCGTGCAGCAAGCAGGGGGTCTAAATCGGGAATCTCGGCATACACCACCTCGACAAGCTGATCTTTGTCCATCTCGTCAAGTGTCAGGCCGTAGTCATCGGGGATTGCCTCCAGACGATATTGAGGCGTGTGGTTCAGGATCAACTCGCGCAGCTCTTGCTCAGACATCTCCTCAGGGGTTCTAGCCGGCAACACGGTCTTCGGGTCAATGCGGTAACCGTACACAACATAGCCGCCCAGTTGATCGACTACGTTCAAGATGAGCGCGATCAGCACCAGCAGCGCCAGCACCAGAGAGAGAAAAAGCACGATGCGTCCGCTGGCTGCCGTGCGCAGGCGGTTGCGAATGGCGCGGTCGGCTTGCAGGTGCGCGCTCGTCGGCGCGCCGGCCTGTGCAGGAGTGTTGGAAACCATAGGTCAGTACACCTCACGGAAGCGCCGCACAAACCAGCGGCTGATCAGGTTCAGTCCGAGAGTCATGAGAAACAGCATCAAGCCGATGGCAAATAAACTGATGTAATCCATCGACTCATAGCTTAGGTCGCCGGTGCTAATGCGCGCAATATGGCCGGTCATCGTCTCGGCAGACTGAAATGGGTTGAACGTGAAGTTCGGGCCGGCGCCGGCGGCAAGCAAGACGATCATCGTTTCACCCATCGCGCGCGACACGCCGACGATCACGGCAGCCGCAATCCCAGACAAAGCAGCCGGAACGACTACCTTCAGGCTCGTCTCCAGTTTGGTGGCACCGAGCCCTAGCGACGCCTCACGCAGGGCGCGGGGCACGGCGTTCAGCGCGTCTTCACTCATCGATGCGATGATGGGTAATACGGCAAACCCCAGCACCAGACCGGCAGAAGCCATGTTGTAGAACTGTACGTTGTCCTCGCCGAAAATCTGGCGAATGACGGGCGTGACAAAAGTGAGCGCAAAATACCCGAACACGACCGTCGGCACACCGACCAGCAATTCAAGGATGGGCTTCAAAATGCCGCGCGCTTGAGGAGTTGCATACTCGCTCAGATAAATCGCCGCTGCCAACCCCACGGGCAAGGCCACGGAGACGGCAATCACGCTGGTGATAAGCGTCGCGGTCACCAGCGGCAAGATGCCATAAGACTCGAATTCCGGCGCCCAAGTGGTGGTGAAGAAGAACTCGCTCAGAGTCACACCCGGCGCAGTGAAGAAATGCACCGCTTCGTTCAGCAAGGTGTACAGAATCGCCAGCGTAGTGAAGATCGAAATAGCTGCACACACAAATAGCACGGCGCGGATCGCCGTCTCGTTGTAGCGCGGTCTCTTCTTCAGGCCGGCCTGCTTCTTGAGAGGCGTCAAGACAGGTAGATCAGTAGTAGTCGCGGTCATAGCTGTTTGGAACGTGACAGAATCCGTCGTGAGACCCCATATGCTTGCTTATTATGCTGCATTACGCGTCAAAAATACTTGAGCGGAATACCGACGACCGGATTCCGCTCAAGCATATTGGTGAGGCTAAGGCAACCGGTTCCGAACTAGCGCATGGCGTTGAGCCACTGCTGGCGCGCAGCAGCCAGACGCGCCGGCGGCTCTGGGAAGTAGCCTACCTTGCGGATCACTTTGTCCACATTGCTCAAGTAGTAGTTGATGTATGCGGCCACTTGCGGCTTGCTCTTCATAATGTTGGCGGAGGAGATAATGAACAGTGGGCGAGCAAACCCATAGCGGCCATTCGCAACTGTGGTGGCGCTGGGCGTGACACCCTCGAAGGCAATTGCCTTCAGTTTGCGGCGGTTCTCCTCGAAGTAGGCATAGCCGAAATAACCGATGGCGCCGACATCGCCTTCCACGCCGGCGACCAGCACGTTGTCGTCTTCACTCAGATTGACGCCCTGCACTTTAGGGATGATCTCGCGGCGGTTGGGGAGCGGGCGTCCGTTGGCATCTATGAAGATATGCTCACAGAAGTAGTCATACGTACCGGAGTCGGTGCCGGGGCTGAAGATCTTGATCGGCGTATCGGGCCAGCGATTGTCCACTTCCTTCCAGGTCTTGGCTTGGCCGGAGAAAATGAGCGCCAGTTGCTTCTTGCTCAGGCTGCGCACCCAGGTGTTGCGCGGGTTGACCACAACCGTGAGCGCGTCGATGCCAACTTGGAACTGGATCGGATCAATGCCGTTGCCGCGACAAGTCTGGATTTCCGAGTCGTTCATAGCGCGGCTGGAGTTGGCAACGTCATACTCGCCACGGCAGAAGCGAGAAATACCCGCACCAGAGCCGATGGAGTCCACTTTGATTTCCCCTGTATAGCCGTCTTTCTTAAAGCGCTGGGCGATCTCGACACTCAGCGGATAGACGGTCGAGCTGCCGCCGGTGTTGATATTGCCGCTGACCTCTGCTGGACGAACAGGGGGGAGCGTCTGTCCTTGGGCGGGCCCCACAATAGTCGCGCTCACTGCAACTGCCAGAGCAATCGCAGGTGCAACACGCTTGACGTTTTGTTTCACGCGCATGAGTAACTCCTTGCTGAATAGCACTACTGATTTCTTTCTGAGGACTGTGCCTCGCGGGTACAAGCTACTTGTCGCGCGTTAACAAGAGTTAAAGAGTTTGTTAAAGCGCTTTTAAGACCGACTATGTATGGGTAGCCCTACCCCTTCATCTCATCGGCCCATGATATCCATCGCCCAACTCATCCAACTCTAAGCATAACGCCAGATAATCAAGCCCGTTATTCGGGATTCAAACCCTGCTGACCGATCAACGAGCAGCACAAATCACATAAAACCAAGGAGACTAGGGATGGGTAGGAATGGCAAATCTCCCGTAATGAAGCACGCCGCTGGAACTGGAACGACGAACCGTGATTGGTGGCCGAATCAGTTGAACCTGAAAATCCTCCACCAGAATCCGCCTGCCGGCAATCCGATGGGCGAAGACTTTAACTACGCCGAGGAGTTCAAGAAGCTCGACTACTACGCCCTCAAGAAGGACCTCTACGATCTGATGACCCAGTCTCAGGATTGGTGGCCGGCCGATTTCGGTCATTACGGGCCGCTGATCATCCGCATGGCGTGGCACAGCGCCGGCACCTATCGCATCGGCGATGGGCGCGGCGGCGGCGGCACGGGCGCTCAGCGCTTCGCCCCGCTTAACAGTTGGCCTGACAACGTCAACCTCGACAAGGCGCGTCGCCTGCTCTGGCCGATCAAGCAAAAGTACGGCAAAGCCATTTCCTGGGCCGACCTGATGATTCTGGCCGGCAACTGCGCCCTCGAATCAATGGGCTTTAAGACATTAGGCTTTGGCGGCGGGCGTGAGGACATCTGGGAGCCGCCGGAGGACATTTACTGGGGCAGCGAGCGCAAATGGCTGGATGACCAGCGTTACTCCGGTGACCGCGAACTGGAGAATCCTCTGGCCGCCGTACAGATGGGCTTGATCTACGTCAACCCAGAAGGGCCTAACGGCCAACCCGACCCGCTGGCGGCGGCACGCGACATTCGCGAAACGTTTGGCCGCATGGCAATGAACGACGAAGAAACCGTCGCCCTGATCGTGGGTGGCCACACATTCGGCAAGACCCACGGCGCCGGCCCAGCAACCCATGTCGGCCCAGAACCCGAAGCTGCACCGCTTGAAGAACAGGGCCTCGGCTGGAAGAGCAGCTTCGGCAGCGGCAAGGGCGCAGACACCATCACCAGCGGCATTGAAATCACCTGGACCAGCAAGCCCACGCAGTGGACAAACGAGTACCTGTGGAACCTGTTCAACTACGAATGGGAGCTGACCAAAAGCCCCGCCGGCGCTTGGCAGTGGACGCCCAAGGGCGCACCTGCCAACGTGCCCGACGCCCATGATCCAAACAAGCGCCATGCGCCAGGCATGTTGACTACCGACCTGGCCCTACGCTTCGACCCCATCTACGAGCCGATCGCTCGCCGCTTCCTAGAGCATCCGGAAGAGCTGGCCGATGCGTTCGCCCGCGCTTGGTTCAAACTGACCCACCGCGATATGGGTCCGCGCGCACGCTACCTTGGCCCGGAAGTGCCGGCCGAGGACTTCATCTGGCAGGACCCAATCCCACCGGTCGATCACAAGCTGATCGATGAGGCCGACATCGCTGCCCTCAAGGGACAGATTCTCGATTCAGGTCTCTCCATCTCCGAGCTGGTGTACACAGCTTGGTCGGCGGCGTCCACCTTCCGTGGCTCGGACAAGCGCGGAGGGGCTAACGGCGCCCGCATCCGCCTCGCGCCGCAGAAGGATTGGGAAGTGAATCACCCGGCCCAACTCGCCAAAGTCCTCGGCACGTTGCAGACCATCCAGAGCGCTTTTAACAACGCCCAGTCAGACGGCAAGAAAGTCTCCCTGGCAGACTTAATCGTGCTGGGTGGCTGCGCGGCAATCGAACAGGCCGCGAAGAATGCCGGCTTCGACATCCGCGTGCCTTTTACCCCCGGCCGCATGGACGCTTCTCAAGAGCAAACCGATGCGGCTTCGTTCGCCGTGCTTGAGCCGGTTGCCGATGGTTTCCGCAACTATCGCAATCGCCACGCCCGCGCGCTGGTGTCGGATGAAGAATTGCTGGTGGACAAGGCGCAACTGCTGATGCTGACTGCGCCGGAGATGACGGTGCTGGTCGGCGGTATGCGCGCGCTGGGCGCCAACTACGGCGGGACACAGCACGGCGTCTTCACCAACCGGCCAGGCGCCTTGACCAACGACTTCTTCGTTAACCTGCTGGACATGCGCACTGTTTGGCAGCCGATCAACGAAGACAAGACGCTGTTCGAGGGGCGCGACCGGGCCACCAACGAGCTGAAGTGGACGGCCACGCGCGTCGATCTGATCTTCGGCGCGAATTCGCAGTTGCGGGCGTTGGCTGAAGTGTATGCTTGTGCCGACGCACAAGAGAAGTTCGTGCACGACTTCGTGTCCGCTTGGAACAAAGTGATGAATCTAGACCGTTTCGATCTGCATCACTGATTCACTCGCGCGGTCTAGTAGAAGCCAACAAAGCCGGCCTCGGCGACGGTCAGCTCCGTCATGCCAGGGCCGGCTTTGTCTTGGAATGCGACAAGCAAAGTGCCGGAAGAGCCGAGCACGATGCCGCCGCACATGGAGCAGACGGCGCCGCTCTCTATTCGAGCGTGCTGATTACTCCGAGCTGGGCACTCTCACAATCGGTACAATCAGCCGCACACGTCCGCTACGCAAAACGGCATACTGGTCTCCCTCGAGTGGTTCGCGCAATTGGATTTGCCCTGACACCACACCTCGACGATTGGTGCGCACCTCACCGACGCGAACTGCGTCTTCACCAGTGGCGCTGGCACTAATAGAGACGACCACGCGGCCGCCGGCCGGCCAGTTCTGACCCTGGACGAGCAAAACCGTGCCGGACAAGGTGACCGTTGCCGTTGCGCCGGTAGTTGGCGTAACCGTTGGGCTGGGTAAAGGCGTGGGCGTCTCGGTAGGGAGTTCAGGCGGTGTAGCCGTTGGTGTCGGCGGTTCGGGTGTGTTGGTCGGCGGCTCGGTAGGCGTTGGCGTAGCCGTGGGCGGCGCGGGCGTATTGGTCGGCGGCTCGGTCGGTGTCGGTGTGGCTGTGGGCGGCGCAGGCGTATTGGTCGGCGGCTCGGTCGGTGTCGGTGTGGCTGTGGGCGGCACAGGCGTATTAGTCGGCCGCTCGGTAGGCGTCGGCGTGGGCGGCGCAGGAGTACGAGTTGGCGTCGCTGTGAAGTCAGGAATAGGCGTAGCCGTCGGTGTCGCAGTGGGCACGCGCGTCGGCGTGTTGGTCGGCAAGGGAATCGGCGTCGGGCGAGGCGTATTGGTCGGCGCCGGCGCTTGTGTAGGCAACGGGATGGGCGTCACCGAGGGCGTGGGGGAGGGCAAAGGGGCAGACGTGGCCGTAGCCGGCGCCGGGGTGCGCGACGGCGTCGAGGTTGGGGTGAAGGAAACGCGCACATATGTCAAGGCAATCGCCGCTCGGCCACCCCGCTCGTAATACTCGATCCGCAGATCGTGCTCACCGGCAGCAAGGGTCAGATCTGTGGACACATCTCGCAGGGCGCCGTCGCGCCATTCATCGATTACCAGCACCCCGTTCACAAACAGACGCGCTCCATCATCTACGCGAAGGGTAAAGCGGTACAGGCCGGGGTCAAAATAGAGCCGGCGCGTCCAGCGCGTCGAGAACCCATCTGCGTTGATCTGCGGGTCCGGCGAGCCGTTGCCCCAGTCAAAATTAATGTTGGAATCATTGCGGATCAGGGCAGGATTGCCAGCCAGATTCGGGTTGTTGAAGTAGTCGCCACGCCAATCCGTGATGACCGGCAGCGGGACGGGCGTGGCTGTCACCATAGGCGGCACGGGGGTGTTGGGTCGAGGCGGTCGGGTGTGAGTGGGCGTTGGCACAGGCGGCGCTGCGGTGGGCGTATCCACAGCCAGGGATGTAGGTGAGGCCGTTGGTGTCACCGTGACCAGTGTGCCCGGCTGGAGTGTGGGCGCAACTACGGCGAAGGACACGCTGGCAGACCGCTCCGGCCCTGCGCCACGTGCTGTAATCGTCCATGCGCCGGGACGCATGTCACCCGGCAGCACAACCACAAATTGAAATTGCCCGTTCTCGTCGGCGAGTAAACTCCCACCCGCCAGCCCAACTCCTTGGGCTGGATCGACCGGCTGAACAAAGAGCGACACTTGCTCGCCAGCACGCCAACCCAGCCCGCTGATCGTCACCGTCTGGCCGGGCGCAGCCTGGGCCGGCGCGACGGTGATGAACGGTGCGACCGGGCCGCTCACAGTGGCAGTTGGCTCAACCGTTGCAACCGGCTGACACGCCGCCAGAAAGATAACCAGTGTTGCACAGCGAGTCAAACGCAGGATAAGTTTTATCATAGCCTGGCACCCTCAACTTACTGAGACGTTGGCCGAATCAAAGGGGTTCCCCAACATCTAGTCGGATCACGATTTGACCGTCGCCGGCAATCTTTGTCGGCAAGCATTGCCGGCAAAATTGTTGCCCGCAATGTTTAAGAACACGTGCAATGGTCTGCCGGCAGCACCTCAACAGCCAGTCCCGCTGACGAGGCGGATGCTCGTCCATGTGTCAAACATTCAACGTTGACAAGGCAAACCCTCTTAAGAGTAGCCAGCGTCAATGCGGCTCAGCTTATTCTCTAAGCGGCTTGCGCGATACAAGAGCGCCGCACGCACAACCGGCTGCTGGCACACATGCAGGGCGCGCCGGCAGGCGGATAGCGCCGCCGACAGATCGCCGGCGCGCCACTCGTAATGCTTGGCCATCTCGATCAGCGCCTCCACATCCCCCTGCTCGGCCAGTTGTTCCCAGTATCTTAACGCTTCGGCCGCGCGATTTTGGCGTTTCAGACAGCGGGCCAACCCGCGCCAGGCTGCTTGACATTGGGCAGGGGTCGGGTCGGCGCACAACACGGTGCGGTATGCCGCTTCGGCGCGCTGCAATTGCCCAGCGCGTTCACATCCCACGGCAATCGATAAGCGCTCCGCTGCGGTCGCCGGCTCCGTCAATGCCTGGGCGAGCTGAGCAGCCAAAGTGACCATCGAGAGCACGTCGAACAGATTGTGATACATCACCCGTTCAATGTCTGCTGTCTGGCCGGTTTGCAAGTAAGCGCGATACAGCTCCGGTATGAGCGCGCCGGGGATATCTTGTTGATCTCGACGCACGCTGAGAATGTGATTCTCAAGAGAGCCAAGACTGCGCGAAGGAAGGGCATAGCGCCACAGGCGTCGGCTGGGCAACAGCAAATCGAGATGTGTTTTGTTGGACAACGCCGGAGGGATACGGGCCAACGCGAAGCGAGTCTGGAGTAAAGGCGCATCGAACCCACGTCCGTTGAAGGTAACCAGTATCTTTCTCTGTTCAATCAGCCGGTCTAACGCGCACAACATGCCGGCCTCGGCAGCGGGATTAGGCAGAAAGAATTGATCGATCACAAACGATGTAGGGGTCGAGAGATCGGTGGGACAAACGGCTAGTGGTTCGGCTGCTGCTTCACGATCAACATCAAAGTAGCCGACGCCGACGAGAAAGGCCAGCGTGCCTGCTCCGCCGGCCAGGCCGGTTGTTTCGGTATCCAGAAACAGGGCGTCGCGCGCATCAAACTCGCCGATTTCTCTAAAGGCAGTAGGCGCTGTGCTCAGCACTTGATCCAACTTGTGCGCACCGTGCTGATAGTGCAGCGGATATTTCGTCCGCCGGATATACGCCGGCCCCAACGGCGTGGAAAGTTCCACATTCCACAACGGCGTAGGATCGGCTTGTGTCGCACCGACAGAATGCATCGCCGGCTTGAGGTGCGCCACACCCTTCTGGACGCCCAACTTTCCCAGGCGCTTCAACCGCTCGCGCAGTGAGTGATCCACCACAAAGATGATTATCTTACACGTTGCGCGCCGGCGCTTAAGCTGCGCACAGCACTATTTGCCACGAGCGCCTCTTGCGGCTGTAAGCACCGACTGCTGAGCAGGTGTAGGCGCTGCCTTGGCCTACACCTGCTCTTTAATCTTCGATAGGCTATAATTTGGCCCACAACTGAATCATAGAACAACGATGAACAAGAGGAGTAGGCGGCCGGCGAAGTTCGGGCAATGAGCTTCGCGCCGCGCCGACAGGGAGCGCAGATCAGCAGACTGAGAGTCCGCGCCGGAGTGCAGCCGCCGAAGGTCGCTTGGGAGTTGGTTCGGTAAACGACGGTGCAACCGTCTAAGCCGAACCCGGGCACGCCCGTTATCGCGCAGAGTGTGCGCTTACGCACTGAGCGATTGCTCGGCAGGCAGAAGTGAAGCGCAAAGTTCGGTGGCACCGCGCAAAGCGCGCTTGGATGGGTGTGAAATCTCAAGGCGCCTTTTCGTCCGAAAGCAGGATGAAAAGGCGCCTTTTAGTTTGCGGTGCAGGGCTTCGACCGTGGCATGTCACACCGAGCCATTCAGCAACCAACCCAAGCGTCGGTTCTGAAGAGTTAACACCGAGAGTGAGCACGATGACAACACAACTACCTAAATCCTACGATCCACAAGCAGTGGAAGAACGACTGTATCGCTGGTGGGAAGAGAACGGCTACTTCAAGCCGGAGTCTCAACTGTACGTGCGTGATGACGAACCCAAGTTTGTCATCACCATCCCACCGCCCAACGTGACAGGCACGTTGCACATGGGTCATGCGCTAACCTCGGCGATTGAAGATTTGATGACGCGCTATTACCGTATGAAAGGGGCGCGCACGCTCTATGTGCCCGGCACCGATCACGCCGGCATCGCAACTCAGAGCGTGGTGGAGAAGAACCTGGCCAAGCAAGGCCGTCGCCGGCAGGACATGACGCGCAGCGAGTTTCTTTCAGAAGTGTGGAAGTGGAAAGAATACTCGCACGGCGTCATTACCCGTCAGCAAAAGAAACTGGGCATCTCCGCAGACTGGAGCCGCGAACGCTTCACACTCGATGAAGGGTTGAGCCGTGCTGTGCTCACGGCGTTTAACCATCTGTACGACAAAGGCTTGATTTACCGTGACACGCGCATGGTCAACTGGGATCCGGTTCAGCTCACGAGCGTGTCCGATCTGGAAGTGGAGTTTGAAGACGAGGGCGAGCCGGGCTTCTTGTGGACAATCCGCTACCCCTTGCAAACGAACCGCTGGGACGGGCCGCAGCACCCATGGGGCAGCGGACGATGGGCAGAAGGAGCGACCGAATGGATCACCGTGGCTACCACCCGGCCGGAGACACTGCTCGGGGACACGGCGGTGGCGGTGAATCCTGAGGATGATCGGTATCAGTACAAGTTGGGCTGCAACGCCGTCTTGCCGGCTATCGGCCGCGTCATTCCAATCATCGCCGACGCCAGTGTGGACATGCAGTTTGGCACCGGCGCAGTGAAGATCACCCCCGCCCATGACTTCGCCGATTACGAGATCGGCAAGCGCCATCATCTGCCGTTTGTGGAAGTGATGGACGAGACGGCGCACATGAACGAACATGCCGGCCCGTATCGCGGCCTCGACCGCTTCGAGTGCCGCGCGCGCATCGTCGAAGACCTGAAGAAAGAAGGTCTGCTGGTGAAGGTAGAAGACTATCGCGTGCGATTGGGGCGCGGCCAGCGCAGCGGCGCAGTGATCGAGCCGCGCATCTCCTTGCAGTGGTTCTGCGATATGAAGGAGATGGCTGCCCAAGCGGCCGCTGCCGTGCGCGAAGGGCGCATACGGATTGTGCCGGAGCGTTTTGAACGAACGTGGTTCCATTGGCTGGACAACATCCACGATTGGTGCATCAGCCGGCAACTGTGGTGGGGGCATCAAATCCCGATCTGGTATGTCGATCCGGCTTCCAGCGGTGACCAATCTACTCACGACTCTCGGCGCCCCACCCAATTCTGCGCCGTCGATGAAGCCGAAGCCTACGCGCAAGCGCGCGCGGTGTACGGGCCGCAGGTGAAGCTTGTCCAAGACCCCGATGTGTTGGACACCTGGTTTTCATCCGGCCTATGGCCGTTCAGCGTGCTGGGCTGGCCTGACGACACCGCCGACATGCGCGCCTATTACCCAACCACCATGCTCGAAACCGGCTACGACATTCTCTTCTTCTGGGTGGCGCGCATGGTCATGCTGGGGCTGGAGTTGACCGGCCGGCCGCCGTTTGAGGTGGTGTACTTGCACGGTTTGATCCGCACTGCCGACGGCGAGAAGATGTCCAAGTCAAAGCCGGACAAGTTGGTGGATCCGCTGGACATGATCGAAACCTACGGCGCCGATGCCCTGCGGTTCTACTTGGTGACGGCCGGCGCGCCGGGCGGCGATATCAAAGTCGATGTCAAGATCGTGGACGGCAAAAAGCGCGTCGAGCGCATCGAAGGCGCGCGCAACTTTGCCAACAAACTGTGGAACGCGGCGCGCTATGTGATGGGTCGGCTGAGCGGATCGATCGGCGAAGAAGAGACTCCTGCCGACGCCCAGTCGTCGCTGGTGAACGCCTGGATTCGCGCGCGCGCCAAGCAGGTCGTTGCCGAAACGCGCCGTCTGATGGATAGCTATCAATACGGTGAGGCGGGCCGGCTGTTGTACGAGTTTGTGTGGAACGAATTTTGCGACTGGTATCTGGAACTCTCGAAGCTCAGTCGGTCACACGAAACACTTTCCACATTGGCCTGGACTACCGACCTCATTCTACGATTGTTGCATCCGTTCGTGCCGTTCGTGACCGAAGAACTTTGGCAACATCTCAAGCGCAGCATACCGGCAAGCTTGGTCGGCGTAGCGGATTTGTCGTGGCCGGCGCTGATGCTGGCCCCTTACCCACAGGCCGACCCGACCCACTTGGATTCAAGCGAGGTCGAAGCCCTACGGGTGATACCGGCTGTGCAAGAGGTAATCCGCTCGATCCGCAACGCACGGGCCGAACACAACGTCGATGTGGCGCGACGGATTCCAGCTCTAATCAGCGCCGGCGGACTGAGCGGCGCATTCGAGACAATGCGTCAAGCCATCGTCACCTTGGCGCGCGTTGATACCGATGGATTGACAATCGCAGAGTCTCTGCCGGCGCCGGACGGCCAAGTGGTCACGTGTGTGCTGGGCGAAGCCACCGTGTACTTGCCGTTGTCCGGCCTGATCGACCTAGAGCAGGAACGTAAGCGACTGGCCGAAGAATTGGCCGAGGTGGAAAAGGCAGTTGCGCGCAGCGAAGGATTGCTCAACGGCGATTTCGCGCGCCGCGCGCCGGCTCAACTGGTGGAGAAAGAACGGGCCAAGTTAGCCGAAGCCATCCTGAAGCGAGACCAAATTCGCACGCGGTTGTCGCAACTGGGTTGAGACGCACTCCCAGCGTGCGCGGCGATGCTAGCCGGCGCTCGCTTGTTCGCGCGGGTTGTCGTCAGATGGCGGCTGCGTTTCTTGTGCCGCAGCCGCCAGGTCTTGCAACGCGTTATAGGCAGCGTTTTGTTCGGCCATTTGCTTGCTCGTGCCTGTGCCGGTTGCCACAACCTCGCTGCCGATCCACACTTGAACCGTGAACACCTTGGCGTGATCCGGCCCCTCGGCAGATACCAGCCGATAGCGAGGGATCACACCGTGGGCAGCTTGGGTCCACTCCTGTAACCGGCTCTTGGGGTCGCGATCGAGATTTTCTTGCAAAATGGCCGGCATGGCGCGCTCGATGATGGGAGCGAAGAAGTCGTAAGCGGCTTGATAGCCTTGGTCGAGGTACAAGGCGCCCAGCAGCGCCTCGAAGGCGTCGCCGAGGATATTGGCGCGGTGACGGCCACCGCTGTCGATTTCGCCCTTGCCCAGCCGCAAGCGATCGGGCAAACCGATTTGCTCGGCAAACTTCGCCAGTGTGCCGGCGCGCACCAAGGCAGCGCGCAGCGCCGTCAAGCGGCCTTCGTCAAGGTCGGGGAAACGCTGGTACAACCACGCCGCGGCGATAAAGTCCAGAATAGCGTCTCCCAGAAACTCCAGCCGCTCGTTGTCCTGCACCGGTTTGCCGCCTTCGGTGGCGTGCTCGTTTGCATACGAGGCATGGGTCAGCGCGCGCAGCAGTTTGTCCGGGTCGCGGAATTCGGGCAACATATTTTTAGTAGCATGCAGTTGACGCGCAGAAATGGTCAACCCTGAGGTTACTCGAATCGCTTGAGGATCAGTACACTGTTATGGCCGCCAAAGCCGAACGAGTTGTTCATGGCATACCGAATGGACATGCGGCGCGTCTCGTTCGGCATGAAATCGAGACCGTCGCACTGTGGATCGACTTCGCTCAGGTTGCGCGTGCCGGGCACAAGACCGGTTTGAATTGCGCGGACACAGACAGCCGCCTCCATCGCGCCGGCTGCGCCCATCATGTGGCCGGTCATGCTCTTCGTACTGCTGATGGCCACGCGGTGGGCATGCTCGCCGAACACAGATTTGATGGCTTGCGCTTCGGCGACATCGTTCAAGGGCGTCGCTGTACCATGCGCGTTGATGTAATCGATCTCTTGCGGGCCGATGCCGGCGCTATCGAGGGCGCGTCGAATGGCGCGCGCTGCGCCAACGCCCCCTTCAGAGGGCGCAATGACGTGGAAGGCATCGGTTGTTTGTCCATAGCCCACGATCTCGGCCAGGATATGGGCGCCACGCGCCTGGGCAAACTCCAACGACTCGAGCACCATGACCACTGCTCCTTCGCCGATGATGACGCCGTCACGGTGTTTGTCAAACGGTTTTGGGGAGCGCGAGGGCACTTCGTTGTCATGGCTTAACGCGCCCAAGCGGTCGAAGCTGGCGACGCCGATGTAGGTCACCGTGGCGTCGGCCCCGCCGGCAATCGCAACGCCGGCATCGCCGCGTTTGACCATCAGATATGCTTGGCCGAGTGCATCGTTGCTGGTCGCGCATGCGCTGACGGGAGAATTCGACGGCCCTTTCGCGCCGAGTTCTATGGCCAACATGCCGGAAGCGCCGTTGTTGATCACCATCGGAATGCAGAAGGGACTGATACGGCGCGGGCCTTGCTGCTTCAAAATCTCGTACTGGTCGAGCAAGGTTTGTAGGCCGCCGATGGCCGTGCCGATCACAATTGCCGTGTCTTCGCTGATTTCCGGCGTGATCGACAGGCCGGCATCTCGCACAGCTTGTTTAGCCGCCACGATCGCATACTGTTCATACAAGTCCATGCGACGCAGCTCTTTCGGGTCGATGGCCACGGTGGGATCGAAATGTTTGACCTCACAGCCCACGCGCACAGGGAGATTGCCGGCGTCGAAGCGCGTGATCGGCGCAACACCGGACTTTCCCTCTAACAACGCTTGCCAAGTGGTGTCTATGTCGTTGCCCAGCGGCGTCACAGCCCCGATGCCGGTGATCACTACCCGTTGTTCCTTCATGAGTACAAGCTCCTCTCCGATTTGGCTAGTTGTCCAGTTTGGTCGTCCGCACGCGCCATAGCCCTTTCAAATCCTCGATGGCGGTCGGGATGATCTTGACGCGACTATCGAGGTCTTCGATCCACTCCACAGGCACTTCCCAGACGCGATAGCCACGTTGTTCGGCGCGGATCAACAACTCAGAGTCAAAGAACCAGTTGTTGTCCACGATGTGGGGGATCAGATCGCGCACCGCCTGGCGCGTGAGGGCTTTGAAGCCGCACTGCGCGTCGGAGAAGCGGCGGCGGGGAAACATCAATTTAACAATCAGGTTGTAGCAGCGTGAGATGATCTCGCGTTTGAGCTGACGGGTCACGCGCGCGCCGGCCATCAGACGCGAGCCGGTCGCCACGTGATATGCGCCGCGCGCCAGCGGCTCGATCAGGGGCATGAAGTGGCGAAGATTGGTGGACAAATCAACATCCATGTACGAAACGATGTCGGCGTCCGAAGTCGTCCAGGCAGCCTTGAGCGCGCGCCCGCGCCCTTTGGCATCCAAGTGGATGTAGGTCACCTCGGCGGGGAAACGTTCGGCAAGTGAACGAGCGATTTCCAGCGTGCGATCTTTCGAAGCATTGTCGGCAATCATGATGCGCCAACGGTAAGGGCAATTGTCCCGCAGAAATGCCCGCAGCTTGGTGACGCTCGGCTCCAAGTCGCGCTCCTCGTTGTACACCGGGATAACCACATCCACGGTGACGGCGGAGGCCACCGATGTAGGAACAGTCGATACAGGGACCGAGGATGCTGTGCTCAATGGTTATGCTCCGCGCCGATTATATTGCAGCCTTCTCAGCGTTCGTAGGTGCCGGCAAAGCGTCAAGCGAAGCGTGATGCGATGCGCCGGGCGGCAGACGAAAGGCAATCAGCAAGCCGGCCCCCACCACCCCAACGACAATCGCGAAGACCACCGCATACGGCAAGGCGCCTTCCAACGTACCGCTCAGATTGTTCATCAGCGCCCCACCCAGCACCGGCGTGAGCGAGGCCAAACCGCTGATCGTGTTAAACACGCCGACATAGGTGGCACGATACCGCTCAGCCGAGTTGTCCATCACGTAACCCAAATAACCCAATACCAACGAGTGCGATACCGCGCCGTTCAAGCCGACGGCAAGTAGGGTCATGCCATAGGCGACGCCGCGCAATTCCGCCGACACAACGGGCACAATGGCCAACACGAGGCACAGGGCCGGTGCGATGAACTGCATGCTGGACGAAGCCTGCAAGACACGGCGCGTACCGAAACGGTCATGCTGCCAGCCAAACAAGACAATACCGGCGATGCTGCCGATGATGAACGCCAAACTGTAAGCGCCAATAGACGAATCGGGCAAATTCAACTGCTCGCGGCCAAACACCACGTAGAAGGGCGCGGCCATCACTTCTACAGCGGTCAGAAAGCGCGCCAGCAAGACGCGCCGGAACAGCGCATCAGTCGCCACAATCGCGCGCAAATCGGTGAAGAAGCTCGATCGCTGAGAGTGCCGGACAGCCTCTTCGGTCACCGGGTTCTCTTGCAAAAAGAGGATGATCACTAGCGAAACTGTGAATGCAAGCCAGGCGCAGGTAAAAATGACGGCATAGTTCAGCGGGAACGGCAAACCGTCTGGCGCGAGAATGCGCTCGACCACCAGACCCACGCCCACGCCGCCGATTGCGCCGATGAACTGGCCGATTGCCATGCTGCGCCCACGCATGCGAGGGCTGAGCGCCCGACTCAGCATATCGAACCAGGCCACGCCGGCCAGGGCATCGCAGATGTTGAAAATCAGAATTGCCAGAATCAACAGCCAAATGGTGAGGATCGGCTGTTGTGCCTCGGTGAAGAAAAGCCAGGCCGCAAACAGAATGAACATCTGCCGGCCGATCAAGCTGGGGATAATGAGATAAGGCTTTTCGCGTCGTTTGCCGCGCACCAAGCGCGCCGCGAACAATTGGGGCAGAAACCAACTCACGCTCCACATCATGCCCACTGCGCCGATGAGCGCTTTGTCGTCGGTCAATTTGCTGGCCAATCCGACCAGCACGGTGACGGTTGGGATAAAGTAGATGCCGATGCTGAACGTGATAATGTCGCCGGTGAACACCCAGAAATTGCGCCGGCTGTCTAAAATCGGCGCGACAGGAGGTGCAGCCTGAATCGTATGCTGATCTGTGATTTGAGCCGCCATAAGGATGGATATCATACGCGAGTGAGGCGTCTGGTAGGCGCGCTGATCGCCGTTGTGTTATGCGCTCTGTGCATGACGCGCGCAGAGGCGAGTGGAACCCATTCAGAAGGAACCGTCGCCATGACGGTAACAGAGCAAGGGGTGTATGCGCGTCAGTCGCCGAGTGTGGCTGCGCCGCCCGCATTTTTGGCGGCTCAGGGCGGCGTATATGCCGTCACAGCGCGCACCCCTGCCGGGGACTGGCTACAAGTTGAGGGGGGGTGGCTGCCGGCTTTGCTGGGTGAGATACAAGGTGAGGTGAATGGCTTGCCGGCCATACAACCGCCGGCTGCGCCTGTGCTCAACGGCAACCGCACCGCTCTGCCAGCTTGGATTCCCAGAATCACAGCACGCATGCGGCAGCGTTATCAGAGCGCCCTGCGTGCCGGTCGGAATCCGCGCATGTTCACCGTGGCCGGAGACAGCAACTCGGAATGGCTGCGCTACCAGGGGCGGGTCGCAGCCGGCAGGTTTGAACTCGGCGCTTGGCGCACGGTGGCTGCCCGCTTCGATCCGTCCTTCACACGCCGCAGCATCGCCGTGCGGGGCGGCGCAGGTGCATTTTCGATGTTCGACCCTGCGCTGGCCCCTATCCCACCTTGCCGCCCGGACGAGGGTCTGTTTGCTTGTGAGCTGCGCATCTCGAATGCCGGCATCGTCTTCATTCAACTCGGCACCGGCGACCGCTTTGCATGGCGCGAGTTCGAGGCAAACTATCGCCGCCTGATCGACTATGCGCTTAGCCAGAACGTGCTGGCGGTGCTGGTGACCAAAGCCGATGACATGGAATCATGGCAAGGCGGCGCACCGATCGGTTACATCAATGACACCATTCGTCGTCTGGCCCAAGAGTACGAGCTGCCTTTGCTGGACTTCTTCGCTGCAACACGCACGCTGCCGGTTGTGCCCAACCCAGAACTGCCCCATCGGCCACTCATGCAGTACGGGTTGCACGACGAATGGGGCTACTACTTCCATCTAACGGAAGATGGGTATGCCCTGCGCATTCTGACGACCCTGCAAACGCTGGATGCGGTGACGCGCGGGCGGTGATCGAGCATCAAGTAACAAGCAGACCGACAGGACACCCCCTGCCTACTCCGTGCTTTATGATTGGTAGTCGGTGCGAAACACGCCAGCCAATTAACGAGGCGCCGGCGCTCATCGCGCCCCAATCTTCAAACGCAGAGAGCACATCATGGGTAAAACGTTCGCCGAAAAGGCGCTGGCCCGCGCATCCGGCCAACCCGACGTGACAGCCGGCCAGATCGTGGATGCCAGACCGGACCGTATTCTGAGCCACGACAACACGGCTGCCATCTACCGTTTGTTCAAACAACTGGGCGTTGAAAAGGTCAAGCATCCTGAACGACTGGCCGTGACGCTGGACCACGCCGTGCCGGCGCCGACTACTCAGCACGCCCAGAACCATGCCGAGGCGCGCCGCTTTGTGGCAGAACAAGGCGTGACGCATTTTTTTGAGGTCGGACGCGGCATCTGCCATCAGGTGCTCAGTGAAGAAGCGCTGGTGTTGCCCGGCCAACTCATCCTCGGCGCGGACAGCCACACGACGCATTACGGCTGGCTGGGCGCATTCGGGGCCGGCGTTGGGCGCAGTGAAGTAGCTGCCCTATGGGCCACAGGCGAGCTATGGCTGCGCGTGCCGGAGAGCATCAAAATCGTCCTGAACGGCGAACTGCCGTTTGGCGTCACGGCAAAAGATTTCTGCCTGAAACTGATCGGCGACCTCGGCGCGGATGGCGGCTTGTACGCCAGCATCGAGTTTCACGGCGACGGAATTCGACATCTTAGCCTGGAGAGCCGCATGGTCATTCCTAACATGATGGCCGAATTTGGCGCAAAGAATGCTTACTTGTCGCCGGACGAGGCGGTGTTCGCTTATCTGGCCGAGCGACTTGAGAGACGCAAGCAGCGAGAAGCGCACGAGAGCGGAAAAGCGGAAGAGAGAGAGGACTGGTCGGCAGTGGTGCGGCGCGATGCGCTCTACCCCGATGCAGATGCAGTGTACATCGCCACCCATGTGTACGATGCGAGCACACTGGAGCCGATGATCGCCAAGCCGCACCGTGTCGATAACGTTGTGCCCCTGAGCGAGGTGCGAGGGGTGCGCGTCCAACAAGCATTTCTCGGCACATGCACGAACGGTCGGTTGGAAGACCTGGCAGCGGCATGTGCCGTGCTTCAGGGCAAGCGCATCGCGCGCGGCACACGCATGGTGGTCATTCCTGCTTCTTCAGAAGTCCTGCAAGAAGCGACGCGCTTGGGCTACATCTCAACCTTCTTGGAAGCCGGCGCTGTGATCGGTGTGCCGGGCTGCGGCCCGTGCATGGGCAATCACATGGGCATCCCTGCGCCCAACGAAGTGACGATCAGCAGCGCGAATCGCAACTTTCGGGGGCGCATGGGCACCCGTGAGAGTGAAATTTACTTGGCTTCGCCGGCAGTGGTGGCAGCCAGCGCAGTCGCCGGCTACATCGCCGACCCGCGCGACGTATGAGTGCGCATTCTCAGACAGCCGAGCTTAGAATTCGCGCTTCCACATTCGCCCACCCTCGAGCATGATGCAATCGCCGTTGATGAACTGTGGGCCGGTCAGCAAAAACAGCACGATCTCGGCTACTTGCTCGGCGCTGCCTAGCGCATGGAGTGGATTGGTCTTGCGCAAGCTTTCCCACTTCTCGTCGCTATAGGTAGGCGGCTTGAGAATCGGCCCCGGGCAGATTGCGTTCACACGCACCTTCGGGCCAAGGATCAATGTCTGCGAGTGCGTCAACGCGAACAACGCCGCTTTCGAGATGGCGTGCGCTGTGTATGTTTTGCTGGGGAAGAAAGCTCCCTCGTCCACAATGTTGATGATGTTGAAGTACGTGTCGGGCGGCAACTCCTGCGCCATCATCCACGCGCCGATCACTTGGCTGAGCACGAACGGCCCTTTGCAATTCACATCCATCGCCTCATCGAACTGCGCCTCGGTAGTAGTCAGGTAATCCGCTTCAACAAAGCTGGATGCGCTGTTGATCAAAATATCCACGCGGCCAAAGTGCTGCAACGCAGCGCGTCCCAATTCAGCAGCCGATTGCCAGTTGCCCATGTCGGCCTGGGCCAGAAAAGTGCGCCGGCCCAGTGCCTCGATCTCACGCGCTGTCTCTTGCGCAGCCGCAGCGCTGTGTCCGTAATGTACGACGATATCCGCGCCCTCGCGCGCCAATGCCAACGCAATCACTCTGCCAACTCGATGTGCAGCACCGGTGACCAACGCCACTTTACCGGCCAATTTCATCGCTTCTCCTTGTTGTTCCACGTTTATTTAGTGCCCAGTCTATCGCACACGTCCAATCGTGTTCATCACAGACGCGCCAAGCGGGTCAGGACGGACAGCGCGCACAACATGCGTTCAGCACATATCACATTCGGCTCGCCGAAGGTGGTGTAGGTCGCGCGCACCGGCTCCAGCTCAAACCAGCCCAGCACGGCCGGCCCCCAATCGGCTATATAGCGCAGTGGATCATCACAGGCAAAGCTGTTGGCAAACGCAGCCAGTCGCTCGTTCAGATCGATTGTGACATGATCAGACAGGAGCAGCACGCCGGCTGCCGGATCGGGGCCGGTCATATGCCAGCGCGCCTCAATCGCGATTTCTGTGCGCAGCGCCGGCCAGCGACTGCCGAAACGCGGCATCACTCGAGCCAGGTCGCGCGGTTCGATCACCAGCTCAGGCGCGCCAGCCGTTGAAGACACCCGTTCCAGCGCCAGAACACAAAACGAGGCGCGCATGTAAGGGCGTGAGTCAGATTCCCTCTCGTACCAGAACCGTTGCCAGACCGTTGCCGGCAGGCCGCTGAGTTGACCGCGCGCTAGAAGACGCTGCCACCGCCGCGCCAGCGCACGCGCCGGCTCGGCGCTCTGCTCAACGATCTCATCCCCAACGCTCGACAAACCCATCCGCTCGACCATCTGCTGGCGCCCATCGCCGTCTAGTTGCCACAGCCAAAGCAGTGTGCCGCCGACCCCAAGCGCGCCGAGGCCGAGCGCGGCCATCTTCAGCCAGGTGCGGCGGGGATGGCGGCGCGGATTGCGGCGCGAATTGCGGCTCTCATCGCCACTGTGCATACGGAGACGCTGCGATCACACCGATCAGCGGCCGCAGACTAGGCGAATCGCTTTGGATGCTGACGTTGGGATTGCCGTTACCCAGATAGTTGACAAGCGCCGTGCGATCATTGGGGTGCATGGCGCGCCCGATCAAACGTTCGGTCAGCACATCCACCACCTCACTCGCCGTCTTGGGTAGGCCCAAGGTGGTTTGCAACAGAGCATTGCTGGGCGCGCTGGTTTCACTGGTTTGTTCACCGAAGAAACGCGCCACCAACATGTTGACCAGCGTCCAGCGCCCGAAGACCTGATTGCTGTTCCACCAGGCCAGGCCGATGTCGGGATAGCCGGTTGGCGCGGTCAACTCAAACAGCACTTGCCCTAGCATACTGATCCGATTCTCAAAATCGCGCGGGCCGTTGCGATTCCAGTTGTCGGGCAACAGGTTGATGATCTGGCTTATGCCCAGAGCGCGCATGGTCGAGGCGATGAATTCAAAGGGGCGCTTGATCTTTTGGCCCCAGCTTTGGGCAAACTTGGGGTGCAGCAAGATGGCACGCACCGTCTGGCGAATATCGCCGTGAGAGTTGAGGAATGCGTGCGCGCCGGCCTGCACCGCATCTGGGCAAAACACATCGGGGAAGTCGCTGATGAACCGCCGGCACAGTTTGAACGAGATAAAGTAGGCCGTGCTGGGATGTTCGGCCAGTATGTCCAGCAATTGTTCCCCCTGTTCGATGCCGCCATAGGGTATGTAATGCAGGTTATCGTTGCCGATCCACAACTGCTTTTCTGTCCAGTCGTGGCGTGGCCAGTTTCGGCTTGCGTTAAAGTAAAAGGCGCGGCCGGGGGCGTTGATATTCGTCCAACCGCTGAGGATTCTGGCGGCTTTGTGCACATCTTCCTCTGTGTAGTTCGGCTGGGTTCGATAGCCCGGTCCCTGCACATAGCTGTAGCTGCCGACCGTGTGTAACTCCAACAACTCGCGGGCGTAGTTCTCATTCGGGTTGCCGCCATCATTGTAGCGATTGCTGAGGAAACTCAGCATAGACGGACTTTTGGCGCTGGCTCCTAGCAGGTCACGGAAATTGCCCAGCGCATGGTGGCGGATCACGTAATAGTCTTCCCAATATTTGGCATAGTCGGTAGGGAAGTCAGTGTGGAAGTGATTGCTCCAGAAGTCCACCATCACCTCAAAGAGCTGACGCTTGCTCAGTAGCGCCCGCGCATAGGTCGCCATCCACAGGTAGCGTTTCAGGGCCTGTTCGCGTTGGAAGCTGCTGTCCGCGTACGCGTCCAATGCATCCAGCGATGCATCGAGAGGCGGGACGGTGCTGCCATCCGGGGCTGTATTCGGCATGACAGCCAGGTAAGCATCGCAGGCTGTGTCATCGATCGACTCATAATCGAGCTGCTGATCGACGAATGTAGTCAGGTTAAAGCTGCTGAACCCGGCGACGTCCTCCGGGCGCGGGCCGAAGGCCATCCGGTTCCAAGCCAGACGCGCTAAAGACGGCGCGCCGCCAGGGGGTGTGGAGAAATGGACGAAAGTACTCATGCCGTCACCGCCTTGTCATTGGGATAAACACACGCGGGGCAAACGCCGTGTCACCATAGGTCGTGACCAGAATGCGCGGAGCGCGACCGCTGCTGCGGTCGATGATGGCCACGATAAAGCGTTGCGTGACCGGATCGAACGAGACGCTGCCGGCGCTATCGCCTTCATACCAAACACCTTCGTAGCTTGCTGTATGCGTCCAACCTGCACCAGCAGTGATGGTATGGGTGAAGACCAACGCAGCGTTCTGAACCATCGCCGCCACAAAACCGCCGTTGCCGACCAACAGGGAAGGAAAGACGGCCAGCACACGCCCACTCGCTCCGACTGCCAGCGCCGGCTTAGTTCGGCCGTCGGCGTTGCTGACACTTGTTTGCGCCAACCTAAGCGGCGCGCTCCATGTCGCGCCTTGATCGGTAGAGTAAGCGTATAGGACGAATCCATCGAGCGGCCAGGTATTGGCCGGATTGCGCCGCAGACAGCCGGTCCATACTGCGTGTAGCAAGCCGGCTTGATCAACCTTTAGGGCCGGCGCGTAGTTCGGGCACCAGGAGACATTCTGATCTTGATCGATGCGGTGATACGTCCAACCGCCAGCGCCGCTCAAACTACGCCGCGCCAACATCAGCGCATCGCCTTGGCCGCTGCGCGGTTGTTGCCAGGCCACGTACACATTCGCAGCATCGACGGCCAGCGCAAACGGAATGCGCCAAGCATCGCGCGGCGTGGTGAGCACGGCGGTCTCGGTGATCCAGCCGCTGCCTGTGTTCCACGTGGCGTACAGATTGGCGCGCGAGGTGTCCGAGTCGTAGCGTGTCCAGCCGGCAGCGACCGTATTGCCAAACGCTGCCGCCATGGCAAGCATCTCGTTTCCTGTTACGACTCGGCTCAACAGGATCGGCGGCGACCAGGTCGTGCCGCTCAGCACGGCGTACACGGCGCGCATGCCGCGCGTCCAGTAATAATCGCTCCATACAGCATGTAAGCGGCCATCTCCTGTGAAGGCCGGCCCACCGCTGCCGACATCAAGCGAGCCACCGACCGAAGCCTGAGTAGGCAGCACAACCGACGCCCCCCACTGGGTAAAGGACACCATGCGCGCAGCGTACAGTTCGGCCATCCCCTCGCGCCGATCGGTGAACAACAGCCAGTTGTGGCCGCCAAAACTGGCCAGAGCAGGAGACATCTGATAGGGGAGGCGTGAGGGGTTTGTGTTGAGCTGCACCGGCGCGCCCCAGGCGCTGCCATTCCACGCCGCCGAATACACATCCGCTTGGCCGGCGCGTTCATCCTGCCAGGCCAAGCGGACTTCAGTCGTCGAAGCCCGCAGAGCCGGCAGGGTCTGCGCGCCGGCAGCAACCACGGCGGGTGTTTCGGTCCAGGCGCTGCCATTCCATCGCGCAGTGTAAATGTCAGGATTGGGGCTGCCGTTGCGGTAATCTTGCCAGGCGACAAACACACCGGTTGAATGGGCGGCAATGGCGGGATTGATGCTGCGCACGCGGCTGGGCGCCGCATCCACCCGCCAAGGCGTGCTCCAACTTGAGCCATCCCAGCGCGCCACGTAAATGTCCGCCGGCGCGGTCGGTGCGCCGCTGCGATGTTCCCAAACGGTGTAGATCGAGCCATCCGGCGCGTGCGTCACCGCCGGCCTGCTCGCCGCATCGCGCAAACCAGGGGCGCTGCCGTCAAGCCGCTTGTTGACGCGCATGTTTGCGCCCCACGTCGCCCCACCATCGTTGGAGATGCTGGCGTAGATGCGCGGATAGTTGAGGCCGGCTTCGCGACTGTCTTCCCACACCACGATCACTTGATTGCCATTGCGGCTGATATCCGGGTTGAGCTGGGCGTTGTCGGTATCGGCATCGTCGTTCAGTTTTACGTTAGCCGTGCAAGTGATCGGCGTGGCATTTCCATTGCAACGGGCAGCATAGATATCTCCGAAGGGTCTGCCGCTGCCCTCAGGGCGCCAATCCGTCCAGACCAGGTTAAGCTGACCATTGCCGTCACCGGCAAGGCGCGGCCGATAGGCCGTGGCGCTCCAATGGCTAAAAGTAGTTACTTGGGTTCGACTGGTCCAAGTTGTGCCACTGATGTTCAGGCGTGACACAAAGATATGTTGCACGTCGCTCCAGGCGAAGAAGGTACGGCCGGTCTCAAGGACTACCGCAGGATGTTTGGCTGCTTGGCCGGAAAAGTGGGGCGTGCGATTGGTGACACGCAGCTCTGATTGCACCGTCCCACTCAGCACGTAGGCTGCGTAGAGATCAGGCATGGCGTTGCGCGAGTCCGTCCACGCGATCACGCCGGCGCTGCCGGCCAGCGCGAGAGCCGGCTCGCTTTGCAATGTGGCGCGCAGGTCAGGCCATACTGGGCTGAGCGGCGTCCATTCAAAGGCTAACGGCGTATACGGGCCGGCTTGTGATGAAGATGGTGTGAGCACAGCCACCACCAACGCAACAATCAGGAATCGAGTCAGCGCTTTCATGGCTCATTTTGGGACGGCGATACCTAATCCGGTTGAGAAGCTGAAGCCGGGGAAAACGGCGCTCTGTATCAGAGCCGGTGAGACAGCCATGCGGGCCGTCAAGACATCGGCGATCACACGGCGGTAGTCGGTGGTGATCTGAAGACCATCGTTAAAGCCGAAGTGGGAGAGGCCGGGCCAGTCGCCGTAAATGCCGGCGTTGATGTTTGGCGTTCCGTATTGGCCGCCGCTGCCGATTACCAACATCACGTTACCGCTTCCGTGATCGGTGCCGGCGCTGTCGTTCTGATATAGCACACGCCCAAACTCGCTCAGCACCACGATCACATAGCGCCCGCGCCACTGCGGGTCGGCGTTCATGTCGTCACAAAAAGCCTTCAGGTTGTTGGACAAGTTGGTGATCAAGCGTGGAAAACGATTGTTGCCACTCCAGTCGAGCGTGCCTTGATTGTCGTGCGTGTCGTAGCCGCCGCCCACGTCAATCGCCGCGACACGCAGTGGGTTGCTCAGCGATGCTTTAGCGATTTGGGCCACCACTTGCAAAGAACGTGCAAAATGACCATAGTCAGGCACATGGGAACCGGATTCGACATACGGAGCTGACGGCGTGTATGCCGTCGCAAACACGTTCGCCAGCTCATCGTATGCCTGGAACGCGGATTGCCCAACAGCTTCGATAAAGGCGCTGCTGCGTTGATACATCGGCTGAAGCAGGTTACGCTGGGCCTGAACCAGCGCAGCGCGCGTCGCATCGGGCATCCAGGCTTGGGTGCGCCACTGCGGGCCGAATTCTTTTCCGTCCGGCACAACCATCGAGCTGCGGCCGGTGGGTGAGAACAGAGCAGGGGCCGGATTCCACTGCGGCGCCACGGCGAGCGCATCGTTTGGCTCCCCGATTGCGTCCAGGTAGCGCGAGAGCCAACCGCCGCTGGCCAAATTGTTCTTTCCGCCCATGTCCACGTACAACTCGGTATCGAAGTGCGAGCCGGTGACATCGGGCGAACCGGCGGCATCCACGATTGCTAGGTCGCCGCGCGTGTAGAGGGCGTACAAGCCGCCTGTATCGCTAGCATGGCCGTTTGGGACATTGACGCCCGAGGCGCCCCGTGCAGCATCTGGGTGCAAGCCAAATCGGCCGTTCAGGTCAACTGCTTTGCGGGTCGCAGCAGCGTTGGGAGCAGGAATGTTGAGCGTCGGGCGCAACACGGTGTAGTACTGTTGACAATCCTTTGCACTGGTGTTGAAAGGCACCAGCAGGTTCAGGCCGTCCAGGCCGCCGCGCACGAACACCAACACCAA
Source organism: Thermoflexales bacterium (assembly GCA_025056895.1). GTDB lineage: Bacteria > Chloroflexota > Anaerolineae > J036 > Brachytrichaceae > Roseilinea. The sequence continues at coordinate 37,674 of JANWVJ010000004.1, forward strand.
CAAGTCACGGTTGTTCGGAGGCGGCTGGTGTGGCGCATACGGCTCAGCCGCGCGCGCCGGCTTGGTCAACTGCGAGTCGAACACCAGATTGGTCAGCCCGAACCCGCGCACAGCCGCCACAGCCGCGAAGCTGGCGCATCCTTTCAGAAAGTCGCGTCGATCGATCACCGCCATGCAAGCTCCTCCACAATAATCAAACAAAGCAGCCTCTTGCGGCACACTAAGAGGCTGCTTTGGTATCGTGCGCACCTATTTGTTTTTGTTGTTGCACATTCTACTACGCCGTTATAGCGCGGGCCCGTTCAGCCGATAGCGCAGCAAAGTATGCTTGCACAGCCGGCTCGCCGTAGAACGCCAACGCCAGCACGCCGGTCAGCGTAGCGATGATATTCCCACCCAGTACAGCGACGATCTCCAGTACGGCAATGTGCCGCGCCGGTCTTGTCACGGCCGGCGGGTTGGCCAGCAGGCGCACGCTGTAACGCAGCTCGAGAAACGCCAGCACCAGAAAGTAAATTGCCAGCGCCAGCAGAATGACCAGAGTAACGATACCGATCCCCATCATCATCGCGCCGACAAATCTGGCCTGGCGAAATTCATAGGCATTCGCCATCTGCGGCACCAAGCCGAAGATGACCGCGACAAACAAGCCGCCGACCAATGTAGAGACGCCGATCAACACATTGAAAACGCCGCTCACAAGGGTCAGGATGGCAATCGTTGTTACCAGAGCGGGTCTAACAGTGGCTCCGGCCGGCGCCGGCGCAGTCGCGAGCATAGACTGGGTGGTCATGGCTTCCTCCTACATCAGACGGCAATGTTGAGATGCCGTCCCAATACGATCATGATACGCCTTTCTCACAACGCATGGACGTGCTGCCGACCCTGGGTTGGTGGCGTTGAAAGGTTGGCATCAGTCGCCGATGTTGAATCCACCTAATCATCTACCCGCCCTCACCGCCGACCCTCTCCCGCTGGAAGAGGATTAGGGTAAGAGGAGATAGTTACGAACCCACACTCATGACCACACGCGATCCCATGAAAATTCAGCATCCCACGCATCGGTGGGCGCCCACAATTCAGGATGGGCAGGATCGACGTGCGCTTTCAGCACCTCGTCGTTCAGGTCATCGATGCCCAGACCGGGCTTGTCCGGCACGGTGATAAAGCCATCCTTCACGATGGGTTTAGGCAAGCCAATCGCAATATCATCCCACCACGGCACATCGACCGAGTGAAACTCCTGCACCAGGAAATTTTCCGTGGCGGCTGCCACATGCGCCGCTGCCATCGCCCCAACCGGCGACTCGGCCATGTGAATAGCCATCGCTGCGCCGTAATCCTGGGCCATATCGCCGATCTTCTTTGTTTCCAAGATGCCGCCGGTGCTCAGCACATCGGGATGAATGACCGAGACGCCGCCGGCCTCTAAGAGCGGTCTGAAGTTCTCTTTGAGATAAATGTCTTCGCCGGTGCAAATGGGAATGGTGGTAGCACGGCTTAACTGCGCGTAGTGGTCGGTGAATTGCCAGGGGATCAAATCTTCCAACCAGGCCGGGGTGTATTTCTCAATGCGGCGCGCCAGCTTGATGCAGTCCTGTAGGGCGATGTGCCCCAGATGATCGATTGCCAACGGCACCTCATATCCAATCTCATCGCGCACCTCGGCGATGTATTGCTCCAAGAAGTCTAGACCTTTCTCTGTCAAATGGACTCCTGTGAACGGGTGCATGACATTGTGAAAGTCGTAGTCGCGGTTGCGCACGGCCCGCTCTTCAGGCGTGCGCACGATGCGCCGGCCGGCGCTGTGATAGGTGCGCCACTTTTCCAGTTCACCGGTGGGCATGTTGAGCGTGCCGGGTTCGTGGATGGCTTGCCACATACCGAGGTCCATTTTGAGGAAGGTGAAGCCTTTGTCCATGCGCTGCCTCAGCGCGCGGCCCATATCGCGCCCGGTGGGACGATCGCCGGCATCCGTGTCGCAGTAGATGCGCACGCGGTCGCGAAACTTGCCGCCCAACAACTGATACACCGGCACGTCATACGCCTTGCCGGCTAAATCCCATAACGCCACTTCGATGCCGCTCACTCCTCCGCCTTGCCTGGCGTGCCAACCGAACTGCTTGATACGCCGGAACAGCTTGTCCACATTACAGGGGTTTTCGCCCAAGATGCGACTCTTCAGCATCAGGGCATAGGTGCGGCTGGCGCCATCGCGCACCTCGCCCAGACCGACAATGCCCTGGTTGGTGTAAATCTTCACCAAACAGCAGTGCATCGGCGCGCCGACAATGTCCGTCACGCGCAAGTCGGTGATCTTCAGGTCGGATGGGCGAGAGTAGGTGCGCACGCGATCTTGGATGGTTGGCTCTTGCATCGGTAGTTCCTGTGATTCTGATGAGGTTTCGGCTTATTGTAGGCCCAAACGATGCGCCGAATCGCCTACACGGGTTTGCGTCGCGCCTCGATCTAGCGGACAATGCGTTGGACACATCTGGAGGGACATGCATGAAACTCGGCTACTTGTGCAATTGGTCAGGTGATGAGGTGGAACGCGCGCAACGGATCGGCTTTCAGTGCCTGGAAGTACACGCTGCATCGCTGATCGACGATCTGGATGCGCCGAGCGACTTGAAAGGGATAGCCACGCGCACGCAAGAGCTATTGCACCGTCACTGCATCGTCTTGTCGGCAATCGCTTACTATGGCAATCCGCTGCCGAATGATCCGCAGGTCACGCTCAAGCGTTACCGCGTCCTCTTCGAGCTGGCAAGCCTGCTAGGCGTGAATGTCGTCACGTCGATGGCCGGCAATCTGCCCGATCGGCCTTACAAAGAAGGCATGGAGCGATTCGAGCACGTGTTTAAACCCATCGCGCAAGCTGCCGAGGACATGGGGGTGCGTGTGGCGTTCGAGAACTGGCCGGGCATATGGGGTGACATCCCCTGGCACAGCGTCAACCTGGCGTGGTCGCCGCGCAACTGGGCCGAGATGTTCACCCGCGTGCCGTCGAAGGCGCTCGGCCTGGAGTTCGATCCCTCGCACCTGGTCTGGCAGGGGATTGATCCTATTCAGGCTGCGCGCGATTTCAAGGATCGCATCTATCACTCGCACGCCAAAGACACCGAGATACTGCATCATAGGCTACAACGCGAGGGCATTCTGGGCATTCACCACAATTGCTGGCGCTATCGCATCCCCGGCTACGGTGCAATCAATTGGGCCGAATACATTTCGACGCTGATCGAGATCGGCTACGACGGCGGGATCGCCATCGAACATGAAGACCCGGTGTTCTCCGGCGACCGATTTGAAGAGGGCTTGGTGCGCGGATTCAACACGCTGAACCCGCTTATTCATCCGCGCTAACACACGCAGCCGGCGCGTGGTAAAGTGCTTAGGCCCAAGGCGCAATCCACTATGACCGTTCTGGAACCGCTTTCATTCGAATGTGTGAGCCACAGCGCCGAGCAAACAATGCGTTTAGGCGCGCGTCTGGCCAGGGCGCTGCCGGCTCACGTGATCATCGCTTTGTATGGGCCGCTCGGCGCCGGCAAGACCCAGTTTGCGCGCGGCATCGGGCTGGGTTGGGGCGCCTTGCAGTCTTTGCGCAGCCCAACCTTCACCTTGGTCCAGGAGCACCGGCGTGCGGCCGATGACCACACGCTCTATCACGTGGACCTGTATCGCATCGAACATCAACGCGAGCTGGCCACGCTGGGCTTGGAAGAGATTCTAGAAGATGAGAAAGGGGTTGTGGTGATTGAATGGGCCGAGCGCGCTGAAGCGCTGATGCCGAGTGATGCCATCCGCATTAAGTTTGAGATGATCCAGGAAAGCAAGCGCCGGCTTACGTTCTCCACACAGGATACTGCCACTTGGCAAATAGTGCTCGCGTTTCGCAAAAACGCATTTGGCGTCTGAAGAGGTCGAGTGTATCTTTCGGCGCGGCAACTCATGGCGAACAACCCTTCACAGTCCGATAACCGACATCCTCAAGCACAGGTTTTGCTGGCGATCGACACCTGCACGCGGCGCAGCAGCATCGCCTTGCGCGACCCAAGCATGATCCGCGCCGAGTGTACCTGGGAGACGGAGCGCCATCACACCGCCGGCGTGAGCGCCCAGATTCAACGCCTGATGCACACATCGAACATTCGACCGGCCGACATCGGCGCAGTGGCCGTGGCCATCGGGCCGGGGTCATTCACCGGCGTGCGCTGCGGGCTGGCGATTGCCAAAGGCTTGGCCACGGCGCGCAATCTGCCGCTGATCGGCGTGACGGCTTTCGATACGATCGCAGCAGCACAGCCCAATCACCACGTGCCGGTGTATGCGCTGGTTGAAGCCGGGCGGGGGCGCGTGGCCGCCTTGCGTTATGAATGGCAAGAGAACATGTTGCGCGCGGCCGACGACTGGCGCATCCAGAGTTGGCGCGAGTTCGCCGAATCTGTCGAGCCGCCGGCGTGGGTATGCGGCGATGTCACGCCAACCCTGGCATCATTGCTCGAAATGCGCGCGGCTGTCGCTCCGGCCCCACTCAATGTGCGCCGCGCTGGTTATCTGGCCGAGATTGCCTACGCGCGCTGGATCAGCGGTGACGTCGATGATGCGATGACGGTGCTGCCGATCTATCCGCCGGAAACTTAGCCTCGTGTTTCAATCCGATGCAAAACACACACGCTGACGAGACAGGTCGCGCCGGGCAACCGCTCAAGCCAGACGCCATCACACTGCGAATCGCACCGATGGCGTTGGTGGATATCCCGTCCGTGATGGAGATCGAGCGCGCCTCTTTCCCGTTGCCGTGGCCAGAGCAAGCCTACCGCTATGAACTGTTGCAAAACCCAAACGCCTATTTCATCGTGGCGCAGGCCCTGCCGACTACCAGACAGATGCCTTTGCCGGTTCAGCCGGCTCGTTCTCGACGACGCACCCTTCTCCGTCAGTTGTTTCAACGCAGCCACGTAACCTCACCCGGAGCAAGTGATGCAGCGACGCCAGGCGCGTATGTTGTAGTCGGCTACGCCGGCATGTGGATGCTCGTGGACGAGGCGCACATCAGCACCATTGCCTCGCATCCGGCCTGGCGAGGTCGGGGAATTGGCGAATTGCTGCTGCTCAGCTTGATCCGCGAAGCAGAACGCCGCAATGCCATTTTTGTCACCCTGGAAGTGCGCGTCAGCAACACGGTCGCGCAGCGTCTTTATCGCAAGTATCAGTTCGAAGAAACAGGTCTGCGCAAGCGTTATTACCGCGACAACGGAGAAGACGCGATCATCATGACTGTGCAGCATTTTCAGCGCCCTGAATACAAGCGCCATCTGGACGCACTGGAACAAGCGTTACGGCGCCGGCTGGCCGCACTGTCAACTCACGATTGAGCCGATGCTCACGTGAAGAGCCGTGAGTGTATTTTGGAAGTTGGAAGAAAGAGGCATGGGCGAGGGCAGTGCCTTCGCCCGTCCCTTTTGATGAATGACTAGCCTTCGGCAGCTTGATTTTGCCCCCAGAGAAATGCGCTCAAGCGCCGTTCCGAGAGCTACTCGCCCGTATAATCCTCGGCGATGGAAAACCTGCACACTCTGGCAAGCGCGGTGCGCACCTGCACATCATGCCCTCTACACCACACGCGGACGAACGCAGTCCCCGGCGAGGGCCCGGCCAACGCCGAAGTGATGTTCATCGGCGAAGGACCCGGCTTCAACGAAGATAAGCAAGGCCGGCCGTTTGTCGGCGCAGCTGGACAATTCCTCAACGAGTTGTTGCAACTGGCCGGCTTCAAGCGCGAAGAGGTGTACATCACCAACGTGGTCAAGTGCCGGCCACCCGGCAACCGCGATCCGCTGCCTGAAGAGATCGAGGCGTGCGCGCGCTATCTCGACCGGCAAATCGAACTGATTAATCCAAAAGTCATCGTCACGTTGGGTCGCTTTTCAATGGCGCGTTGGTTTCCCAACGAAAAGATTTCTGTTGTACACGGCCGAGCAAAGCGCGCAGACGGTCGCATTGTGGTTGCCATGTTTCACCCGGCTGCCGCGCTGCACCAGCAGTCTTTACGCGCCACAGTCGAAGAGGACTTTCGGCGCTTGAAACAGATCGTGGCTGAGGCGCAGCGCAAAGCTGAAGAAAAGCCAGCTCAGCCGTCAGCCGCCGATCAGGCCGAGCAGCTCAGTCTGTTCTGAGAAGGGTCAGCCATCCATAGCCGGCCTTCAGAAGATCTGGCCGCTGACAACTGAGCGCTGATTGCGATATGCCGTCTTACCGCAACTTGTGCGAGTTCGTGCGCGATCTGGAGCAGCGCGGGGAACTTATCCGCGTCCGCGCGCCGGTTGACCCCGAACTGGAAGTCACCGAAATCGTAGATCGCGTGAGCAAAGGGCCTGTCGAGCGAAACAAAGCCCTGCTGTTCGAGCGCGTCAAGGGGGCATCTGTGCCGTTGCTCATCAATGCATTCGGCAGTGCGCAGCGCATGGCCCTGGCGCTCAACGTTTCAACGCTGGACGATCTGACGCGCAATCTGAGCGCGGTCATTGACCTGAAACTGCCACAGGGGCTGAGTGCGACGGTGCAGCGCGCCGGCGACCTACTGGGTGTGCTCAGCGCAATCGGTCTCAAGCCGAAGAGGGTCAAGCACGCGCCGTGCCAGGAAATTGTCTTCAGCGACGGCGCCGAACTCGAACGGGCCTTGGATGAGTTGCCGATCCTCAAGTGCTGGCCTCTTGACGGCGGGCGCTACATCACTTTGCCGCAGGTCATCACGCGGGATCCGCTGACCGGCGTGCGCAACGTGGGGATGTATCGGTTACAGGTGCGCAGCCCGCGCACTCTGATGATGCACTGGCAGCGTCACAAGGGCGGCGCCGAACATCAGCGCGTGGCCCAAGAAGCACGCAAACCGACGATCCCGTGCGCAATTGCGCTGGGCGGCGACCCGTCTTCCATGTGGTGCGCTTCGGCCCCCTTGCCGCCGAATATCGACGAATACCTGTTGGCCGGCTACCTGCGCGGCCAGCCGGTCGCGTTCACTCCCTGCATTACTCAGCCCATCGAGGCGCCCGCCGAGGCCGACATTGTCATCGAAGGATACGTTGACCCAAACGAGCAAGACATCGAAGGACCGTTTGGCGATCACACCGGCTTCTACACCCCACCCGACACGTTCCCCGTCTTCCACATCACCGCCGTGACTCGCCGCAGGGACGCCATCTATCCGGCCACTGTAGTCGGCAAACCGCCGATGGAAGATTACTGGATGGGAAAAGCCACCGAACGGCTATTCTTGCCGTTGCTACGCCTGTTCCTAGGCGAAGTGGTGGACTACAACATGCCGGCAGAAGGCGTCTTCCACAACTTGGTGATCGTATCGATCCGCAAACGGTTCCCCGGTCACCCACAAAAAGTGATGTTCGGCATCTGGGGCCTGGGCCTGATGATGCTGAGCAAGGCAATTGTCGTTGTCGATCACGATGTCAACGTGCATGATTTGCGCGAAGTAGCGTGGCGTGTCCTGGGCAATGTGGACTGGAAACGCGACGTGACCGTTGTCGAAGGGCCGGTTGATCAACTTGATCATTCCTCTGTGCGCGATTCATTCGGCGGCAAGATCGGCATCGACGCCACGGCCAAGGGGCCGGCCGACGGCCACCCGCGCGGGTGGCCGACCGAAATCAGCATGTCCCCTGAGATCATCGAACGGGTGAACCGGCGTTGGAGCGAATACGGCTTGCCGTAGTGTGCTGCGCCCCCACACAAATCGAGTGATCGGATTGAACGGCTTAGGGAAGGATGTTTTAGAAAGGCATATATGAAGTGGTTGAAACGCGACTCTGTGCAGTTGATCGCCGCCGTGGTCGGCGCGTTGGCGCTGACGGTGATATTTGGCCTACTCGGCGCTTTTGCGCCGAACATTCTTGAGGCCGCGCGAGGAACAGAGCCTGTATCTTCGCCTACTCCCGGTGGCTTGCGCGTGAATCACAACACGCCGGCGCGGGACTTTACACTCACCGATTACAACAACCGCCCCCTGTCTCTGAGTGATTTGCGCGGCAAGTTTGTGCTGCTCTTTTTTGGCTACACACACTGTCCCGACATTTGCCCGCTGGCGTTGGGCGAGTTCAAGGCCGTTAAGCGCATACTCGGCGACCAAGCTGAGCAAGTTGCTTTCGTCATGATCAGCGTTGACGGATCACGCGATACGCCCGATGTCATGCGGCGATATGTCCAAGCCTTTGACCCAACCTTCATCGGCTTGACCGGAGACGAGCTGAAGGTACAACGCATCGGTATGGACTACGGCGTGCGCTTTGCGCGACGCAAGCCGGAAGGCACAGCCGCCACCTACCTGGTGGATCACACCGGCCACACCTACTTGATCGACCCGCGAGGATACTGGCGCATGACCTATCCGTTCCAAACACCGCCGGCAATCATTGCGGCCGACATCACGCGCATGATGGGCGAAGTAAAATCTGCTCCCTAAGCGGATCGCATCTGTGTCGTGCGCGATTGTGCGCGCCCTGCGCCGGCCATTGCTGATGCCATGAGGCAACTCACAGCTTTCCTCGATCTGATCAAGTTCGAGCACACGATTTTCGCGCTGCCGTTTGCGTACCTGGGCATGGCGTTGGCGGCAAACGGCCTGCCGAGTTTTGAACAGTTCTTCTGGATCACCATCGCCATGGCGGCAGCGCGCACGTTTGGCATGAGCGTGAACCGGCTGGCCGACCGACATATCGACGCGCGCAACCCACGCACAGCCGGCCGTCCTCTTCAAACCGGCCGCATTCGGGTGAGCACGGTGATGGCCGGTCTGATTGCGTCGCTGATTGCTCTAACAGTTGCGGCGTGGCAACTTCACCCGTTGACGCTGGCTTTGTTACCCGGCGCGCTGGTTTTTCTCACGGGCTACGCCTATACCAAGCGTTTTACCTGGTTGTCCCATTTTGTGTTGGGGTTCACCGATGGCTTAGCCCCCATGGGAGCATGGGCAGCCATTCGCGGCTCTTTGTTCAGCGCGCATGACGCGCCGGCCTGGTTGCTGCTAGGGACGGTCACATTCTGGATCGCCGGCTTCGACCTAATCTATGCCTGCCAAGACGCCGAATTTGACCGCGCCGAAGGACTGCACAGCATCCCGGCCCGCTTTGGGATTCCCGTTGCGCTGCGGCTCGCTCAAGCATGTCATGCGGTGACGGTGGGGCTGTTGGCGCTGGTCGGCCTGACAGCCGGCCTCGGTGCGCCGTACTGGATCGCGCTGCTGGTGGCAGCCGCCTTGTTGGCCTATGAACACACACTGGTCAAGCCAAACGATTTATCCCGCGTGAACGTAGCTTTCTTCAACGTCAACGGTTACGTCAGCGTGACGTTGTGCGCCGGCGTGTTAGCCGGCTTGTATATCCGATGAAAAAAGACATCGCTCAAGGAGGAACACAATGCACAAAGTTCTAAGCGGATTGATGATTGCAGGCGCACTCGCACTTGCTTGCCGGCCGGTCGCGCCGGCGGAAGACACCACCTTGAAAGTCGGCGCGTTGCCGGTCTTGGAAGCGCTGCCCCTGCACGTCGCCGAGGCGCAAGGCTACTTTCAAGAAGCCGGCATCCGCCTGGAGATAGTGCCCGTCGCTTCGGCTGCGGAGCGGGATCAGTTGATGCAAGCCGGCCAGATCGACGGGATGATCAACGATCTTCTGTCTACGGTGCTGTTCAACCGGAACGAGCAAAAGATCGCCGTGGTGCGTTCGGCGCGCCAGGCAACCACTGATGTGGCGCTCTTCGCGATCGTCGCCGGCAAAGACAGTGGCATCGAAACCGCCCAAGATTTGAAAGGCATTGAAATCGGCATCTCCGAAAGCACGGTGATCGCCTACGTCACAGATCGTCTGTTGCAACGGCAAGGGCTGTCGCCGGCAGACATACGCACGGTCAACGTGCCGCGTATCCCCGACCGCATGCAACTGCTCAGCCAAGGTCAGATCAAGGCCGCCACCTTGCCCGATCCTTTCTTCTCTTTAGCCATTCAGCAAGGGGCCAAGGTGGTAGCAGATGACCGCGCCGATCCAAGCTTGAGCGTCAGCGCATGGGCGTTCAGCATGACGGCTATGAAGACCAAGCCACGAACGGTGCGCAACTTCGTAGCGGCGCTGGACAAAGCGATCGCCGACGTGAACAGCGATCCGGCCAAATGGAACAGCCTACTAGCCGAGAAAAAATTGATTCCCGCTTCGCTGGTTGGTCAATACACTCTGCCGCTCTTCCCCTCGCGCAGTCTGCCCACCCCAGAGCAATTTCAAGATGTGCAAGAGTGGATGATCGGCAAAGGGCTGATTCAATCCGCCCTGCCATACGAACAGCTCGTCGCGGTCGAGTTCAAGTGAACAGGGCGCTCACACGAATGAACGGCTGCGAGAGAACGGCCAGGAGCGCCAAAGCGCGCAATGGGCAACAAGTAATAGCGACGTGGAGCACACAACACGCGCCAGGGTGATGGCTGCTTTTCTCACCCGTTTCCCTGCTCTCGCCTTCCGGGATTACCGCATCTTTTGGGTCGGGCAGTTTGTGTCCTTGGTGGGCACATGGATGCAGAATACCGTCCAGCCTTACCTGGCGTATCGCATCACCGGCCAGCCGGTCTATCTGGGGCTGATCGGCTTTGCCGGTTCATTGCCGGCGCTGTTGCTGATGTTGCCGGGGGGTGTGCTGGTTGAACACTTGGACAAACGCAAGACGGTCATCGTCATGCAGAGTGTGCTGATGGCACAAGCGTTTGTGCTCGCACTGCTGGCGCTGTCAGGCATGATCACGGTGTGGCACATCATTGCACTGTCATTCGTAGCCGGCGTGGCCAACTCGGTGGAGATCACCGCTCGTCAAGCCATGATGATCGAACTGGTCGGCCGCTCGGCATTGCCAAACGCCATCGCGCTGAACTCCACGGTGTTCAACCTGGCCCGTGTGATCGGACCGTCGATGACAGCGCCATTCCTGGTGTTTTTGGGTGAGCGCGGAGAAGGCTGGGCTTTTTTTGCCAACGGCGTCAGCTTTCTATTTGTCATCGTTGGGCTGCTCTGTGTGCGAACCAGGCCGCAGAAGCAAAGTGCCCATCCTCATGGCGGAGCTATTCAAGAGTTTCGCGAAGGACAACGCTATATTCGCAGCTCAGTTGTGGTGGCGTTGTTGATCTTGATGGCAGCCGTGCCCGGTTTCTTTGGATTCACTGCCATTCAGCAAATCCCGGTGTTTGCGCGCGACATTTTCCACCAAGCCGGCGACACGGAGCCGATTGTGGCGGGTCGCACCGGCGCGCTGATGACCGCACAAGGAGCCGGCGCACTGACAGCTGCCACGCTCCTGGCCACATTCAGCGCCATGAAACGCAAAGGGGTGTTGATGACAATCGGCCAGTTTGCCTTTGGAGGAGCGCTGACCGCACTGGCGTTCTCCCGTTCGTTGACGGCGGCTCTGCCGCTGATGGTGCTGATCGGTTGGGGATCGGTGACCCAACTGGCAATGACAAATACCTTGGTGCAGTTGCTCGTGCCCAACGAGCTACGTGGGCGCGTGATCAGCACCTATCTGTGGGCGTTGCAAGGCGTGGCGCCGTTCGGCAGTCTATTCATCGGGGTATTGGCACAACACTTCGGCGCGCCGGCAGCGGTACTATTTGGCGGCGCAGTGTGCTTGCTGACTGTGACAGCAGTGAACCTGAAAACACCTCACATTCGCCGGATTGTGGCATAGGCGCTTATGCACAGTTGACGCGACTATTGTTAAAATTCGATTTAACTCGCGCTTCAGATACACACCGCAGGTTAGGAGGAATCATGGCAAGGCACGTAGGCCGGCTGGATTGGTTCGGCGCGTATGGGTTCATCTACCACCTAGATGGCAGACTGGCCGCACGCGTGGATCGTTCAGGGTTTGACGGGAAGGTCAGCGCCGGCGTACTGCACAAGTCGATCGTGGCCTTTTCCGCAAGCCGCGCGCCCGGTCACACCCATCCCCTCGCACATGACGTTAAGCTGCTCAGCGACGAAACCGACCCCGCGCTGTTACGAGCGTGCTTCGAAAGCCATAATACCGACATCTGGCCGTTGGTGGCTACACGCTATTTATCTTCGCTGCCGGAAAGAGAGGCGCTCGAAGTCATCCGAGGCAAGCTGGCTCAGATCGACGATCCGCTGGTGCTGCTCTATCGCATTCCGCCGCGTGTCTTGCTGTTGCCCGAAGCGCGTGATGTACGTGAACGGTTTCCGCTCGAAGATCGGGTGGCGTTGTACGAGTCTTTTCTCGACCTGGCGCCCTTTCGAGAAGAGGTCATCGCTTGCCTATCCCAGAAACCATCAAACAGCCATAATCGATTGTGGCGTCGCTTGCTGGCCGATGAACATGACTTAGAACGCTTGCGACAACACTTTCTGAGCCCAATAGCCGGCGAATGGCAGGCTGTCGCTTCGCGCTACCTGGCTAAACTGTCGCCGCAAGAGGCGCTGGCCGTCATCCGCACCAAGCTGGAAGTGGTGCACAAAGCGTCTATCTTGTTGCCTTACGTGCCGGCAGCCGTGTTGAAGCTGCCCGAGGCCCGCGACGTGCGAATTGGCTTGCCGGCCGGCAAGCGCCTCAAGCTGCTTGCCGGTTTCGAGAACCTCGACGCCTATACCGATGAAATCATCCAAACACTGGCCAGAGCTTCTGCCGAATCGGCAGCCGCTTTCTGGAAAGAAGCGGCTCCGCGCCTAACCCCCGGCAGCGCACTCTATGCTCTAGCGCCTGCTGCTCCGCTCGGCACGGCTGCTTCTGAGGCCATACAACCCGTCGTACATCCTATTGATTTTGAAACACAACACGCAGAGGATGAGTCAATCGGCACAGCAACGGCCGAGGACAACGGGCACGGCGCCGCTAAGGCGTTGACGGCGGCAGCCGATCCGTTAAATCCACCCACTCTGCCGGCGCAGCCGCTGGGCTAGAGGCAGACTGCACCTGTAAACGCCGGCCGTCTGTACGCCGATACATGCCGACCCGCAGGACGTCCCCGGCTTGCCGGCCACCTGGCACGGTGACCGGATGTGGATCAACAATCACATCACCGCTGCGCCAAACAGGCAGCGGCAGGTAGCCTTCTGCCGGGCTGCTGTCATGCTGGGCGATCAGTTGCCCATCGCGCAGCCAATGCACAAATACCGCCAAGTCTTCGGGCACAGGCTGCATCGCACGCCAACGCAGCGTGATGGTGTAGGTTGCGGCGCCGTTGGCCGGCGGCGCCACATGCGCGTCTTGAAGCACGATTCCTTGCTCAAACTGAGCGAGGGGAGGTTCTTCTCCACCTGACCGGGGCGCCGCATGCACAGCGATAAACGCGCGGCGCGGCGTCGAGTCGAGATCGCCTTGCGCGAATGGGCCGATCTGAATAGAAAGCTCGCTGTTGGGCGGCAAGGCCTGCCTCAACATCGACCAGTCGTGATTGGGATCAACCAGCAACACAATCGGCCGGTTGCGGGGGGCGTCAGGGGGCAGGTCAGATGTCACAATCTTTATCAGGCCGGCTTCTACCGCCGGCGACAGAAACAGCAATGTCGGATTGTTGGTTGCCAGTCGCGCATCGAGCCACACCTGTCCGGCGCCGTAGCGTTCAACCGAAGCATTGACCGCGCGCCCTAACTGCACATTACTGTCTTCGAGCCAGTATGCCGTCATCGGATGGCGGACGTAAACGCCAAAGTAGTCGCCGGCTGCCTGCAACCCGCTCAAGATAAGGGCGAGGCTGGCCAGCACAGCCGGCGGACTGATAAGGCGTTGCAAACGAGCCGGATAAAGATTGAGCAAGCCGCGCCGCGAAAGCCAACGCAAAGTCGTCTCCAGACCGCTCGCCGCCAGAATGCATACGGCCGGCAACGCTCCAATAGCGCGCAAAAAGTGTGGCGCATCTTCGGCCAACACGGTCGGCATCAGAAAGATCACCAGCCAAAGCAACACCCACACAGAAGCCGCTGCCTCCCACGCCGAAGCCGGTGACATACCATGCGCCAAGCCTTGGGCAGCACGCACCCCACGCAGCGCGCGCCAGACGCAGATAACCAAGCCAACAAGGAAAGCCGCTGCGGGCCAATCGGGATAGACCGGGCGCAGAGAGAGATTGTGTCGCCAGATGCGATCGCCTTGCCAGGCGATCATCCCAACAGTCTTCAGGATGTTGCCGAGCAAGGCGCCGAGCAAATCGCCCTGGTTGATCTGTGAACTGAGAACAGAAACTTGTCCGGCGCGGGTGAAGTACACATCTGGATGGCGCGCCAACCAAATGAGCAACGGCAGCAGAGTGACCACTGCGCCGGCGAAGAAGGCAAGCCACGCGCGGCGTGAAGCAGGCAGAGCGACTTTCAAGGCCGGCACGAGAGCAGCAAGACCGACAAACCCGATGAACAACAGGGCAATCAACTGGCCCGACGTATACGTGTAAAAAGTCAATCCGAACGCGGCTCCGGCACACACAGCCAACCCGTGGCGGCTTGCCCCACTGCGCAGCCAGGCCGCAAACAACGCTGCCGCAACGCATAACCAAAACGGCAGCAGGATCGCCCGGAAAGCAACACGGCTGATCGCCAAATGCCAGAAAGTCACAGACAAGATCGCCGCAGCGAGCACACCCGTGCGATGTGAGAACAAAGCACGGCCGGCCGCATAGATGGCGATCAGCGTCACGACGCCGGTTAACGCAGACACGATGCGCAAGGCCTCCGGTGTGCGGCCAAGTACGGCGATGGATGCGGACAGCAAGTACATGAACATGCCTTCGCGCCCGTTGTTCGCCGTGAAATACAGAGCCAATCGGCCACGCAAGACATTCAGCGCATCGAGACCGTAAAACCCCTCATCGCGGTATAGGCCGGGCGGCAGATCGCCGATGTCAACGAGACGCAACGCTGCGCCGGCAAGAACGACAAGCAATAAGGGCAACCAATCTCGCCAACGCGACAACCAAAACGGGGGGTGACGCGAGTAGGCCGTACCCATGCGGGAGGATTGTATCAGCGGCGCGAAAATTCAGGTATAATTTGGCCAACAAGTCAAGAGCAGTTTCTCCAGGTTGAGAGCCAAACGAGTTGAATCTCGTTTGGCGTTCTTTGTTTTTCAGCCTGGATGCATGAGTCCTCCTCGCAGAGGCCGGTTGCGTTGCTGCGCAACCGGCCTCTTTTCGTTGGTGGACATGCCAAGCCGAGATCGAAAGCAAGAGGTTGAAGCGCAGCGCCATGAATCACAAATCATTCATTGCCGACGTATCGATGCTGGGAATTGCCATCATCTGGGGCTTCACTTTCCCGATGGTGAAAGACGCTGTAACAGGCTTTCCGGTGTATTCATTCCTCGCGTTGCGCTTTGCTCTGGCGTCCATAGCCCTACTGGCGCTGACGTGGCGCCTGTTGCGCACGGTGCCGTTGAAGTGGGCCGTGTTTGCACTGGGCGCCGGGCTGGTGAACTTTGCCGGCTTTGCGTTGCAAACCTTTGGCCTGCAGACCATCTCGCCGGGCCGCGCCGCCTTCATCACCGGTCTATACGGCGCAATCGTGCCCTTCATGCTGGCCTTTATGGGCCGAGGGCGCATCACCCGGCCGGTGTGGGTTGCGATCATGCTTTCCGTGTTGGGATTGACCTGCCTGTTCTGGCAAGACTTGACCCTAAGCATCGCCAGCGGCGACGCGCTGGTGATGCTGTGCGCAGTAGCGTTTGCGCTGCAAATCGTCATGGTCGGCCAATTCCCCAAGTCGATCGACCCGCGGCCGTTGGCCACATTGCAGTCGATCGCCTGCTTCGGCGGAGCGGCTGTATTCGCCATGATCAACGATGGTGTACTGGTCTCCCCGCCGGCATTGCCGATGAACACGTTAGGGGCAGCAGCGTTTACCGCCATCTTTGCAACGGCACTGGCCCTGTTGGTGCAAACATGGGCGCAGCGGCACACCCCCACTTCTCACGCCGCGTTGATTTTTTGCACCGAGCCGGTGTGGGGCGCCCTCGCCGGCCTGACGCTGTTCGGTGAGGTGTTCACTCCGCTAGCCGTGCTAGGCTGCACATTTATGCTGCTCGGCATGATGATGCCCGACTTGAGCGGCATTGTGCGCGAGGCTTTGCAACGGCGCGCGCTGCGCCCGCAGAGCCAACCGGCCGCCCCGCCGTTCGGCTTGCCGGCGCGATAGTTTAACGCCCTTCGTTCACCCCTTACTAGCCCTATTGTCCTGCGCCCTGCCAGAGCCGGGCAGGGCGCAGCTCTTGCAGCAGCCTACGGCAGTGCGATTGCCCGATCATTGTGCATCATGCTGATCGGGTTGCTTGGCCGAGCAGTAGATTGACCCCATCGCCATCAGAAGCAGGGCAGAAAACGCTTAAACCTGCCCGTCATAATCATCCGAAAGCGTGTAGAATCAGAGCATGGATACGCCACGCGAATCGGTCACTCCTACGCTGGCAGCAATTTTGCAAGCCACGCATCAAACCGACCAGCGCATTATGCTGCGCGCGCCAACCGTACGGATTGGGCGTGGCGTCACCGGACCTTATGACATCATAATCCAGCCGGATGATCTGTCCGTTTCACGCGAACATGCGTATCTGGTGCTGGAAACAAACTATTGGGTGTTTCAGGATACCAGCCGCAACGGCAGCTATGTCAACGGCCATTTGTTTAGGGGGCAACGCGTCGTTTTAAAGCCGGGAGATCGCATTCAGATCGGTAAAACGTTTGACTACACGTTTAAGGTGATCAGCCCGACGCACGAAATGGATTTTGGGCCGGCTGAGCCGCCTCAGCCGGTGTCTGGCAGTACGGAGTCGCCGCCGAGCAAAGTTGGCCTTTGGGTCAGCCCAAGTGCAGCAATTTGGCGAGATGGAGTGATGTTGCCGACCATGCTGTCGCGCACCGAGTATCGGTTGATCAAGTACCTGAATCGTCGCCCTGGAGACGTGTGCGACTACGATTCCGTGATTCGCGCGGTGTGGGGCAGCTTACGTGATAAAGACAGCTTGCACGAGCTGATCTACCGCGTGCGGCGCAAGATTGAACCGGACCCGTCGTCTCCACGCTACCTAATCATACGTCCTGGCATTGGAGTGGTGTTCTTTCCACAGGGAGTTGAGTCGGTCTCCCTAGACGCTGTTTCGACAGACGGTACATGAAAGCAACTAATGACGAACGGCGCGCCTACTCCCATTTGACGCGCACGACGTGAGGCCGGCGGGCGAGATGGCTCACCAAGCGCTGCGAAATTTCGCCGGCGCGTCGCTGTTTGAACTCCAGATCGAACTTCAGGCTGCGTTGTTGTAACTGCAAGTCATATTCCAGTTCGATGTGCAGGACGCGCACGCCAAACGCTTCGATTTCGCGACGAATGGCCTCACTTGACGTGTCGTCGCTCAACGTCGTTGTAATCGATAAGGCGGCGTAGCGCTCGATGCCAATTAGTCGGTCAAACCAGGGCAACGACAGTACGACCACCAACGCCACCCCCAGGCCGATTAGGCCGAGAACGAGGTAGCCGCTGCCATAGGCGAGGCCTAAAATGGTGACATACCACAACACAGCGGCAGTGGTCAGGCCGCGCACTACATTGCCCTGACGGAGAATCGTGCCGGCCCCCAGAAAGCCCATACCGGTCAGCACACCGGCCGCCAAACGAGCCGGATCGGGGCGCCAGGCAACGGGCAGTGTGGCTGCACTGACATACCAAAACTCAGAAAGCACGGCAGCTATAGCTGCTGCCACACATACCAGCGTCGTTGTGCGCAGGCCGGCCGGCCGACCTCGGCTTTCGCGCTCCAATCCTAGAATCAGGCCGGTGGCCAAGGCGGCCCCAATCCGCACCAGGACTGTGTCAACAGAGAGCGGCATGGCACACACCCGACTCGTCAAAGCGGAAGGGAGTGACTTACGCCACCACCGGGATCACCATCGGCCGGCGGCGCGTTTCTGCATACACGAACTTGCTCAGCGCATCTACTGCTTTCTCTTTGAACGCTTCATCAGCGGCTGTGCCGTTTAGACCTTTCACACTTTCACGTACAGACTGGGCCATGTTGCGGATGAACTCATCCGAATCTTTCATGTAGATGAAACCGCGTGTAATGATCTCCGGATCGTCAGCCAGCCCACCGTGCGGATCACGGCGCAACACAATCAGGATAAAGCCATCGCGGGCCAACACTTCGCGGTCACGGATGACCACCGGCCCGATATCACCAACGCCGCTGCCATCGATAAACACGTAGCCGCCTGGAATCCGATCGAGTTTGCGCGCCTTCCCATCACTGAACTCGACTGGCGTGCCATTTTCGACAACGAACACATGCTCAGGCGGGATGCCGAGTTGTTGCGCCAGCCGGCCATGCGCCATCAACATGCGCAGTTCGCCGTGAACCGGAATGAAGTATTTCGGACGCAACAAACTGATAAGCAGCTTCTGCTCCTCCTGCCGCGCATGGCCCGACACGTGCACTTGTGCCAACGGCGAATAGATCACATTCGCACCCCGTTGGAACAGGCGGTTGATAATTCGATGGACGTATTCCTCATTGCCGGGGATGGGGTGCGCGGACAGCACAATGCTATCGCCGGGCATTGCGTTCAGTAAGGTGTGCCGGCCCGTTGCCATGCGCCCCAGCACGGCGCTCGGTTCACCTTGCGTGCCGGTAGCCATGATCGTTACTTCATGCACCGGCATCTTCACTGCATCCTCCAGTCGAACCAGCATCCCATCTGGGATCTCGAGATAGCCCATCTTCTGGGCGATCTTCACGTTGTCCATCATGCTGGCGCCGGCAATCGCCAACTTGCGACCGTATATCTCGCTGATGTTCACCACTTGCTGCACACGCGAGATCAGCGAGGCAAAAGTGGCGACAATCACGCGCCCTTCAGCGTCGCGAAAAACATTTTCCAGCGCCGGCTCGATGTCGCGTTCGCTGGGCGTGATGCCGGGATGCTCGGCATTCGTGCTGTCGGACAGCAACGCGAGTACGCCACGCCCGGCGAATTCGGCCAGCTTGGCAAAGTCGGGCTTGAGTCCGTCCACCGGGGTATGGTCAAATTTGAAGTCCCCGCTATGCACAATCAATCCAGCCGGCGTGGTAATGCCCAGCCCCACATTGTCCGGGATGCTGTGGCACATGCGGAAGAACTCCACGCGGAACGGGCCGATGTTCACAACGCCATCGGTCGGCACGGCGTTGATGGTCGTCTTGTCGAGGACCTTGGCATCTTTGAGCTTGATCTCCAACAGTCCTTTTGTGAGCGGGGTGCAGTAAATCGGCACATTCGGAAAGTCTTTAACCACGTAGGGCATTGCGCCGGTGTGGTCTTCGTGGCCGTGGGTGACGATAATCCCGCGCACCCACTCACGCTTCTCTTTCAAGAAAGAATAATCGGGAATCACGGCGTCAATGCCGTGCATGTCCGATTCTGGAAACATCAGGCCGCCGTCTACGAGCAAGATGTTCTTGCCGTACTCGTAGGCCATCATATTTTTGCCGACTTCACCCAGCCCCCCGATCGGAATCCATTTCAGTGATTGGGATGCCATGAAAAGAAACGCTATGTGCTCCTCAAACAGGGCGAGCCTGGACTGCCGGTTTACGTGACTCGGCAGGCGCTCCACCCCTTAGAATGACAGCCGCAAATACAGTGTCTCGGCTGCTTTCATAGGTAGAAATTAAAGCTAAAAATACGCGCAGGGCAGCCGCGCGCATCAAATTTCATTTGGTGTGTAAAACTGCACACTCCAACCCGATCAGCCAGTATGATTCAGTCTGCGTTAGACGTCGCAGGGAATATACACAAAATCCTTCACTTGGAACGTGACTATCGCATTATACCCTCTTAGAGAGTGCGGAAGGGCACATTTTTTGTTAGGGCAGCTCGAGCCGCTGCGCAGCGGAGGAACCCGCGCGCAACACTTGCAAAGCCGGCGTTAGGTAGATATCATCCACGCCGGCTTCGCCGTAGATAGACCGCGACTTCCAGTCGCCTGCTGATCGAGCCGCCGCTGCTCTTCATTACAACACAACCTGGCTTTCAGAAGCATGTTTAACATCAAGCCAGCACTGCCAGACATGCTGGAGAGCGGTATGATCCTCCACTGTATAGCACACCTGAACAAGGCGCATCATCTTGGGAAATAGCATGAACGACGATTTCAGCCGGCTGGCCGGTCAAACCGAGCTTAGCGCTGTAGATGGGCAGATCGGCCGGCTGACCATTCGCGGCTACCCTATCGAAGAGCTGGCCGCCCATGCTTCATACGAAGAAGCGGCCTATCTGCTGTGGTATGGAGAGTTGCCTGATGCAGCGGCCTTGGCCGACTATGCAGAAGAGCTGGCGCGCTACCGCCCCCTGCATCCGCTGACGGTGCAGGTGCTAGAAGTGTGCGCGGCGCAACGGCTCGCGGCAATCGACGCGCTTCAAGTGGCTGCGCCTACGCTTGGGCTGGACGCGCCGCCTGAAGCCGCTCCGCCGGCCATCACGGCCCGCCTGCCCAGCCTGGTGGCAACTTACTGGCGGATGCTGAACGGCCAATCGCCGGTTGAGGCCCGTCTCGATCTCGGTCATACGGCCAACTATCTGTACATCTTGAACGGCGCGCTGCCCCATCCGGCCTGTGTGAAGGCGCTGGAGACTTACTTGGTTACCATGATTGACCATGGCATCAACGCCTCGACCTTTGCGGCGCGCGTGATCACCT
>JANWVJ010000050.1 GCA_025056895.1 Thermoflexales bacterium
CGCGTGAAGTGAGCGGGATGTCGGCGGATGTGTTTGCCCGCCGCGTGGCCGGCTGTCGGATCGAAGGCGTCGGGCGCCACGGCAAATGGCTCATCTTAGAATTATCTCCTGCTGCCTCGTCCCAGAGTGCCGGCGCGCCCGCCTTCTTGTTGGCGCATCTGCGCATGAGCGGCCGGCTGGATGTAGTCTCGCAAGCAGAGGCATTTACGCCGCACGCGCGCGTGGTGTGGCTGTTGGATGGCGGTTGGGCCTTGCGCTTTGACGATGCACGTAAGTTTGGGCGCGTTTGCTTGACGGATCGTGTGTCCGATGTGATCGGCGATCTTGGCCCCGATGCGCTGAGTGTTGATCTGGAAACATTTGCTGCGCGCTTGACGCCCAAACGCGGCGCCCTAAAGCCGATTTTGCTCGATCAAACCTTCGTCGCCGGCGTAGGCAATATCTATGCTGATGAAGCGTTGTTCGTGGCGCGCTTACATCCGAAGCGCTCGGCTGTTACACTGAGTTCAGAAGAAGTCGCCCGTTTGCATCAGGCGATATGCTCCGTGTTGTCAGAAGCGATTGCCGCCAACGGCGCCAGTTTTGACTGGGTGTACCCCGGCGGCAACTATCAAGATCATTTTAAGGTGTACGGCCGAACAGGCCAACCCTGTTCGCGCTGTGGTTATCCGATTCAGCGCATGGTGGTCGCTCAGCGCAGCACTCACTTCTGCGCCATGTGCCAACACTGAGCGGTTTGTTCAGGCATCCGAGTCATGTCCCGCACGCGAGTCTATGCAACCGAGGCCATCATTCTGCGGCGCGCCGATTACGGCGAGGCCGACCGCTTGCTCACCCTGATGACACCGCATCTGGGCAAACTGCGCGTGATTGCCAAAGGTGCCCGCAAGATCACCAGCCGCAAGGCCGGCCACATCGAGCTGTTTGCGCGTGTCCGCCTGCTGCTGGCGCGCGGTCGCTCATTTGACATTGTGAGCCAGGCCGAGCTAATCGAGCCGCACCGCTCCTTGCGCGAAGATGTGCTGCGCGGCAGCTACGCGCATTATCTGAGCGAGCTGATCGATCAGTTCGCTCGTGAGGGTGAGGAAGACGCGCCCTTATACGATCTGTTTGCCAACGGCTTGATGTGGGTGTGCCAAGCTTCCAAGCCGGCGCTTGCGGCGCGTTACTTCGAGATGCGATTGTTGACCATTGCCGGCTATCGCCCACAGTTGTTTCGTTGTGCCCAGACGCAGACTCCACTGGAAATCGATCAATTGATCGCAGTGGCCCAGACGATTCGCCTGCCCAGTACAGCCTTTTCGCCCACAGTTGGTGGTGTGCTATGTGAAAAGGCCGCTGTTGGCGTCAAAGATGCCCTGCCCTTGGCGCCGGCGACCCTGTTCCTGATGCGGGCGTTGCAGACGATGACCTTTGATGAGATGGCGGCCCGTGCAGGCGACTATCCGGAGCACGCGTTGCAACAAACCGAGCGCGCCATGCGCCAATATCTAAGCTATGTGCTGGAGCGCAGCCTGCGTTCTACGCGCTTGATCACCGAGATCGAATTAGATCGACGCTCCGGCGATCCGTACCAATCAGACTTCTGACCCCACAGCGACTGTGAGGCGCTATGCAACATGTCGTTCATATGATCGAGTTGCGCGAGGTTACCTTTGCCTATGCGCCCGGCCAGCCGGTGTTTGAACGATTCAACTGGTCGGTCGAACGCGGTGAGACATGGGCTGTTGTAGGGGCATCGGGCGGCGGCAAGTCCACATTGCTGATGATGTTGGCCGGCTTGCGCAGACCACTGGCCGGCCAGGTGTTGATCGACGGCCAGCTCATTGTTCGTCCTCGCCCGCGAACCGGCCTGGTATTGCAGGACTACGGCCTATTGCCCTGGGCAACCGTTGAACAGAATGTGGCGCTGGGATTGAAACTGCGTAATTACTACGGCCCGGATGGCCGGCACGCGCCGACCGATCACATCACCAGGCCGATCACCCAGCAGGTTGATTTCTGGCTCAAACGATTGGGCATTGATGCCGTGCGCAAACGTTTCCCCGCCCAGATTTCAGGTGGCCAGCGTCAGCGCGCCGCCATTGCCCGCACCCTTGTGCTGGAGCCGGACGTGCTGTTGATGGACGAGCCGTTTGCTGCCCTAGACGCCGTAACGCGCGAAGACCTACAAAATCTGACATTGGAGTTGCAACGCGAGCAAAGCTTGACGTTGGTGATGGTGACGCACAATATCGAGGACGCTGTCTTCCTAGGCCAGCGCATTCTGGTGCTGGGTCGCCCGCCGCACACACGCCCCCTGGTCGTAGATAACCCCTCTGCTGGCAGCGCTGCCTGGCGCATGCGGCCTGAGTTCTACGAGAAGTGTGCCGAGGTACGGGGTGCCTTGTTGGAACAAGAGGCCCACCTTGATCGTCGTTCCGACCGTCTATTCTGACCGTTCATCAGCCACTCGGCTTACTTCCTTCGCCCCAGAAAAGCAGACCAAGCCCTGGGATCAAACAGGGCCTGGATAAACCTTGTGAGACACAAGGATGGGACTCTAGACAAGCAATCGCTAGGATTCCCTAAATACTTGAGCGAATTTAGGATGCATCAGCCTGGCCGAATCCGTATCAGGCTTTGGACGGATTCAAGGCTCCGACTTTGGCGTGTGTCGGCAGCGTCTTTGAAGTCACTGCCGGCAACCAGACCGGCGCCTGGAGAAGTAGGCGCACCGGATTGCCCAGTCATTCGCTGTTGTGCGCGAGTGGCTAAACCAGCAAACAACCACAATCTCTGGGCCTCTGTGAGGACGCGCTGCACAGCCCGTCACGCCCGCGCAAGCGGGCGTCCAGCCCGATGCGATGAACCGGTGTCCCGGCGGTTCGCTCGCGTGTTCTCCCCGCGCAAGCCACAGCCCGTCACGCCCGCGCAAGCGGGCGTCCAGCCCGATCGCAGCGCCGGATGACCTGCTCTGGGGCCTCTGTGAGAACACGCTGAACAGGGGATGACGTTCCGCGGCCGCGAGCTGAATGGCGCCTGATCAAAGCCACTTGCCCTGCTGCGTGCTCTGTCGCCGCGAACTGCCTCTCAACGATACGATCCACGTCAAGCCAATCACACCGGTATCTTTGTGCGTAGACACTCCCTGTTGTGCGGCAGAGCTGTGTGGTATGCTCTTTTGCGAAGGGATGCATGTTGGTTTCATCGCTGCTTCGTAGGATCGAGTATCCTGCTCCGACGCGGGCGCTCGACAAGTGGGCGCGCACCGATTTGACCTGTGAGCCGGCGGAAGACGGAACGTGGCAATGCCGCTACGTGTACACCGGCAGCACGTGTAATGATGGGGGGAAGGCATTTGTGGCTAATTTCCATGTCACGTTGCGCCCCGGCCCCGACGGGATGATCATTGAACGCGCCTGGGTCGATGTGCCCCTGGGACACAATGCCGGCGCAACTGAAATGTGCGCCTATGTGGTACAACCTGAGTCATTCCTGCGCGAGTTGCGCGCTGACCAACCGTTCTGCGGCATGACTCTTGAGGCGGCCATTCTGCGTCCCCTCGATCTGGACTATGCCGGCTGTTTATGCTACGCCCGGATGTTGAATCACAAGTGGCGCAATGTCCTCTCGACGATCCACTACGCTTTGATTCAGCAGACCACGCCGGCTGCTCTCCCATCTGCCTCGTGACGGATGGCCAACCGGTCAAGCTGGCGCATCTAGGATCAACGTCACCGGCCCGTCGTTCACCAACTCCACCGACATGTCGGCCCCAAATACGCCGGTCTCGACATGCACGCCCTGCCGGCGCAATTGGTCGCAAAAGTAATCGATCAACGGCTCGGCGACATTCGGCTTAGCAGCACGCGTGAAGTCCGGCCGGCGGCCCTTGCGCGCGTCGCCATACAGCGTGAATTGAGAGACCACCAGCGCCGCGCCGCCTACGTCGAGCACACACCGATCAAAGTGCGATGCACCGTTGACGGCGCGAAAGATACGTAGGCCGGCGATCTTAGCAGCCAGCCAATCGGCCTGCGCCGGCGTGTCGTCGTGCGTAACACCCAACAAGATCAGCACACCCTCGCCGATCTTGCCCACCGTTTGACCATTTACACGCACCGAAGCGCGCGTAACACGCTGAAGTATGGCTCGCATGAGGGTGTAGTGTACCTGCCCTCGAAGGCAGTTAAGATGCCGTGGGAGTAGCTACTAAACGAGTGTGCATCCAACGTCTCTGGAGAGGTCGGACAGCACAGCGCGTCATGCCCGCATAAGCGAGAGCACGTCACGCCCGCGCAAGCGGGCGTCCAGCCCGATCGCAGCGCCGGATGACCTGCTCTGAGCCTCTGTGAGAACACGCTGAACAGGGGATGACGTTCCACAGCCGCGAGCTGAATGGCGCCTGATCAAAGCCACTTGCCCTGCCGCGTGCTCTGTCGCCGCGAACTGCCTCTCAGCGATACGATCCACGTCAAGCCAATCACACCGGTATCTTTAGGTTTAGACACTCCCAGATGCCGAAGATGAATGTGTGTCTGTCATGGCAGCGATCAGCCGCAGCGTGTCGGCTTTTAAGTCGCGGTCGTCGATCGATTCATCCACAGGCCCCACGCAAGCCGGACAACCATGGGCGCATCTGCACTCGCGGATGCGCTGCGCAGCCGTCTGCAACAGCTCTGCATGATGCGCGAACAGCTCCTCGCACAGCCCTGTCCCACCGGGCGCCAGCTCGTACACGGTGATGGTCGGCAAGCGGGTGTAGGCGTTTTGGCTCTCGCCTACCGTTGCCAAGTCGCCCGCGTCGCACAGCACAAACAACGGGGCCAGATTGCCCACCAGCCATGACAGCGCTTGTAAAGCCGTGCGCGTTGCCTCGGCCGTCTCAATGCGGGCGTGGCAGGCCGGGCACACGGTGATCAGATTGTCCAGTTGGTTGGCTTCAAAATGGCGCTCATTCTCGCCGCGCACATAGCCGAATGATCGAAACGGCTTTTTATGATGCACATCGTGCTGACGGCCGGGGCGCTCCGGCGCGCTGCAGATCACGCAGCGATAGCCATCGCGCGCCCGTGCTGCCTCGCGTTGTTTGGGCCAACTGGGTCCGTAGTCGTTGGGCAGCCGGATCACGCCGGCGCGCGCCAGCTCATTCACAGCCTCGGCCGGCACGCTGAACGAATAGCCGGTGGTGAACAACGTCTGCTCCGGCAGCTCGATCTCACCCCAACCCAGCGTGCGATGCGTATTAAATTGCACCTGTCGGTAGCGCGTGGCGCGCGAGGTGACTTCAATTTCGCCCCAGCCGGTGTGTCCGCGTGCGCCCAGCTCGGTCAGCACTTTGACCTCTGAAACGACTGAAGCATCGGTGTAATAGTCCACCTCCACGCGGCGCGCTACGGCGCGGCCGGCCTCCCAGTCTAAGTCGATGATCTGATAGGTCTCACCTTGATGCAAGTAGATCGCGCCGCGATGCACGCGCATCGGCGCGAGCGCACGTTCCGTCTCGCCGATCAGACGATCCTGGCGCTGCCCTAGGGCGTCTGCCGGCTCGACGATGATGACGCGCTCGCCAATGCCGCGCAGACTGATCTGATTGGCCGGGTAGCTCTCCCCGACCCAGGTGTAGCGCGTGAGCGGCGCAGGGGGAGATGTCTCGCTGTGCGATGGCGAGAACAGCGGCAGTGTAGAGAGAGAGCCGGCGTGAATGTCGCTGGCGTGAATATCGCCGGTTTCAGTCAGCGCATCCAACAGGTCGGTCACTGCAGCGTTGCCCAGTCGGTCTCCGCGCGTAAAGGGCAGCTCGAACGTGGCGCAGGTGACATGCGCAGCCAACACGCCCAAGTTGTCCGGCGCCAGGCGGGCATGCTCCGGCGGTTGATCAAACAGAAATTCGGGATGTGCCGCCAGATATTGATCGAGTGGGTTGGCGCCGGCCACCATCACCGCGACCGAGGTGTTGCGCCGCCGGCCGGCGCGCCCGGCCTGCTGCCAGAAGCTGGCGATGCTGCCCGGATAGCCCAGCATCACGCAGGCGTCCAGCTCGCCGATGTCGATGCCCAGCTCCAGCGCGTTGGTGGCGACCACGCCGCGAATCCGGCCATCGCGCAGGCCGGCCTCGATCGCTCGCCGCTCCTCCGCGAGGTAGCCGCCGCGATAGCCCATGATTTCGGATTTGGGATTCGGGATTTGGGATTTGGGATTGAGGGATTGACGGTTGACGATTGACGATTGAGGATTGAGCGATTGAGTTATTGAGTCATCGCGCCATTTTCTCTCTCCCGCTCCCGCGCGCTCATGCTCTTGCACTCCCTTGTCCACGTGTCCCACATGCTCTCGCAAATATGTCAGCAACACTTCAGCATCCTGGCGTGAACGGGCAAAGCAAATCGTTTGCGCGCCGGCGTCGATGAAGCGCGCGGCAATCTGCGGCGCGACCAGCGCGCTGCTGCGCCGCAGGCCCAGTTCGGCATCCACGATGGGTGGATTGACAATCAACACGTGTCGCTCTCCATGTGGGCTACCGTCATCATCGATCAGCGTGACCGGCGCTTCGATCAAGCTCTCGGCGTGCTCGCGTGGGTTCGCAGTCGTGGCCGACGCGAAGATGAAAACCGGCTGCGCCCCGTAGAACGCACAGAGTCTGCGCAGCCGGCGCAGCACGTTTGCCACATGGCTGCCGAAGATGCCCCGGTACAGGTGCATCTCATCCAGCACCACGAACCTTAAATTTTTGAACAGCGCAGCCCAGCGGGTGTGGTGTGGCAAGATGCCTAGATGCAGCATATCGACGTTGCTGATCACGATGCGCGCATCGCGCCGGATGTCCCCGCGCTTGCCCTGCGGCGTGTCGCCGTCATACACATCGACGATTGCAGATTGGCGGTTGACGATTGGGAGTGCGCCGGCCGACTGTAAGTCACCTACAAGCCCTCGCAAATGACTGAATTGATCTTGTGACAGGGCTTTAGTCGGAAAGAGGCACAGTGCCCTTGTGGTTGCATCTGCCAACAGCGCGTTGAGAATGGGGGTCTGGAAGCACAACGATTTGCCGCCGGCTGCGCCGGCTGCGATGACGGTGTGCCGGCCTTCCAGCACCGAAGCAATCGCCTGCGCCTGATGCGTGTAGGGCGACTCGATGTTGCGCCGCTTCAGGACTTCGATCAGCGCAGCGTTGAGGCCGGCCGGGAAGGGCGCATGGCGGGCCGGCTGGGCCGGCGCGCGCTCCCAGGCCGTCACGTCGCGCATGAACTCGCGGTCGGCGCGCAACTGAGCAAGAACGTCGAGGACAGACATGGCAATTGGCCTGAAGAGAGCCGTGTTATTCCTGGTGTCTCACGATCGGCATAGCCTGCTGGGTGAGCCACATGGCCGTTGGCGGCCCCCAGTTTCCCTCTGCATCGCGCCCGCGCACAAACACCAGATGCCGGCCCACGCTGCCGGCGTCAAGCACACCCACCACGCGCTCCGAGGTTGAGTTGAAACTGCCGTCCTGCGCCGTCATCGGGATGGGAACACCGCCGGCCCAAGGCGGCAGATCAAGATACATCTCGGCGGCGCTGATCGATTGGATCACCGGCCGGCCAAAGCCGGCTGTGCCCAAGGTGGCGTCGTCGATCGTTGCGCCGATGGTCAGCAACGTGCCGGATACGCCTAGCGTGAGCGACAGCGCCGATGGGCCGTGCGCCAGCGCATAGGGCTGGCGCGCCACTTTGGCTGCATACACAAACGCAAGCCGGTTCTGCGGCCAGAACAAGCTGTCCTGGCAACTGTAGGCCGGATGAAAAGCGCCGCACGCGCCGCTTTGCGGCCCGATCTCGAACGTATAGGCCGCGATGCCCAGTGTGCCGTAGGCCCAGTCATCGGTTGTGCCGCTGGCCCAGTACAGAAGTTCTGCGGCTTGACCGGTGCTGTAGCCGTTGAAGTAGCTCATGCGGAAGCCCAGCGCGCGCAGGCCGGTGTCGTTGGGCGCGCGCCGATCGGGCTGGCAGATCGATCCTGCCGTGCACTGCGTCCATCCCCATGGCAACAAGATCAGGTCGCTATAGCTGTGCAATGTCAGCATCACCCCGCTGGTCGTCAACGGCGCCGTATCGGTGATGAGCGGGCCGCGCTGATCGTGGAACAACTGCTGCATCAACGCCTCGAGGTGATATTCCTCCGGCTCCGAGGCCGGGGCTGGCCCGCGATAGGTTTCGTCGCATGGAAAGCCGCTCGACCCCGATCCACCCCACGCAAAACCGGCGTTACGATTCAGGTCCACGCCAAATGTTCCCCAGCCGCAGTGCGTGGTGTTGGTGTTCTTGCGCTGCCAGATATTCGAAGTTTCAACGATCAGGCGACCGTCCGGGTTGGCGACCGGAATGACCCACAGTTCGTGATAGTCCAGCAGCCAGGTCACGTCGGGGTCGATGTTGTAGCCGGCCACCAGATAATCGATCCAGCGCCAGGCCATCTCGGAGGTGCTCAGTTCGCGGGCGTGGATGGCGGCGATCATCAACAAGCGCGGCTTGTCTGTGTTTGGGTTGAGCGCGCAATCGCCGGGTCGCAGCCGGGTAATGCAAATGGCTTTCAAATCGTGTCCGTTGGGCTGGTTGGTTGTCTTGCGCCACGAATCGCCGTAGTCGATCACCTGGGCTAGATGGGGATAAGCGGCCGCCACGGCGTCGAGATACTGGTAATGCTCGAAGACGGTGCGGTAGCCGCCGTAGAACGTGAAGGGCGCCGCGCGGCCTGCGCCGGTCTCTTCGAGCGTCACGGTGAAGCCCTGCCGGCGCAGCGCCTCGACATCGGCTGGGTCGCCGACGATCAACAGATAATCCGGCCCACGCGCCTCGACGAGGTCCCAGCCGCCCTCGAGCAGCCGGTGCACCTCATCGCCATCGCGGACGAGCACGCGGTAGATGGACTTGCCGCCAGCGCCGTCGGCTGGATCGATGGCGCGCGCCGGCAGCGACAGAGTCAGCGCCATCAACAACACGGCCGGCGCCGCACGGAGAAGAAGGGCAGGATGACTCATCAGGATTCACTCGCGCGCAATCAACGTGCCGATCGATTGACCGGTCAATGCGCGCGCCACATTCCTGTCAATCAGGCCGGAAAAGATACAGGCGGTTACGTCAGGATGCTCGCTCACCAGCCGCAACATGTCCTGCACCTTGGAGGCCATGCCGCCGGTGACATCGGCCCCGCGCGAGCCACCTACGCCGGCTCGCACCGTCTCCCAGTTGGCCGGCGTGATGCGCGGGATCACCTGCGAGGGATCGCCGCCGGCATACACGCCCTCCGTCTCGCCGGCCAGCAGGACGCGCGTCACGCGCAGATGGGGGTCGCCGGCAAACTCGTTCACCAGATACGCAAACACTTCTTCGGTCGAGACAATGGTCACCCCGCGCGCATCGTCCAGCGCCACATCCCCCATCACCAGCGGAACAATGCCGTTGCGCAATGCCGCACGCACAGGGCGCGTGTCGAGATAGCGCAACGCCCCATCTTGGCAACGCGCCGAGGCCGACGGCAGGACGCTGAACACAGGGATGCCGGCCTCGTGCAGCGCGTCGGCCACGATGCGGTTCAGCCGCGCAGCCGCCACGGACACCGCCGCAAACCCGCGCCAGCTTTCGGCATCGCGCAGGCCGGCCCGTGTGCCATACCTGCGCGCCGCCGCATGCCCGAACGACCCGCTACCGTGACCAATCAACAACGGTGTGGACAGGGCCGGCAGCACCATTGCCACCTCGCGTGCCAGGCGTGCGATCACCTCCGGGCGTGGCGTGTTGTCGCGCGTTTTATCGGTAATCAACGAGCCGCCAAGTTTGAGAAAAATCATTCACTCCCATGATAGCGCACCGGATGGACATTTTGACTTTTGGCCACGGCTTGATACTATTCTTGTAGATAGCCCACAATTCCTTGTGAGCCGGCTTCTGCTCGCGCGCACAGGGTTGTCCGACCATTTTCAGTGCGTGGAGGAGGCACGCCATGAACAATCGATCTTTCATCACGACGATTTTGGCGGTCGAGGGTGCGCTGTCTCTGACGATGGGTCTCGCCCAGGCACAAGGGACAGCATCTATAGCAGGACAAGCCGCGCAACCATATGGGGTTGCTGGCGTTCAGGCTGCGCTCGGAACGGCCTTCACCTATCAGGGCCAGTTAAAGAAGAGCGGCAGCCTGGTCAATGGCTCGTGCGACATGCAATTTAGCCTGTGGAACGCCGAAACAGGTGGCACTCAGATCGGCTTGACTCAAAGCAAGCCGAATGTGTCGGTGAACAATGGCCTGTTTACGGTGCAACTGGACTTTGGGACCGGCGCCATCCAGGGGGATGCGCGCTGGCTGGAGATGGCCGTGCGTTGCCCGGCCGGCGGCGGCACATATGCGACCCTCGCTCCGCGCCAGCAGTTGACGCCGGCTCCCTACGCCCTGGCATTGCCGGGTATGTGGACGCAGCAAAATCCCACAAGCCCCAACGTGATCGGCGGCTACAGCGCGAACAGTGTGGGCGCCGGAGTGGTGGGCGCGACGATTGGCGGGGGTGGGTATGCTGCCGCGATCAACAGTGTCACCGGAAATTACGGCACAGTCGGCGGCGGCAACGCTAATGTCGCCAGCGACACCGGCGCCACAGTGGGGGGTGGGTCGAACAACACGGCCAGTGGCTGGAACGCTACCGTCGCCGGCGGAGGAGGTAACCTCGCCGGCAACACAAATGCTACAGTCGGCGGCGGTTATGGGAACGCAGCCACTGGAGGGGATGCGACGATCGCCGGTGGCCGTGAGAATGCGGCCGGCTACCGAGCGTTTGTCGGTGGCGGCATGAATAACGTTGCTGGTGGCTATGCTGCCACGGTCAGTGGCGGTGGCTTCAACATGGCGAATGCTGCTAACGCCACAGTGAGTGGCGGAACGGCCAACACTGCCGCCGGCAACCTGGCCACCATACCGGGCGGAGCCGGAGCACGCGCCGACTTGCACGGTCAGATGGCCTATGCTTCCGGCACGTTCTCCGTAACCGGTGATGCTCAGACGTCTCTCTACGTGTTGCGTCGATTAGCCACCGGCAGCGCATGGACTGAACTGTTTCTGGATGGCAACAGTCAACGTCTCACGCTGGCTGCCGGCCGCACAATGGTCTTTGAGGCGCTGATTGTGGGCCGCAGCAACAATATGAAATCAGCCGGCTATCGCGTCACCGGCGTCATTGAGCGCGTGTTCGATACCACTGGCATGGTCGGCTCGGCGGTCAAAACGGTTCTGGGAGAAGATGATCCCGGATGGGATGTCAACGTGTTTGCCGACAACACAAATGACGCGCTGCGCATCGAAGTCCTAAGCGGCGGCGACACGACGCAGTGGGTGGCTATGGTGCGCACGGTGGAGACGCAGTGGTAGGCGGCGATGTGATCGTTGAGGCAAGGGGTCGCGTACAATAGCTGCGCTCGAATCCTATCCATCACCAAAGGCTTTCAACAATGGCAGATTTTAAATTGTTAAAAGAATTGCTCCAGCCGGCCAGCACGAAGATCGTGCTGCTGGTGCTCGATGGCCTGGGCGGCTTGCCTCGTTCTTCTGATGACCTGACCGAGCTGGAAGCAGCTCACACGCCTAACATGGACCGCTTGGCCAGCGAGGGTTGCCTCGGCCAGCATTACCCGGTGGACATCGGCATCACCGGCGGCAGCGGCCCCGGCCATCTCGGCCTGTTCGGCTACGACCCACTGCAATACGAGATTGGGCGCGGCGTGCTCGAAGCGGTTGGCATCGGCTTCCCCGTGACGGACAAGGACGTGTGCGCGCGCGGCAACTTCTGCACGCTCGACGCCAACGGCCTGATCACCGACCGCCGCGCCGGACGCATCCCCACCGAAAAGTGCGCCGAACTGGTTCGCAGGATCAACGCTGCCGGAATCAACACGCCGGAGCTGGGTGTGGAGTTCTTCGTAGAGCCGGTGCAGGACTATCGCTTTGTCGTGGTCATGCGCGGCGAGGGGTTGGGCGGCAATCTGTCGGAGACCGACCCGCAGCGCACCGGCGCCGCCCCCTTGCCGGTGATCGCGCAGGACGCTGCTTCGGAGCGCGCTGCTCGTCTGTTCAACGAGTGGATTGCCAAAGCGACTGCTGTCATCTGCGATGAGAAGCCGGCCAACGGCATGACGTTGCGCGGTTTCGCCACCTATCCCGCTTTGCCGCAGTACAAGGATGTGTACGGCTTGCGCGCCGGTGCGATCACCGTTTATCCGATGTATCGCGGCCTGGCCTCGTTGGTCGGCATGGCGCCCATTCAGCATCATGCCCATACCGTTCAGGAACAATTCGAGGTGGCGGGGCAAGTGTGGAACGACTACGACTTCCTCTTCATCCACATCAAGTACACCGACTCGCGCGGTGAAGATGGCAACTTTGAAGCGAAGATGAAGGTGATTGAAGAAGTCGATGCAGCGCTGCCAACGTTGTTGGCGCTCAAGCCGGACGTACTGATCATCACCGGCGACCACAGCACGCCCAGCCAGCTCAGGTCTCATTCATGGCATCCGGTGCCGTTGTTGTTGTGGGCGCCGGCCACCGCGCGCCGCGACCGCAGCGTGGTGTTCGGCGAGCGCGAAGCGTCAACCGGGGGACTGGGCACGTTCCGCGCTACCGACATCATGACGTTGGCTCTGGCTCATGCAAGCCGGCTGGCCAAATACGGCGCGTAACTCTCTCTCCTCTCCCCCTCTCCCGCACTGCGGGAGAGGGAAGGGGTCAATTTGCTTGTTGCCACACCGGTGTGTGGCCGTTGCCGCTCGAGACCACCTGCACGTTGGGGGCCTGTTCGATCTTCTCCAGCGTGTCGTGTTCGTTCACCCATTCCTCAACGTCGCGGCCGCGCATGTGTGTGCCGATCCATCCTTCCGGCTTGATGGTCATTGCCTCGCCTGAGAGCAGGGAAGAAACGCCTTTCTGACCCGGCTCCTCGGTTGGCTCGGCCGTCCAGCGCGTGCGTTGCGGCCGCTTGTAATCTGCTGGCTGCACGTAAGTTGAGATATATCCCTCGAAGTTGCGGAATACGGCTCGATCGGCCGATTGGCTGATCAGATAATTCGGCAGGACGGGCACTTTGCCGCCGCCGCCCGGCAGATCGACGGTGTAGAGTGGGATGGCATAGCCGCTGGTATGGCCGCGCAGGGCTTCCATGATCTCCAGGCCGGCGGCGATGGTGGTGCGGAAGTGGCCGCTGCCCTGCACCAGATCGCACTGGTACAGGTAGTAGGGACGGACGCGGATCTTCACCAGCTCGTGGCACAGCTTCTTGATCGTGTCAGGATGGTCGTTCACGCCGGCCAGCAGCACGCTCTGGTTGCCCAGAGGAATGCCCGCATCGGCTAACTTGGCGCAGGCGCGGGCTAGTTCCGGCGTGATCTCTTTGGGATGATTCACGTGGATGTTCATCCACAGCGGATGATACTGGCGCAGCATCGTCACCAGCTCATCGGTAATGCGCTGGGGCAGGAAGACGGGCACGCGCGAGCCGATGCGGATGATCTCGACGTGTGGAATCTCGCGCAGCCGGCGCAGCAGGTCGTCCAGCACCTTGTGCGGCAATGTGAGCGGATCGCCGCCGCTCAGCAGGACATCGCGCACCTGGGGCGTGCGGCGGATGTAGTCGATCTGCGCATCGTGTTGCTGTCGGCTGAACGTGGCGTGCGGGTCGCCGACGATGCGGCTGCGCGTGCAATATCGGCAGTACGAGGCACACTGTGTCGTCACCAGCATCAACACGCGGTCTGGGTAGCGATGCACCAAGCCCGGCACAGGTGAATGCTGATCTTCAGCCAGTGAATCGCGCATCATAGCCTCGAAGCCTTCTAGCTCTCTGGCGCGTGGGATCACCTGCTGGCGCACCGGGCAATCTGGATCGTCGGGGTCGATCAGCGAGGCGAAGTAGGGAGTGATGTCAACGCGAAATTTGCCTTCTGCTTGCAGGCCGATTCGTTCCTCCTCTGTTACGTGGATGATCTCCGCCAGCTCTTCGTAGGAGTTCAGCCGGTTTGACAATTGCCAGCGCCAGTCGTCCCATTGTTCGTCGGGCACGCCGGCCCATTTAGCCGGGCGTGGCGTGCACACTTTATCTTGATATCCATTGCTCGCCATCTTGATCACCCTCCCATCGATTGGCGCGGCTGAGCGTTGCAGTGTGTATCGCAGCGGCGCGCAGCCATCTCGAGTTTCCCATTCACTCTACACCTAATAACACACTTGCGTCGGTCTGCAAGGCTCGTCATCTTAAATTTAGGGCGGGCAAGCTTAAAACTTCAAACTGCTGTCTATTGGCGAGTTTGCAACGGCGGGGCAGAGGAGGGATAGGACACAGGCAGCCCCTGGCCGGCAAGTCAAGATAGCTGCCTGTGTCATCTGTTGTCTGTTCGATCAGCGACTCAAATCGACATTCGGCGCAATCTGAGCGAACAGTTGTCGCAGATCGTCAGCAGTGCGAATGCCGGAGTACACTGTGCCGTTGATTACAAAGGAGGGTGTGCTGTTCACGCCGTACTGGTTGGCCAGGGCTGCGTCATCTTTGAGTGTCTGATCGAATTTGCCAGAGCCAACGCACTGGTCGTAAGCGGCCATGTCCAGCCCCAGCTTTTCGGCCATTTCACGCAATCGGCCGGCTGACAAAGACCCTCGGTTTTCTCCGGCTTGATTGGTGAAGATCGAGATGTGCATGTCCCAGAATCGGTTTTGATCCATCGCGCACAGCGAAGCGACCGCTGCGTTGCGCGATTCAGGGCCGACGAATGCCAAGCTACGGACTTCGTAGCGCACTTTGCCGGTGGCGGCAAAAGCGTCGATGATGCCTTGCTCATATTGTCGGGCCTGCACACCGCAAGCAGGGCATTGATAATCGATAAACTCCAGCACGCGGATGGGCGCATCGGCCGGCCCCCAGGCGCGCGTGTTTGGCTCGGCATTAGCCGGCGGGGTCTTGGTGGTGATCACAACCGGCGTAGCCGAACTTTGCGTTTGCACTACACTGAGCACGATAGCCCCGCCGATCAGCAAGACGGCGACCCCTCCGATGACAGCCAGCAGCGTCAACGTCCGCTTGCGTTCTTGCTGTCGGCGACGTTCGATCAGTTCACGGCGTTTGGACATGTCTTCTTGAACTCCTCTTCTTCAACATATTGCGCATTGCGTATTGGGCGTCCAATCTGCTAAGGAAATCAGCACACTCATACCCCGCGCGGCTTAGAAATCGCCAACTAACGCCTTGCACAGGCCCCTGTCAGCTCCCTTGCGCCGGTGTCGTGATAGCCCAGCGCCAGCGCCAGCCGGCGTGACGGTTGATTCTCCTCGGCGCTGAGATACAGGGGTGTTTTGCCCAGCGCGAGCACGTGCGCACTGACGGCCGACACCACTGACTTGCCCAGGCCGCGCCCGCGCACAGCTTCTGCCACGTGAACGAATATCTCGGCATAGCGGCGGGAAATCCAGGATGTGCCGGCCTCGGCTGCGAATCCTTCTCCCCGTGCGGGAATCGAGGCGCGCAACAGTCCATCAGGAGTTTGACTGGTTTGCACCAGGATGTTCACTACCGGCTTGAAATCTGATTGTCGTAGCGCATAGAGTACAGCTACAGCATCGCCGTACAGATGCGCTGCTGCCTCTAAGTCCGCTCGAAGGGAAAGGGGAACGCTAAACAGATACTGCCGGCCTGGCGCCAGCGCCTCGCTGAGGGCATCGCGCACAGCGTATGAGTCGTCTCCGCGTGCAATCAAGAGGGGACGAAACAAATCCACGCCGGTTTGGCACACGGCAACAAACGCGCAGATGCGACCGGCGTTGTCGCGACGAACGATCAACCGTACCCGCCGCGCATCGTGTTCCAGCGTAAAGTAGGATGCCAAGGCGTCAGCCGGCGCATCGGTCAGCAACGGGGCAATCGCCGTCCGCGTGTCGATCTGAGACATGCCGGCGATTGTACTCAAAGCGATTGTCTCGATGAAACATTCACCAGAAGGCGCAGTTCTTCTACCGACCACAGCGCTTGAAGCCAACGGCTGCATTTTGTGCAATGCTCTCATCACCAGGCGCCAGCGCCACGGCTTGGTTCCACGCCTCAATTGCCTCGTCGCACCGATTCGTCCACTGGTAGGCGAAGCCGAGATAGAGATAATCTGCCGCTGAAACTGTGGCGCTGATTATCTGGCTGGTTGTGATTGCCCGCACGTAGTCCTCTACAGAACTTTCGTAGCGGCGCTGTTGGAAGTTCAACAAACCGCGCCGGCTGAAGGCGCTAGGACGCAGCGGGTCAAGTTCAATCGCCTTGTTAAGCGCTTCGCGCGCCAGATCATACTCGCCGATGACGAGGTATGCTCCGCCCATCCGGTCGTAGGCTTCGGCGTTTTGAGGGTCAATCTGTAGCGCGCGCTTGTAGTACACCACCGACTTGGACGGTTGGCCCAACACCGTGTAGGCCCGTCCAATCGCAATGATGACATGCGGCATGTTCGGATTCAGGTTGAGCGTTTCTTCGTAGTAGTAAACGGCCTGGGCGTAGTCGCCGGCCATCTCATAGGAGTAACCCAGGTTGCGCATCGCATCGGCGTTCTGTGGGTCCAGCTCCAGGGCGCGGCGAGCCTCATCACGCGCTGCCCCAAAGCTGCCGCTGTCGGTGAGCGCCTCGGACAAGTAAGCGCGGGCGAGGGAGCTATTCGGGTCTTGCTCTACTGCTGCCCTACACTCGGTCAGCGCCTCTGCCACGCGGCCCTGCCAGTCCAATGCCATGCATAGAACCGCTCTCGCCATCACACTCGAGGGGTCAATTTCTAGTGCGCGGCGGGCGCGTTGCTCGGCTCGGCGCGCCTGACCGATAAACACCATCAGCCGGGCCGGCTCGGCGTACAAGCGGGCATCATTTGGCCGGCGACGCGATGCTTGCTCGTAGAAGCTAATCGCCGATCGATAATCTCCTTGCTTGTATGCTTCTTGGGCCAACGCCACAAAATCCTCGACCGCGCGGGTAGGCGTCAAGGTGGGCAAAGGAGTGGTTTGCGAAGCGCTTAACCGCAATCCTCGCCCCAGCCGTTCTTGTACCACAGCGTACCCGCCGAGCAAGATGGCGCCGATCAAGAAGAGCACAAACCAGGCAGCACTGCTTCCTCGTTTGCGCCGTCCGCGACTCCCGATGTACACGCTGTTGATATTAGCATGAGCGTAGACACTCGCTATCCCCCCGCCTGCCGATCTAACCGGCTATGGCAGAAAGCACAAGAGGCGGACACTCGCCCGCCTCTTGTGTCTGCAAACGACTCCATCAGCTCTCAGGGTTGAGGTTCAGCCTCAGGTTTGGCCAGCATATCACTCAACAGTTCCTCAACAGCCATGGTGTGGCTATCATAGCCGTGCTTCTGAAAGTACTCCGAGTTGCAGTACCACTTGCCATGATCGTAGGTCACCAAGTAGTCGCCATTGTCGCCGCGCACTGCAACCTGGAAGTTAAGGAACTTGAATCGATCGCGCTCTTTGGCGTATCGGCGTGCCTTCTCTCGCTTGCCGATGTGGCTTGAATCCATCATTTTTCGTCCTCCTGGTCTACTAAAACAATAAAGGCACGTTACGCGGGCGCATAACGTGCCTCAATCTCCGAACGCGTAAAAACGGGTATTTTGAGATTCACCCTTGCCATTGCTGAACTGTCCGACAACTCCTCTTCGCTCCGGGCGGCCTCTGCTCCAGAAAGCCTGCTCTAGGAGGATTGTATAACATCGGCTTAACCTGTCAACTGACGATTGGCCTATGTTTTGGGGTGTCATCCTAACTATTTCTTGGCTGGGCCTAAGCAAATACTCACCGGTTATCGCACAATATGCACCTGTTATATGAGTTCACCTAGCGATATCCAAGGCCCTGTGTCGAGTTCTCGCCTGGAATATGTTGGCGTCTCGATGATTGGCGGATTAGAATCGGAGAGCATGGCCTACAGAGCGGAGGCGGAAACCCGCAGCTCAGAGTGTACTCGAGAAGCAGACGCAGCCTACCGGCATTGTGACACGATCACGCGGCGATTTTCCAAGTCGTTTTATTTCAGTACCGCGTTCCTGCCGCCTCCGACGCGGCGAGCCATTCGTGCGCTGTATGCTTTTTGCCGTCTCACCGATGATCTGGTTGACGCCCCGCAGCGGGTAAGCGGGGTTACCGCCGGCCGCGGTGGCGCTCAGGAAATTGCAGAATGGCGTCGTCAGGCGCGTCTGCCGGCTCGTGTCCAGCGCCATCCGGTCTTGTTTGCCTGGGCCGAAACACGCGAGCGCTATCAAATTCCCCACCAACACATCGAAGAGTTGATCGAGGGGTGTGCGATGGACTTGACTGTTCATCGCTACGAGACTTTTGAGGCGCTTAGGGTGTACTGCTATCGCGTGGCCAGCACAGTCGGCTTGATCAGTATGCACATCATCGGCCTATCCGAGGCAACGCCCTCTACAGTCGAGGCTGCTCAGGGTGCGGCAATCGAGCTAGGGATCGCTTTGCAACTGACTAACATCCTGCGCGATATCGGAGAAGACCTAAAGCTGGGCCGCATTTACCTGCCCCAAGAAGACTTGGAGCGGTTTCACTACACTGAAGACGATCTGCGGCGCGGGGTGATTG
This sequence comes from Thermoflexales bacterium, assembly GCA_025056895.1. GTDB lineage: Bacteria > Chloroflexota > Anaerolineae > J036 > Brachytrichaceae > Roseilinea. Next base: position 18,610 of record JANWVJ010000050.1, read on the forward strand.
ATGATCGGTTCAAGGCTCTGATGCGTTTCGAGATTGACCGCGCC
>JANWVJ010000051.1 GCA_025056895.1 Thermoflexales bacterium
GCTTGACCGCCGTAAGCAACTCGACAATCGAATACTTCAGCGATAGCTCGGTGAAGCGCGGGATGCCGACATCCTCTACTAAGACCGTGACGAATGGCTCGCGAGCCGGCTCATAGCAGCCCTCCAGGCGATCACACAGCAATCCAAAAACTTGTCCCTCAGGATGATGAGCAAGAAAGGACTCGGTGAGAATTCGCACTTGTGGTAAGTAGTTCTTGGCAAAGATGGTGCAGATTGCTTTGTGGATACGCTCGCTCATAATGTCAACTTATTGTCCTTAAAATCCTCAGCGATCCTATCTCACCGTTTTTGCACCAGGAAGGTGTTGGACAGTTGCCCTTTGCGGTAGCCGGCGAGTGCGTCGTCCAGCACCTCTAACACACGACACCTTTTGTCTGCGATGATCTCGAAGACACGCTGCTGGGGCAGGACGTGCATCTCGATCTGAGCCGGACGCGGCGAGGAAAGGTACTCCTCCACCCGGAAGGAATAGCCCTCTTGATAGGTCAGGAGCTGAAACAGGGCTGTTCCCCCTGGCTTGAGCGCATCGAGCATAGATTCCAGAATCAGACGAATGATCGGCGGCGGGTTGTGCTGGAGCACAATGATCGAGTAGGCCATGTCAACCTGAGGCAGCTCCTGCATATCTCGCAGAGACTGCACGGCCACGTAATGGACATTTGCCAGGCCTAGTGAGTCGGTGACTTGCCTTGCCAGCGCCAGATGAGACGTGGAGACATCGTAAGCATGCACTCTCTTGAATTTTTGGGCAAGCACATTCGTCACCCTTCCCACGCCACACCCATACTCAAGCAGAGTCTTATCCTCCAGTCTGTCGTCCAGGCCGTTTCGCTTCATCGTGTTGACGAGGAGATGGAAACTCTCCCATCCAGACCGGTAAAACTCTTCCAACCTTCCCTGGATGTTGGCGAGTTTGTACTCGTCTGCACTGAGCACCGACCAGTACGGTTCTTGTTCACCGATGGTGCGCCAACTGGCCTGAATATGGACAAACAAACGTTTCAACGTGGCCGGATCAACCCAATCCTGGACAGAGAGCGGCGGCTCATAGCCAGAGAGTGTTGCGCCGCACAACCAGCGATAGTTTGAGCGGAATTCCTGGGATTCAAAAAATGAGCGACGAAGAGCCTGCAAATCGGGGTGACCTAGATGGGCCAGCACTTCCGCCGCGCTCGGCTCACGACCGAGGATGAGCCTGTAAGCGTACTGCACAGCAGTCGCTTTGTCTAAGGGTGAAGAAGACACAGTGTTTTTAAGCCTGTGTAGAAGCTTTGTCATTTTCGCTTTCATGTGTCAGTGCTCATACCCTGCTCACCAACTCACGAAGGAGCGGAGCAGTGTGTCACTTCTCCAACGCAACTATTTTCGGAAGGGGGATCGTACGCCGGCGAAGTTTTCTTTGCCGGTCGTAGTCTGGGCTGGTGCTCTCTGACTCAGCACACACCAGAAGCTTATCCTGAGAATCCTGCTTCACGTTGCGACATTCACGTTTGCTTGCTAGGCATTCCGCCCCAGTCTTGTGCTCACCGGTCATTCTCCATATCTTGCCGGCTTTTGGACACAAGCTCTGCGCGGCCGGCTCAGCCTGCACTCGTACAATTGTACGCAGTCTATTCACACTGCCGGCACGGAGATTGCAGGCGGATTATACGCGCTCGCGCGTCAACACAGCACTGAGACAATCAGATGACCCACCAAGAGTCCGATTCACCCCCCTCTGCCTACTTACAGGCGCTTCAAGCGCGTCTCCTACGCGGCGATCCTACTGCCACGCACGCCATTGAACAGATCGCTCTGTTCTCCAATCTCGAAGAGTTGGTCGAGGAAGCCGGCCGGGCCGGCGCCCTGCACGAACATCGCTTCGCCTCTGCGCTCCCGCTGATCGGGCCGGTTGTAGCAGCCGTGCGCAGCGCGTTGTACACCCTGACTGCCCGCTGGCCGCTGTGGGTTGTGATTGCACAGCAAAATCAGTTCAACCGCACGGTCGCGCGCGCCCTGGCCGAGTCGCTGGCGCTCAACCGCCGACTGCTGCAGCGCATTGACCAGCTCGAAGCGCGCGTGGCACAATTAGAGCGTGAGCGCCATCGATAACGCCGGCCATCCGCGCATTGCCTGGTGGTCGCCGTGGCCTCCGGCGCGCAGCGGCATCGCCGAGTACAGCCTGTCACTCGTCGAAGCACTGCGTCACCTGGCGCAGGTGAATATCTTTGTTGCGGATCAGGCGATCGGGCGCGCCATGTCTCTGCCCGGTGTGTCTGTCCTGCCGGCCGGCGCGTTTCGCTCTGAACACGCCCGACAGCCTTTCGACGCGGCGGTGTTTCACCTGGGCAACCAGGCCGGCCACGCCTATATGGCCGACGCCCTGTTAAGCGCGCCGTGTCGCCGCATCGCCGTTCTTCACGACGGTTCGCTCTATCACCTGTATGAGGGCATCTCGCGCTGGCGCCTGCTGCGCGAAATCGCCGCCGAAGAAGGCTGGTTTGCAGCCTGGCGCGCCTGGCAGCGCATGCGTTTGCCCGGCTCGGACAGCTACAACCACCCCCTGTTGCGGCGCATTTGCCGCGCCAGCGATCTGTTGGTCGCGCACAGCGCCTTTCTGGCAGAACGTTTGCGCACGGCGGCGCCCGCAACCCCCGTCACCGTCCTGCCATACGGCGTAACTGCCTACACAGAGGACGGTGGCGCGCTGCAAACACAAGCCCGCCGCGCCCTCGACTTACCTGCCGGCGCGCTACTCTTCGGTGTGTTTGGCCACATCACCGCCGCCAAGCGCGTTGAGCAAATCATTGAGGCATTTGTACGCAGTGACCTGCCACAGAGCTGGCTGTACATTGCCGGCGAGGTCACCCCGCTGGCGCCAGAAGCGGTTCGGCGCTGGGCTGAAGACCCGACGCGTTGCGCACTGCACCGCATTCGTTTCGAGGCTGCCTATCGCACACCGTTGTACGTGTTGCTGGGGATGCAGGCCGTCGATATCGGCATCACCCTGCGCTTCCCTACGACCGGCGAAACCTCCGCTGTGTTGAGCGATCTGCTCAGCATGGGCAAGCCAACGATTGTCTCGGAGATTGGCGCATTCCGCGAACTGCCCGACGATTGTGTGATCAAAGTGCCGACCGACGAGAATGAAATTGCCGGCCTCAGCGCAGCCATGCGCCGTTTGTCGCTCGATCCCCCGTTACGCACACGCATGGCGTCGGCTGCGCGCGCTTATAGCGCAGGACGAACGTGGGACATCGTCGCGCAAAGCTATCTTAAAATGGTTTCGACACCCTGAACCGTTAACGCTGCATATAGCGATGTGCAATGCGCGCCTATATGGGGCATGGAGGTGGGCAACCGGCCCAGGGAAGTGATGCAAATGATGAGTAAGCGATTTGTTCGATCGGCCTGGGTGGTTTTGTCGGTGACGCTGGCAGTCGCGGGCACTTTTGACTCTGTGACACGGGCGGCGCCAGCCACAACAGTGATCAACCTGGGCGGCCAACGCATCCTAAGAGCCAATCCGGCCGTGGCAGATTTCAACGGCGACGGATTGAAAGAAATTGTTGTGCCAACCGACGATGGCCGACTGTTTGTCATCGGCTGGAACGGCAGCGCCTGGGTGGTGTTGTGGTCGCGCACCGTTGTGCTGGACATCAATGCGGCGAACCCGCCCAACCCGACCGGCGACACGAAAATCACCTCCGCCGTGGCCGTTGCCGACCTCGACCTAGACGGCAAGCTGGAGATTGTGCTGCCCGTCGGCGGCCTGCCACAGGATGGCAAGAACGGCGGTCTGCTGGTCTACGGTTACAACAGCCCATGGAGCTTCAGCATCAAGGGCAACTGGCCGCAACCGCGCCTCGACGAGGTGGGCAGCGGCCCCGGATTTGGCTCCCCCGATGGCAAATGGGACGGCATTTTCTCCAGCGCCGCCGTCGGCGATATAGATGGTGATGGCGACCTGGAAATCGTGTGGGAAGGGGAGGATCGGCGCATTCATGCCTATCACCACGACGGCAGTGTGGTGAACGGCTGGCCGTTGTACCGCTGGCCCCCTTACCTTGACCCGTTGACGCGCGGGGGCCTCTCCTCGCCGGCCATCGGCGACCTGGACGGAGACGGCATACACGATATTGTGGTCGGCGGCACCAGCCCGCAATGCACCCCCTCACCCATCGACGGCTGTGGCGGCAGCCCGAACTACACCGTGGCGCCGGTGTGGGCGATTCGCGGCGACAGCACCTTGCTGCCCGGCTGGCCAAAATACGTTGGGCAATGGGTGGATTCCTCGCCGGCGCTGGGCGACCTGGACGGCGACGGCCACCTGGACGTGGTGGTGGGTACCGGACGAAGAGGAATCGACAGCACAGGCGGATACAACGTATTCGCTTGGAAACGCGATGGCACCCCTCTGCCCGGCTGGCCGCGCCCAACCGCCAACAACATGATGTCGTCGCCGGCGCTGGCCGATCTGGACGGGAGCGGGTTAGACGTGGTGATCGGCTGCGGCGCCGACGGCGTAGCAGATTGCACTGTACTGTATGCCTGGCGCGGGAACGGGGCCAATGTGGCCGGCTTTCCGATGACTCCCCTGAACGCAAACTTCTGGAATCGCCAGCCGACGGACGGCAAGTTGCCGCCGGTGATCGCCGACTTAGACGGCAACGGCCAACTGGAGATTTTGCTGATCAGCCACACTTCAATCGGAATCTCGCTCATTACAGCCGGCGGCGCGAATAGCGGCGCGAATAGCGCGGATATTTCGCGCGCTCAGTCCCCCAACGATGGGGCGTTCTTCAGTTCGCCGCTGGTCGCCGACATCGACAACGATGGGTTGCTGGAGACCATCGCGGCGGGCAGCGTGAACGGCACAAACGGCAGCGACGGTCAGGCTGCGGTGTACCTCTGGCAAGAAACCGGCGCAGCTTTGCCGGCGCGTATGCCCTGGCCGATGTTTCGCCACGACAACCGACGCACCGGCAATTACTGCTTTACCGAGCAACCGCCGGCGCCGCCGAACACCCTTTCATCCTCCGTACCGATCAACACGTGGAGCAGTCAGACAACCATCAGCGCGACCTGGACGGGCGCGACCGGGTTTGGCTGCGCCCGCCTGCGCGGCTTCTCTTGGAATTGGTCACAGTCCCCTTCCACCGTGCCCGACACCGTCGTGGACTCGTTCAGCAATACGACCACCAGCCCTGTGCTCGGCGATGGCGTGTGGTACTTCCACGTGCGCGCGCGGGATGAATGGGGCAATTGGAGCGGGGCAGCGCACTTCGGGCCGTTCTGGATCGACACGACGGCGCCGACGGCGGCGACTTACGCGCCGGGGATTGTTGCGCCCGGCAGCGTGCCGGTGTACTGGAGCGGCAACGACAACGGCAGCGGCATTTTCAGCTACACGGTGCAGGCGCGGGTCGGCAACGGCGCATGGAGCACCTGGCTGAGCAGCGTCCCGTTCAGCACGACGACCGCCGGCTATTCCACCGGCAGCACCACTTGCAACACCCTTTCCTTCCGTGTGCGGGCTAGGGATGTCGCGGGCAATTTGGGGGCATTCAGCGCGCCGGTCACAACCACTGTGGGGAGCAACCAGATGATCTCCGGCACGGTGGTGAACACCGTCGGGGAGCCGGTTTTCAACGCGCAGGTCAACGCGCCGGCGGCCTGTGCGATCCAGCCCAGCGATTTGCAGGGGCGCATTCGCGCCTATTACGGGGCGCCGACGAGCGATTCGTTGAGCGTGTCGCGCAGCGGTTTTAGCACATTACCGCCCCTGTACAACCGCCCTACCGGCAGCCAAGATTTGATCGTGCTGCCGCCGGCGACGAATGTCATCAGCCGGTCTCATTTCGAGGCAGATGGCGCCTGGCTGTTCAGCAGTAACGCCGGCTACACTACCCAAGCGCACAGCGGCGTGCGGGGCGCAGCCATCACCGGAACAGGTTGGATACGGCAACTGGTCAGCCCAACTGTGCCGGCCGGCAGTGTGTTGTCACTCTTGATGCGTGGGGCAAACGTAGAACCGATGGACTCCGCCTTGATCGAGCTTGAGAGTGGCCAGCACACTGTTCACCTTTCTCCAACTGTGAGCACAAGTTGGGCACACGTGTGGCTGAATATCGGCGAGCTTGCCGGCCAAGCGGTAACGCTCACCTTCCGTGCAAACGATAACGGCAACAGCGGACTAATTATTGTGGTCGATGAAGTGACGTTGGGCAGCTCTGGCGTAGGGGTGTATCTGACTTACCTGCCAATTGCGCGGCGCTGATCTAGGGCGCCGAATCGACCACACGCCTGAACAGGAGACGATCGGCGATGAAACGGATAGACAGCCCAAAACAGCGATCCCTGAGAAGATCGATTCTGGTGATTGCCCTTGCAGTTGCGGTCAACCTTAGCCTGTGCATCCCCCATCCTCTGCACGCCGGCCCGCGCGTGCCGGGCGTCGGCGTGTGGATCGGCGGGACGCGGGTGATGAGATCATCGCCGGCAGTGGTGGACTTCAACGGCGATGGCATGAAGGAGATCGTCATCGGCACATACGATGGCCGGCTGGTCATCGTGGGGTGGAGCGGCGGGCAGTGGCAAAAACTATGGGAGCGTCAGACTGCACTGGAGATTAACGCTGCCAACCCACCTGCTCTGCAGTCACAGTCTCGAATCGAGTCGCCGATCGTAGTGGCCGATTTAGACCAGAATGGGACGCTGGAAATAGTGGTCACCACAGGCGGGTTGCCCGCCCATTGCATCAACGGCGGCACGTTGGTGTACACCTACCTATCCCCTTGGCAATTTGCGTTGTTCGGCAACTGGCCTCAGCCCAAGCTGGATGAAGTGGGCGGCGGACCGAACTGGGGCGCGCCGGATGGGTGCTGGGATGGCATCTTTTCCGGCGCAGCCGTCGGGGACATCGACGGGGACGGCGACTTAGAGATCGTGTGGGAAGGTGAAGATCGACGCATCCACGCCTATCATCACAACGGCAGCGTCGTGAACGGATGGCCCCTGTATCGCTGGGCGCCTCACTTCGACCCGCTCAGTCGCGGCGGGATTTCTTCGCCGGCCCTGGGAGACATTGACGGGGATGGACTGCTGGAGATTGTTGTGGGGGGAACCAGCCCACGCTGCTACTTTTGGAATGGAGACGCTTGCGGCATTCCCGACTACAGCGTTGCCCCTGTGTGGGCGATCAACGGCGACAGCACCCTGGTGCCTGGCTGGCCGAAGTACGTGCCGCAACTGGTCGATTCGTCGCCGGCCCTGGGGGATTTGGACGGCAACGGCCAGCTCGACATCATTGTGGGCACGGGGCGCAATCAAATTCCGGGCAACGACGGCAAGTTCGTTTACGCTTGGCGTGGCGACGGCACCCCCCTGGCCGGCTGGCCTCAGCCGCTGAGTAAGTCGGCGCAAGGCTCGCCGGCGCTGGCCGACCTGGATGGGAACGGCGGATTGGATGTCGCCATCGGCTGCGGCGATATGGATGACCCGGCGTGCTATGACCTGTATGCCTGGCGTGGCAACGGTGTTCTGCTGAGCGGATTCCCGATGCAACCTCCTACTACTCACGTCTCTCCTTCGCTGCTGTCCACCGCTCTTTCACCAATAGTGGCCGACCTAGACGGTAATGGAGAACTAGACATTTTGATGGCCGGCCATAACTCGCCGGGCGTTACCGTCATCCGCGCCAACGGCCAGCCGGATGCTGACATGTCGCGCGTGCAACACAGCCCACTCGACGGGCTGTACGCGCCCCCAACCGTGGCGGACGTGGACAACGACGGACTTTTGGAAACGATTGTGGTGGGGGAATCAAACGGCAACGCCGCTTTGTACCTCTGGGATGAGATAGGGCCGGCCAGCCCTGCTGCCATGCCGTGGCCGATGCATCGTCATGATAACCGGCGCACAGGCAATTACTGCTTCACCGAAGCGCCGCCCAGCAACCCCACGCTGTTTTCGACAAGTGTGCCTACCAACACTTGGACCGCTCAAGGCGCGATCACGGTTTGGTGGAGCGGCGCAGGCGTAGGTGGACCCTGCCCAGGGTTGCCGAGCTACTCGATGATCTGGACCAATTCGCCGACCAGCATACCCGATACAATCGTTGACACTGCTTCGACCAGTTCCACATCCCCCACCCTCAGCGATGGTGTATGGTGGTTTCACTTGCGCACACGCGACAGTTGGAGCAACTGGAGCACCAACGTCATCCACATCGGACCGTTTTTTGTGGACAAAACACCGCCCAACTTGCCGTTTGCCTCGGTGACGACGCCGACAGTCAACACCTGGAGCAACAGCAGCAGAATTACTGTCTCGATCTCACCCGCGCTGGACAGCGGCAGCGGCCTGAGCGGGTATAGCGTGGTGTGGGATCAGTCTCCATCCACTCTGCCGGGGGCAACTCAGAATAGCGGTGCGGTCACCAGTCTGAGTCATGGGCCGCTCTCTGGAGCGTCCTCTTGGTATTTGCACGTGCGCAGTGTGGATCAAGTGGGTAACTGGTCAGCCGATGCAGCCCATTTCGGCCCCTTCAGAATTGACCGCGAGCCGCCTCATTTGCCCAGCGCCAGTGGTTCCCATCCGGCAGTCAATATCTGGACGGCCTCAACCAGTTTGCAGGTCAATCTGACTGCCGGCGGAGATATCGGCAGCGGCCTAAACGGGTACTCCTTCATCTGGGACAATATCCCAACTACCACACCGGACACAACGCCCGATAGTGGGCCGGTAAGTAGCTTGAGCACGGCTGTGGGACCCTCTGTAGCGGATTGGTATGTGCACGTGCGCAGCGTGGACAACGCAGGGAATGCCTCGGTGAACACCCTGCACTACGGCCCGTTCAAAGTAGATCGCGTGCCTCCCGGCGCCGCATCGGTAGCCGGCGCCCAACCTGCCACGATGACATGGAGCAACGCCGGCATCATTACGGTGACATTGAACCCCGCTCCCGATCCGGGCAGCGGACTGGACGGATATTCGCTTGTCTGGGACAGCGCACCCTCGACTCAACCGGATAGCACAAGAGACATTTCTAGCGTCACCAGCATCAGTTTGAGCACAACTGCCAACACGGTCATGAGCTGGTACCTTCATTTGCGCGCGTTGGATGCGGTGGGGAACGTGGCGACGAGTACGCTGCACTACGGGCCATTCTTGATTGACCGAGTTCCACCGCAGGCGGGTGTGGCAGCCCCGGCCACGTTGAACAGCTCGCAGATTCCTATTTTCTGGTGGGGCAGTGACTTTGGATCAGGCGTCGCCGCTTACGACATACAGGCCCGCCTGCTCCCAACGACTTGGATGACCTGGCTGAGCAACGTTCCCTCGACCACGTTGAGCGCAGTGTATGCTCCGCCGGCTGCTCAATGCGGCCAAGTGTACGAGTTCCGCGCCCGCGCCCGCGATGCAGCCGGCAACATCCAAGCCGGCTGGAGTCCGACCATGTCCACTTTGCTCATCAGCTCGCACGCAATTACCGGCCTGGTGGTGAACAATATGGGACAGCCGATACAGGGCACCCGCGTGCAGGGAGAGAGCGCCTGTGCAGCGTTGGCGAGCAATCTATCCGGTCACAGCTTCACGTACTTCGGCGTCCCCGCTGCGTACTCCTTGACGGCGACCCATTCTCACTTTGGCTGGCTGCCACCCCTTCTGAATCGCCCGACAAATGACCGCACCGTTTTGATCGTGCTGCCCCCTCAAAACAACGTGTTGATAAACAGCCACTTCGAGTCGGATGCCGGCTGGACGTTCTTCGGCAACGCCGGCTACACTCAGGTCGCGCACAGCGGCTTTGGCGGCGCGGCGATCACCGGCACGGGCATCATCAGCCAGCGCGTCACACTTCCGGCGCAGGGAGTTCTCTCCCTGCTGGCGCAGGTCACAAACAACAGCGCCGGCGACACGGCCTCGGTGCGGGTGCAGCTTGACGGATCATTGCTGCCCTTGCGTCACTGGGTCGATTTGCCGCTTGAGGCGTCGCTGTTGGATGGAAAGCCGGCCGCGATATATTCTCGCAATCAGGAGAACACAGGGCCACTGGAAGAATGGCGGCACGTGCAACTGGATTTGCGCCCTGCCGGCGGGTTATCTGTTTCGGTCATTATCGAAGCGGTCGATGCCCCGCCGCTCGGCTTAAGGATTGTTGTGGACGAAATGACCCTGGGCAGTCCAAGCTACGGGATACGTTCCTTGTATCTGCCGCTCGTCCGGCGCTAGAACAAGCCGGCTACCAGGCACATCCGCCTGTTAACTCAAAGGAATCTACCGCGACCGAGGCGGTATTGAGCAAGTCGAAGCGCAGGCAGGATGCTGTCGCATCAATCCTAAGGGCGCCATAGTCTGCGTTATAGCGGACGACGCTGCCGGCGATGGGAAGGCCAAAGGCATACAGTGGCGCACCACCGATGCCATTGACGAGATACACAATCCCGTCGCGAGAGAGACGCTCGTAGGTGTGGTCGTGGCCGGCGATGACCACATCCACCCCCCATGTCGCATAAGGCCACTGCGTGGCCGGAGTCGAGCCGTGCACCGCCGAGGACGAGTAAGGTGCGTGGTGCAACACCACGATCTGCCAGCAGGCGGTCGAGGCAGCCAACTTGTTTTGCAGCCACTGAGCCTGAGCTGACGTCGGCGTAATGCCATCCGGCTCGTGACTGTCGCTGTTCAGGATAAACCAGTGCACCGGTCCGAGCAGAACATCGTAGTAACGTTCATGGCCGGGCAATGTGAAATAGTTCAGATGCGCCGCGTACCCGTCTGCGCTGTTCCAGTCGTGATTGCCTATTGCGGGGAAGAAGCGGTTGAAGCCTGGATTGTGAGGGGCAGGATAGGAACCGAAGTAAGGATGAATGAAGTCAGCATAGTATTGGCCGATGTTCTGGTCAATCGTAGATGCCAGGCCGGTGTAGTAATTGTTGTCGCCGGTCGTGACGATATATTGAGGCTGCCAGGAGATGACCAGATTGGCGACGGCAGCCGCCGGCGCGCCGGCCAGTCCAAAATCCCCGATTACAGCGATGCGCGTGGGTTGATTCAGCGCAATCGGCAAAAAGGCCCGATAACCCTGAGTAGGAGCATACGGCTGAGCGCGTTGCGCTGTGAGCAACCGCGAAGGCTGACCGAGCAGGGCGGCAAGCGAGAACAGGACGATGATTTTGATCCTGTCCATCATCTGATGTCGGGCTGTAAATGTCGATAGCGCGCCAGCACAGCATGCGGCGGCTGCACCGCAGCAAGCTGGGCCCATATCTGTTTGGCCGACCGACGCCGCAGCAAGCACCGGCGCTTACGCCAGGCGCGCCGGGCCGCCAGCCAACCGTGCCATCGCCCGCTCACAGCGCCGGCGGCTTGGCCGAGTACCAACGCCCGCGCCACTGCCGCTGCGTCATATCCCCAGATCAACGGCCAGTATAGCCATAGATAGGGCAACGGATAATTTTTCAGGATCAGCCAGACTTTGTTGCGCCCCAACAGCCGGCGCTTGAAAGGCGAGCCTTCGCCCCCTGTGGCTGAATGATGGTGCACAACGCGTGCGGAAGGGACGAATACGGCCGACCAGCCGGCCCACTGGGCGCGCCACGCCAGATCAACATCCTCCAAATAGGCAAAAAAATCCTCGTCAAATAGGCCGATCTCTTCCAGCATCGCACGTCGATACAACGCCGCGCCGGCGCACGCGCCGAACACCGGCGTGGGTGTGTCCTCACCGTCCGTGACAGGCCGCCCGCCGAGTCGATCCCAAGCAATCCCCAATCGATCAACCGCGATGCCGGCTGAATTAATCATCGCAGGGCGGTCGGCAAACACCATAAGCGAGGCTGCCGCGCCAAGTTGTTCATCTGCTTCCAAGGCGCCTATTAATTCGGCCAACCAATCGGGATCGGCAACGGTGTCGTTGTTGAGCGTCGCGATGTAGGGGGCGCAGCCGGCGCGAATTGCCTGGTTGTTCGCAGCCGCAAAGCCTCGGTTAACGGAGTTGGTCAGCAGGTTGACCTGCGGCGCATGCGACCGCACCCACTCCACCGAGCCGTCAATAGAGCCGTTGTCCACCAGCCAGATCGAGAAATCACGAAAGATCTGCGCTTGGAGCGCCGTCAGGCAATCGGGCAGGTAGCGCAGGCCGTTCCAGTTGGGGATAACGATATCAACACGCGGCATCGTTTGCTGTGAGGCACATGCTAGAATCTCGCGACGATGGCATCGCAACACTCCGAGGTGCGCGCCTTGCGGCCATGGTATCACGACTTTTCGCGCCTGGGTCTGCAAACACATTTCCTCCCGCGCCGCCGAGATCAACTGCGCGCGTTGCTCAACCCGCTGCGCCGGCGCTTCGACCCGCACTATGTGGAGAAGGGCGAACGATTTTCGATCCGCCAATTTCTGAAGCCAAGCCTGCCGGCGCACACTATCAATCAACGCGCCAAAGAGCAGATCATCGAAGCGTATCTCAAGCAGTCTCTGGGCGATATGGCAGCCGAGGCGCCGAGTTGTCTGGATTTATTTTGTGCGGACGGTTACTATGCGTGTCTGTTGGCAACACTCTGTCCATCGGCGCGGATTACCGGCGTCGATCTCGATCCGCAAGAGATCGAGCGCGCCCGCACCGCAGCCCGCTTGCTCAAGTTCAGCAATTTACGCTTTGAAGTCAGAGACGTATGGGAGGTTGTGCGCGTCGCGGCAGGCGAGCCGCCGGCTTATGACCTGATTCTGTGCACCGGCGGCCTGTATCACTTGAATCAGCCGGCAGATTTCTTGCGCGCATTGCGCGCGCTGAGCCGAGGGCATCTGATCGTGCAAAGCGTGGTGACTCTGGAATCCCACGACCCATCCTACTTTGTCACACCCGCCCCCGGCTGGAAACACGGCAGTCGCTTCACGCATGCGGCGCTGGGAAGATGGCTGACCGAGGCGGGCTGGATTACGCTGGATGCGACCCTCAACGAGTTACCCGCCAATCCGCGTCTGTGCGATCGCGGTTCAAGCTACTATCGCTGTGTCGCCGGCTGACTCGCCATGACTCTGGGCATCGTCATCCTCAACTGGAACCAAGCCGAGGACACCATCGCGTGCGTACACGAGGCACAGAGCTGGCCAATATCGGACAAGCACATTTGGGTGGTGGATAACTGCTCCCAACCGGCAGATCGGCGCCGACTGACAGAAGCTCTGGCCGGCGTCGAACTGATTCTGAGCCAAAAGAATCTGGGCTTCGCCGGAGGCAACAATCTGGCCCTGCGCCGCGCGTTGCACATCCACTGCGAGTGGGTGCTGTTGCTCAACAACGATGCACGCGCGCAAGCAGATGCGGTGCAGCAACTGCGCCGCACGTTGGAGCGACACCCATCAATCGGCATTGTTGGACCTGTGTTGGTCGATGCAGCCCATCCCACGCGCTTGCTCTCCGCCGGTGGGCGAGACATCGCCCGTCACGTCTCGTCCCATATTGTCGATCCGCTCGCGCCGGGCGCGCTCCGCAGGGTGGACTATGTGCCGGGCACGTGTGTGATGATCCGCGCCGAAGTCTTACGAACGGTGGGACTGCTGGATGAAGAGTATTTCTTCGGCGGCGAAGTAGCGGACTTGTGCGCCAGAGCCAAGCTACACGGCTGGTTGAGCGCCATAGACGGCTCGGCTGTCGTTCAACACGCCGTGGATCGCTCAGCAGCCATCCGCCGTCAACTGCACATATATTATGTAATGAGAAATCGCTTTCTGTATGTCCGCAAGTTTTATCCGCGCGCGCGGTTGAGTTTGTCTGCCTTGTGGACGATGTACGGGATGTATGCCGGCGGATGGGCAATCGCGCGCCGTCAATTCCAGCAGGCGCGCGCAATCGCCCTGGGATGTATAGACGGCTGGTGCGGGCGATTCGGCGGTCAGAATGCGCGCGTGACACGGGGGGAAATAAGCTGATGCGCGCGCTGTATCACTTGACCATTCCGGCCTCGCCGATGGCGGATTGTGAAGCCGTAGCCCAAGACGTGCGCTTGCTACAGCATGTGGCAGTCGGTCGCTCAATTCATTTGTACCCCACCCGCCGGCCCGGAACGCGCATTCCACGGGCGATATGGGGCCTGGAGCGCTTGCCGCTGTTGTGGCGCTTGGAACGGTCGATTGATGTACACCACATCTTCAACCCAGACCCTTTTCCATTTCCCGTTTTGCGTCTCTTGCGCCGTCCGATTGTGTACACCATCGTCGGCAGCGTAAGTGACGAGCATTGTCACAACGCGCGTCGGGTCGGCGCCCTGGCCCGTGCAGTGATTGTGTCCAGCCAGGCCGATCAAGACTGTCTCATTCGATGGGGCATTTCACAGACGCACGTTGTTCAACCGGCGGTTGATGTCACGCGCTTGCAGTACACGTCAATTTCTGATGATGCCCCGCCTACTCTGCTGGCCGGCTCCGCGCCGTGGACTGGGGAGCAATTTGTCAGCAAAGGCGTGGACGCGCTGTTAGAAGCTGCCCTGCGACGGCATGAGTTGCGTCTGATTTTCTTGTGGCGCGGCGTCCTCTTCGACGAAATGATGCGACGGGTTGCGACAACGGGTCTGCAAGAGCGAGTGCGTGTATTGAATGAACGGGTCGATGTGAATGAGGTGTTGGCCGGCGTGACAGCCGGCGTTGTGCTGGCGACGCGGCCTGACGTGGTCAAGGCCTATCCGCATTCGTTATTGGAGTGTTTGGCAGCCGGCAAACCGGTTTTGGTCAGCCGCGCCATTCGCATGTCGGAGTGGGTAGAGAAGAGCAATTTGGGCTGTGTGATCGACGTTGTGAATGCAGATCACATCCTACGCGCTGTTGACACGCTCCGGCAGGCGCGGTTCTCACCGCAAAGACTGCAAGCAGCAGTGGCCGGCCACACCGAGCGTTTCTTAGCAGCACACCGGCAGATTTACGAGTGGGTGATCGGCCGGCGGTCGAGATAGAACTGGGTGAAGCCGTGACGAGAGAGCATCCGGGAATGCGCATCCTGTTCGTGCCTCACGCGTATTACCCCTCAAGGGGAGGGGTGCAATGGCTCATTCAATCGCTGGCCGAACGTCTGGCGTGGGCAGGCGACCAGATTGATGTGTTCACGACGGATGCCTATTCCTGTGAGCTGTTCATCGACGCCTGTCAACCGCGTTTGCCGGCGGGAGAGATAACCTTGAACGGCGTGCGGGTGCGCCGTTTTCCCGTGTTTAACCGGTTCACCCGCTTGCGATTGAACGCGGCTCGAATCGCCTATAAGCTGCGCTTGCCGGGGCAAGATGTCGTGCGCGGCCTATACTTTGGGCCGATTGTGCGAGGGTTACGTCAGGCGATTGTCAACCAGCCGGCAGATGTGATCGTGGCAGCGTCTTTCCCAATGATTCACATGTACGAAGCTCTGGCAGCCGGTCGTTTGAGCGGGCGGCCAGTGATCTTCATTGGCACAGTTCACCCGACCGACCGCTGGAGCTACGACTTGCCGCGCATGTATCACGCGATCGAGCAAGCGCAGGCGTATGTCGCCCTCAGCACCTACGAGCGTGATTTTCTGGCTGCGCGTTGTGCTGGCGCACGCATAGAGGTAATCGGTGGTGGGGTAGATACGCACGCATTGGATGCACGGCAGGCCGGCGTGTCGCTGCGTCGTCGCTATGGTTGGCGCGACGATGAGCTGGTAATCGGCATGATCGGCCGCATGACGGCCTACAAACGCGCGGATGTGATGCTAGCCGCGATGCCGCTCATCTGGCAGGCGCTACCGACTGCGCGCTTGCTGCTGGCCGGAGCGGGCGCGCAGCAGGCCGCCAGTCTGCGCGCCGCCATTCAGTCCTTGTCACATCCAGAGCGCGTCAGCGTGCTGGCCGATTTTGATGAGACAGACAAAGCAGCTATCTTTTCTACTGCCGATCTGATCGTGCACTTGTCGGACCGTGAGTCGTTCGGCATCGTGATCGTGGAAGGCTGGGCAGCCGGCAAGCCGGTCATCGGCGTCCAAAACAGCGCGTCGGCCAGTGTGATCACCGACGGAGAAGATGGTCTGCTTGTGCGCTATGGTGATCCGGCCGATCTGGCTCATGCAGTGGTTAAGCTGGGCAGTTCCTCAGAGCTGAGACAAGCGCTGGGGTATGCTGGGCAATTAAAAGCGCGCCACCTGTACGACTGGAACGTGGTAGTGCCGCGTTACCGGGCGTTATTCAGTGCGCTGACGGAGGGCAAGCGCGGATGAAACCATCGCACTGGCTGATGTCGTATGACCTGTACGAACGCCATCAGGTTGTGGGGCGCATGATTGCCGCGCATCGCCGGGCGGACTACAGGGTGTTGGATGTCGGCGGGCGGGTAAACTTGTTAAGCCAGTTCACGGCATGTCGGGTGACCAGCGTCAACGTTGATGGCAGCGCTGATGTGCACTATGCCGGCCATCGACTCCCTTTCGCAGACGAGGCATTTGACCTCGTAACGGCAATCGACACGCTGGAACACCTGCCTCGTTCGGGACGACTCAGCTTTGTCCGCGAGTGCTTGCGAGTAAGTCGTCAGGCGCTCATCCTTGCTGCGCCGTTCGGCAGCCAAGGGCATCAGGAGGCCGAAGCTCGATTAAACGCGCTGTTCGAGCGCCTGGTCGGTGCCCCTCACAGATACCTAAGCGAACACGTGCGATACGGCTTGCCGGACATGCGCGAGATTCAAAGCCTGATCGAGCAGAGCGGCGCAAGATTCTCTAATCTGCTGTTTGCCGGCGACTATCGGCGCGAATGCGCGTTCTTCGAGGCGATCGTGCGGAACAGCACCCACAGAAACGCGCCAAAGCGCATCCGGCCGCGACTGGTCGCCTGGATCTGGCACCTGAGAAGCCGCGCCATATTGAACCCTGTTAAAGTAACCGATCATCCACTTCCTCACACCAACCGTTTCTACTTGGAGTTGTTGAAACCATGCGCTACTTCATCACCGGCGGAGCCGGCTTCATTGGCTGCAACTTAAGCGCGCGCAAGCTGGCGGCAGGCGACGACGTGACCCTATTCGACAATCTGTCGCGCCCGCGCACAGAACACAATCTGGAATGGCTGCGCGAACAGTTCGGGGATGCTCACCTGAGCTTCATCAAAGGGGATATCCGCGACTACGAAACGCTGCGGACGGCAGTAGAACAGAGCCGGCCGGATGTGATCGTGCACCTGGCAAGTCAAGTAGCAGTGACTACATCGGTCAAGAATCCGCGCGAGGACTTTGAGATCAATGCCCTCGGCACTTTCAACGTGCTGGAAGCGGCGCGAGCAGCGGCGCGAGCAGCAGAGAAGCCGCCGGCTGTCTTCTACGCTTCAACCAACAAAGTCTACGGCGGGATGGAAGATGTAGCGGTGGTGCAGGAAGCGACCCGCTACCGCTATCGGGACTTGGCGCAGGGGGTGAGCGAGCATCAACCGCTCGACTTTCATAGCCCGTATGGGTGCAGCAAAGGGGCTGGGGATCAGTACGTGCGAGACTACGCGCGCATCTACGGTTTGCGAACGGTTGTCTTTCGCCAAAGCTGCATCTACGGCGAACGACAATTCGGCGTCGAAGATCAAGGCTGGGTGGCCCATTTCGTGATCGCGGCGGCCTTGGGCCGGCCGATTACGATTTACGGCGACGGCAAGCAGGTGCGCGACTTGCTCTACGTGCAGGATTTGATCGACGCTTACGATGCTGCCTGGGAACACATCGAACATGCGAGCGGCCAAGTGTTCAACATTGGTGGTGGGCCGGCAAACACGTTATCGATCTGGGCCGAGTTTGGGCCGCTGTTGGAAAGTTTAGCCGGCCGTCCGATTCCCGTTCGATATGGGGCATGGCGGCCCGGCGATCAGCCGGTGTTCGTCAGCGACAACTCAAAAGCAAAAGCCTTACTCGGCTGGGAGCCGAGAACGTCTGTTCATCAAGGGATCGAGCGCCTGTGGCGCTGGGTCACCGCTCATCCCGCTTTGTTCAACTGACCGACTGGGCAGCACGTTTCACGTGAAACATGACCGCCGAACTCATGGTAACGCGGCCCCACACGACAGAGCAGCTTATGCGTCGGTGTTTCACGTGAAACTGTACAGAATACCGTTGTGCCGAAACAAAACAAGACGGCACCACCATGCCGTCTTGTTTTGATTGCAGACGCGCCCAGCAGGACTCGAACCCACAACCACTTGATCCGAAGTCAAGTGCTCTATCCAATTGAGCTATGGGCGCAAAAAGCTGCTTGACGTCCGTGCTAGAATTATACACGATTTGCCCAGTGTGACTGGTTGTGCTGCTGGGTCCTGTGCGGCAAGAGACTTCGAACCCCGCCAGGACCGGAAGGGAGCAACGGTACCGGAAAGCGAGTGTGGTGGGCCCGCCTTCTTTCGTGCGACAACGCGAGAGAGCACGCGTTATGCGAGCGGGGTGAGGTCCGGTCTGCGCTGGCTCGTGGCGGCTCTGGTGGTTTGGGCCGTCGCGTGCGCGCACACCTCGTACACGGGCACGCGCTATGACGACGGCAAACTTGCGTTTTCGACAGGCGCGCTGCCCGCTGGGTTCGAGCGTGTTTCGCATCCACGAGCATTGCT
>JANWVJ010000052.1 GCA_025056895.1 Thermoflexales bacterium
GATTTGAGTCAGTGCACTGCACACGCGCCGACTTGGATGTGCAAGCCATTGAACGGATAGGAGAAGGTGATGATTCAGCTCGGTGTGAACTCAGTTCTTTTCGCCGGTTTTGATTTTGCTACTGCTGCCCGTTGCATCAGGCTGGCCGGCTATGACGGCGTTGAGATTGCTGCGATCAAAGGCATGTGCGAGCATCTCGTGCTCGACCACTGGCGGACGCAGGCAGCTCAGATCAAGAAAATTGCTGCCGATAACGGCTTACAGCTTCTTTCCACCGAAGTCGCCTCGCTGGATGAAGACCGGCTGACCAAAGCCTTCGAGGCCTGCGCCGAGGTCGGCATCCCGATTGTCAACGTCGGTCCAGGCGGCAAAATGGATGTCGAAGAAGACTTTATCCGGCAGACCGACTTGCTGTCGAAGATGGCGGATCGCGCGCAACACTACGGAGTCACGTTGTGTTGCAAAGCCCACGTCGGCGGAGCAATCTACAACACGCCGACCACTTTGCGGGCGTTGGAACGGATCACTTCCCCCGGCTTCGGTATCGACATGGACCCCAGCCATATCTACCGCGCCAACGAAAATCCGGCCGACGCCCTGACAGCAGTCATCGGGCGAACACGCCATATCCACATCCGCGATTGCAAAGGACGCGGGCCAAGCCCAGGCGCGCCGGCGCTGCAAGCCTGCGGACGCGGCGACATCGACCTGCTTGCCTATTGCAAGGTGATGGTTGAAGGAGGCTACAGCGGGCCGGTGTGCCTGGAAGTGATTGGCGCGAATGCGTTGCCGCTGACCGAATGCGCCATCATTGCTGCCGAAAGCTATGGCTATCTCAATGCAATTCTCAAGCAGCTTGGAGCGCGATAGGAGAGCGTAAGAGCACGAGCGTGTGAGAGCACGAGAGCATGAGAGGAATGAGAAGATGAAGAAGAAACCTAACCTGATTTTGTTCGGCATTGACAGTCTGCGGGCGGATCACATGAGCTTGTATGGCTACCCCAAGCTCACCACCCCGCATCTGGATGAGTACGCCACCCGGGGGACGGCTTTCAGCAGTTTGATCAGTCCGTCCATTCCGACCACGCCGGCCTATACGTCCATGTTCACCGGCATGGATTGTTTCGGCACAGACGTAGTCGCGCTGCGACACAAGGGCGGATTGGGCGCACACCTCAAAACGCTGGCCGAAATCTTGGGCGAACAAGGCTACAACACCACCTGCGTTGGCTTTAGCGGCAACCCGGCTTCCCGCGGCTTCCAGAAATATTTGGACTTCGAAGGGTGGGGATCATGGGAACAAGGGCGCAGTCCGAAAGCGGAAAACTTGAACAAAGTGGCCATCCCTGAGTTGAAGCGGCTGGCTCAAGAGGACAAACCGTTCTTCCTCTTTCTGCGCCATATGGACCCCCATGCGCCTTATCTGCCACCGGCGCCGTTTGAGCGCATGTTCTACGACGGGGACGAGTTTGACCCAAACAACCACTCGCTTGACAAAGTGTATGCTTTTAAGCCGTTCCGCGATTTCCACGCCAGTTGGTTCCCACCCGGCTGCACCGACAAGGATTACATCATCGCCCAATACGACGGCGCGATCGCGTATATGGATGCCTGCATCGCGAATCTGTTTGCCACCATCGAGTCATTGGGCCTGGAGGAGAACACCTTAATCGTGTTTGATTCGGATCACGGCGAAACGTTGTACGAGCACGATTGCCACTTCGACCACCACGGCTTGTATGAGCCAACGTTGCACGTGCCGCTCATCTTTGTGTGGCCGGGCAAGGTGCCGTCTGACCTCATGATCGATGCGCCATGCTACATGAAGGATGTCACACCGACCATCCTGGACTTGATGGGCATCAACCCCAGGCCGCGCATCAAATTTGACGGCCGCAGCCTGGTTCCGTGGATGTTCGGTTTGGAGCGCGAGGTCGAGCCAGAGACGTATCTCACCGAAGCCACCTGGATGCGCAAACATGGTTGGCGCACCCAGGAGTGGAAACTGATTCATGCTCTAGAGCCGGATTTCCACTTCAAGCCGGAGGTCGAGCTGTACAACTTAATCCGCGACCCGGAGGAAAACCACAATCTGGCTGAGGAAGAGCCGGAAGTGGTGAAGATGCTGGAAGAGCGCATGCAGGCGCACATCGCCCGGCGCACCAAGCAGACCGGCCGCGAGAACCCGATGTACACCAACCTGGGTTGGCACGGACATGGCGATAAGCCGTTTGCTTCATCACAGGAAGCCTACGATACCTTGTACATCGGCGGGCCGTCGCAAGCCAAGGCCTTGCAAGCGCGCGAACTGCAGCGGCAGCGCGGGCAGAAGAAACTGTAGTGCTTCGCTCATCGGGTGATTGGGTGATCGAGTCACTGGGCCAACCGCTCAATCACTCACTCCATGGCTTAATCGCTCAATCTCAAATGATGCAATGCTGATCACGGTTATCGGCCGGGGACACTCCGGCACGCGCGCCATCTCGCACACGCTAACCCGCAGCGGCGTGTACATGGGCGCCGTCCAAAACATATCGGGCGACTTGTTGCCGCCCGACGATTTATACGAGGCCTGTCGGATCATGGCGCGCCACGTCGTCTACAAAGGTGACATGGCGTGGGACTTTTCTCGCTTGCACACCATGCCGATCGATCCAGAGTTCATCCGGCGTGTGGAATCCTATTTGTCTTCTGTGTTGGGCAATGTGCGCTTCGAGCGCAAAGGGTGGAAGCTGCCGGAGACAACCCTGATCTATCCTTGGATTGTGCGCCTGTTTCCCGATGCGTACTACATCCACTGGGTGCGCGATCCGCGCGATTCAATCATCGGCGCCCATCTGACAGATGATCTGGCTGAGTGGGGTGTGCCGTATGAACCGACAGAGGATGTGCGTCTGCGTCGCGCAATCAGTTGGAAATATCAGCGTGAGATTGTCAAGGCCACGCCGCCCCCTCGACATACGATCTTGATCCGCTTTGAAGATTTTGTCCTCAAGCAGGAAGAAACGCTGGCCAAGCTCAAAGCTTTCCTCGGCTTTGATTTGGTCAAGATTCCTGTGCGGCCTGGAGTGGTCGGGCGCTGGAAGACGGACGCCGGCCGGCATGATTTTGAGTTCTTCGCCGAAGACATTGCTGAGTTGGGGTACGAACCATGTTGCGCGTGTGCGTGATCGGGATGGGTCCGATCGGCAACCTGCATGCCCGCGTGTACAAAGCCGATGATCTGGCCGAGCTGGTTGGCGTGTGCGACATTCTTCCAGAACGCGCCCAAGCCGGCGGCGAACGATATGGCGTGCCGTGCTTCACCCGCGCAACCGACATGCTGGCTGCGCTCAACCCGGACGTGGTGAGCATTTGCACTGGGGGCTACGAATACAGCAGCGACCATTACGAGCCGACTATCCAAGCGTTGGAGGCCGGCGCGCATGTGCTCTGCGAAAAGCCGATCTGCAACGAGATCGATAAAGCCGAAGAGATGGTGCGCGTGGCGCGTGAGCGCCGGCGCTGTTTTGCTGTCAACTTCAATCATCGCTTTACGCCGGCTGCCTATTACGCCAAGCAATGGCAGAACGAAGGGCGTGTTGGCAGTCTGTTGTTTGTCAATATGGCGCTGTGGATCGGCCGGCCGAAAGACGAAAGCTCGATCTACTATCAGATGAAGGCGC
This sequence comes from Thermoflexales bacterium, assembly GCA_025056895.1. Classification (GTDB taxonomy): domain Bacteria; phylum Chloroflexota; class Anaerolineae; order J036; family Brachytrichaceae; genus Roseilinea. The sequence goes on from JANWVJ010000052.1 coordinate 3,666, forward strand.
TGAATCCCCATTCCATCGACCTGATGCGCCATTTCGGCGGCAGCATTGCTAAGGTGCAATGCTTTGCTACCAAAGCGCCGGGCCGCCGGATGTGGTCAACCACCTCTTGGAACATCCAGTTCAAAAACGGGGCGGTCGGCCACCTCACCAGCAGCTACGACATCGGGCGCGGCCATCCGATGGAGCGTTGCGAGATTGCCGGCGTCGAGGGGCGTATCGTCATTGAAGACATGTGGGAGCAGGTCACGCTGTACCCGGCCAGAGACTTGGTCAAACTGCAATACACCAACCCGGTCTTCGGCCCAGAGCGCTATCGCGATTTCGACGATACCTTCCGCGCCCGTCTCCACGCTTTCCTCAAACAGGTGTCCGATGGCGCGACACCCGAACAGATCGACGGCTCTGGCGAAGATGGCTTGAGGGCGCAGAGAATCATCCAAGCCGGCATCGATTCGCTGATCGGTGGGACGGTGGTAGAGGTGAGTGAGGGGTGAGTGGCCTCTAGGAGGCGCTCAGCGGGCGGCGGCGCATGGCCGGCGGCTTGCCGTAGGTCAGGCTGCGCCATATCCACTCCAGCGGCCCAAACCGGAAGAACCGTAGCCAGAGTGCGCTGATGGGCAACTGAACGGCCCAAATCACGATGCTCAACAGCAGGCCCGCCGCTGCCCCTACCTGTCCATACAACCCCAACCCATAGCTGTAGAAAATCAAGGTGCACACAATCGACTGCATCAGGTAATTGCTGAGCGCCATACGCCCGGCCGCAGTCGGCAAGTTGAGCAATCGGCGCAGCCGCTCTCCCGGCGACGCCAGTATGCGCTGTGCCGTCAGCACAATCACAGACAGATAACCGTAGGTGAGCAGCGGTCCGCCCAGCAGCAGAAAAGTCTGAGCAAAGACCAAGTTGCCGGAAGTGAGGCCGTCTTCTGCAGTGAGGGCGAGCCAGGCGATGGCTGCGTTGATCACCAACCCGACCGGCAAGGCGAGGCGCGCGCCCAGCATGAACAGCCGGCGATGGGCATCCATCTGTTGAAAGATGCCTACTTTGCCGGCATATAGCCCCAGCACAAACAAGCCCAGGATCTGCGGTGTGCTGTTGAATCCAACTGCGATCAACACGATGACCCACTCGATCGCTCGCCAGACGAATATCTGCCCCCAGCTCCCTCGGCTGTACACCTCCACCGTCCGCGCATACAGATCGGCAAACAGACGATGGATATCCAGTCCGTCCCGCGCCATGGCCTCCAACGGCATGGCCGATAAGAAGGCAGTGTTGACAATTGCGCTCAGCACCCCCAACCCAAACGGCAAGGCCAGCAATACGCCGGCCCAGATCAACAATGTTTTCGGGCGCGCGTTACGAAAGAGCATCAACAAGAAGCCGATCAGTGCGTAGATGAACAGAATATCGCCGTTCCACACCAGCAAGGCGTGCGCCAGCCCGAACAGGAGCAGCACCACCAAGCGTCGCGCGTAGCGGCGGGTGAAATTCGCCCCGTGCTCGGCGGCGCGGGCGAGCTGAATGCTCATACCCAGGCCGAATAGAAACGAGAACAGCGGATAGAACTTGCCGGTAGCCAGCCACCAGATGATGAATTCGGCGGCGTGATCGATAGGTGTGTTGCCGCGCGGAACGCCGATCAATGAGCCGATAAACGGCGCGCTGAAGATGCTCATGTTGACCAGCAGGATGCCCAGCAATGCAAAGCCGCGCAGGATGTCGATGACGAGAATGCGCTCGCCTTCGTCAACCGGCGTCAGCGAGGCCGTGGACGAGACTGCTGAATCTGTGCGTGTAGACATCCAAATGACTCCTTGCCGTCCATACGGCCCAACAGCGCCTCCGTCCTTGCATCGCTGTGTGCGGCGCATACGTGCGGCGCCTGCCCCACATACGACTACAATCAAAGCCTATACAAGAAGGCGCTTAGCGATGCACTCCATTGACTGAAAGGCATCTCAATGATCTGACGCCGATCGCATCCTGCACCAGCCGCCGGCCCAAGTCATGGCACATCGAGGCTATTTCTACCATGATGTCATCGCTCTGCGTAGCAGTGCGCACACTGTCCCAAAGTTGAGAAGAACCCCACATGCAAGTACAAGCAGAAGAAACGCTCCCGATTGCCCCTGTTCACAGTGAGGTTGCTGCTTCGGCGCCGGCTGTGAAGTCGTTCAGCTTATCCACTGTGGCCACGATTGCCCTTGGCCATTTGGTGCATGATGCATTCACCAGCTTCTTGTCGCCGCTATTGCCGCTGATTATCCCCAAGCTGGGATTGTCCTTGACGTTGGCCGGTTCATTGGCGGCGTTTCAACAATTCCCGTCCCTCATCAACCCTGTGCTGGGTATGCTGGGGGATCGTTTCAGCCTGCGCTGGCTGGCGATCCTTGCCCCAAGCGTGACCGGCATCGCAGCCTGCTTGCTCGGTTTAGCGCCCAGTTACGGCGCGCTGGCTGTGCTTCTGTTGACCATCGGTGTGGGGATTGCGATGTGGCATGTGCCCACACCGGTGATGGTGGCGCGCGCCTCCGGCAATCGCGTTGGCTTTGGCATGAGCTTGCTCATGCTCGGCGGCGAGTTATCGCGTGCGATTGGCCCACTGGTGGCTGTGGCAGCCGCGTCATGGTGGGGACTGGAGGGCATTTGGCGTCTGATCCCGGTCGGTCTGGCTGCGTCAGTGGTCTTGTACTGGCGCACGCGCAGCCTTGACGTGAAGCCGGCAGCGCACGTGGGCGGCGCTTGGGCCGACGCCTGGCTTGAATTGCAGCGGGTCATGTTGCCGATTGCCGGCATCGTCGCGACGCGCACTTTTCTGTCTGTCTCGCTGGCGACTTATCTGCCTACTTTGCTGACCCAAGAGGGATCGAGCTTGGTCGAAGCCGGCGGCGCGCTCTCTATCTTGATGCTGGCCGGCGCGACGGGTTCATTTGTCACCGGCACGCTCAGCGATCGCTTCGGCCGGAGGCTCGTCATGGGTGTAGTCTTGACCTGCGCTCCGCTCATGATGGCTGTGTTCTTGTCTGTGCAGGGCTGGATCATGGCGCCGGTGTTGTTTGGGGTGGGTTTTCTAGCGCTGTCCACCAGTCCCATCATGATGGCGCTGGTGCAGGAGTACGGCCGTAGCAAGCCGGCTACTGCCAACGGCGTGTACATGGCGCTGGAGTTTGTCGGTGGCTCGCTGATTACCGTTCTGGTCGGCGCGCTGGCCGATGCAGTCGGGTTGCGGCCGGCGTTTGCCCTCTCCGCCGGACTTGCGCTCTGCGCCGTTCCGTTTGTGCTCTTGCTCCCAAAGCCGAGGTCAACCACAGCGTAGCACGAGACACATGCCGATCCTGATCGGGCTGCGCCACATGCCTCTGCGAATCGATATCATATCTGCTGCGGTGCGGGATAATCGGCGGCGTTGGCCACTTGCTTTGGAAGCCGTGATGATGATGGAGGAGAATCATGCAACAAGCAAACTGGGATCGCTTTCGAGATTTTCTGCGCGGGCATGGGTTCGAGGCGGCGTTGCTCTCCAGCCCGGCTACGCTCACCTGGTTGACCGGTTACGCGCCACCGATTCAAACCGGCCCCAGCCCTTTTGAGGGCGGCCCGGCGCTGGCATGGGTGCGCGGCGATGAGTTCATTGTGGTGGCATCGGATGCAGAAGCGCCGGCCATTGAAGCGACCGGCGTGCCTACCCGCGCCTACGTTGGCTACACAATCGAGCAGCCGCTAGCCGGAACGGAGCGTCAGTTGGCGGCTCTGCTTGAAGTGCTGAAGCCGCATGCCGGCCTGCACGGCACGGTTGCTGTCGAACTGAATGCGTTGCCTGCTGCGATGCTCGGCCCGCTGCATGATGCGCTGCCGAATGCTCGGCTTCAGCCACAAGATGGCGCCCTGAATGCGATCCGTGCAATTAAAACCGCCGAAGAACTGGACAAGATTCGTGCTGCGCTGCGACTGTGCGACCTAGCGCATGAGTTTGTCCGCCCGCGTCTGCAAGCCGGCGTGCGCGAGATTGAACTATGGGGCCAGATGAAGGCGCACCTTGAAGCGGACATCCATCAACACTTGCCTTTACTGGCTGATCTCGTGGGTGGATTGCGCACAGCCGAGATAGGCGGCCCGCCGGGTGAATACGTGCTGCAAGAGGGCGATCCCCTGATTCTGGATATGGTGCCGCGCCTGAACGGGTATTGGGGCGACAACGCCGCTACCTATTTTGTCGGTGAGCCATCTGCTCAACTGCGCGCTCTGTACAACCTGTCACGAGACACATTGCGTCGCGGTATTGAAGCAGTCAGACCGGGCGTGAAAGCCAAAGACTTGGATCATATGCTGCGCAGCGCCATTCGCGATGCCGGCTACGCACCTTACCCCCATCACTCCGGGCACGGCATCGGCGTTACGTTCCACGAAGAACCGCGCATCGTGCCGTATAACGACATGGCGCTCGAAGCCGGCATGGTCATTTTGCTAGAGCCGGGCGTCTATGTGCCGGGCGTCGGCGGGGTGCGTTTAGAGCATGCCTTACTCGTCAAGCCGGATGGCTGCGAGATTTTGACCCATCACTTGCAGGTCTAAGCGCCCGTCAGTACGGCGCACGATATCGAGACAGTCTATAGCGAGCGGGGTAGGCATATACATACACCTGTCCCGCTCTGTCTTCAGCCGCCCAGGGCGTGCCCGGTCGATGCACTACAATGCCCGCGTGTACAGGAGCGGCTATGAGTGAATCATCCCTTTCCGATTTGCGCCGCAGTTTGCGCCGCGAGTTGCGCCGTGTCCAACTCCTCAACGGTTGGTGGGATTTCCAACCCGTCGCCCATCCGGATCTGTCTCAACCACTAGAGCCGGAGAGAGTGCCCCGTCGTGGTTGGAAGAAAGCCTGTTACCTGGTGCCGGGCTTCTTTACCGACCATCCTTATCCAGAGGAGTGGCGCACCAGTCGCAGCGGTTGGATGCGCACGGCGTTTTCCGTTGATGATGTCCGTTTGACCGGTCAATCCTCTCTCGACTCTATGCGCAGCGACATCGCGCAGCGCGCATATATGTTAGTCAAGGCGGCCATCCCCAAAGCGTTTATCTTCGTCAACGGCAAACTGGTTGCCGCACAAGAGGATATGTTCATCGGTGATGAACATGACGTAACCGACCTGCTTCAGCCTGGCCAGAACGAACTGGCGGTCTTTCTCACCGAGTTCGACACTTTTCCACATCCCGACACCGGACAGCTCTGCCTCATCGATGTGCCCTGGGGTTGTTGCAGTGCGCAGGAGCAGGCCGGCATTTGGCAAGATGTGCAGCTTGAATGGCGTGCTGCGGTGCACATTGCGGATATCACCATTCGTACCTCGACGCGCGAGCATACCCTGACTGTGATCGCTGCTGTACACAACGCCGGCGCACAGGTCTTTCATGGCGTGTTGTGCCACGACGTGGCCGGCGTAGCGCTCAATTTCCCACCGATCGAAGTCGATTTGCAGCCTGGGGAAACACGGACTTATACCCACACCGCGCCCTGGATGGATTACACATCCTGGTGCCCGGAACGGCCGCATCTGTACTGGTTGCACAGCGCCGTATTCCCTGCCGGCGAAGAGGAACCGTGTGATGCACTGCACACCCGATTTGGTTTCCGCGAGGTGTGGATTGAAGGGCATCGGCTGATGCTGAACGGCCGGCCGCAACGCTGGTATGGCGAGTGGTGTCACAAGGCGCACAGCCACTGGCTGCGCCCGGAATATGTGCGCCAGTGGTATCGCCAACTAAAAGATTTAAACATGAACTATGTGCGTATGCACACTTTTCCTCACCCAGACTACTTCCTGGATATCGCGGATGAGATGGGTGTCTTGGTGTGCCAGGAGTCAGCGTTGCATGGCTCAGGTCAGGCGGGTTGGGAAACGCCCGATCTGTGGCCGCGCGCCGAGGCGCACGTGCGACGCATGGTGCGGCGCGACAAGAACCATCCCTCGTTGGTGTTGTACAGCGTGGAGAATGAGATGCGTTGGTCGCTGAGCATCGTGCCCGGCGCCAAAGACAAGCTGCCCGGCCTGCGCGCCTTGTTCAACCACCTTGACCCGACCCGGCCGGCATATCACGAAGGGGATACGTCGCTGTGGAACGAAGGCGAGCTGAACATCCTCTCACGCCACTATGGGCCGGCTTGTCATGGGATGGGTTGGTGGGACAAGCGCGCGCCACTGCACGCCGGTGAGATGGGCCGTTGGCACTATGCGTCTCCTTATCATGCGCTGCAATGGGCCGGCGACGAGGTGTTCGCCGAGTACAAACACCTCTCGCAGTCCATCGCCCGCGACGCCTGTCGCATCATCGAGTTGGCGCGCGCCAACGAAGTGAGCAGCGTCTTCCCGTGGAATACCTCCGGCCTGGACAACTTTCGTCCTGCCGAGGCGCGCACGTTTGAGTGGGACCCGAATACGCGATATGCCAAACCCCTCGCTCACAAGCCTTACGAGTCGGAATATGCCTGGTGGCAGCCAAACAGTGGCTATCGTCCCGGCTTCAGCTTCGACATGCTCAAACGAGCCTTTCGCCCGTTGGCCGTCGTGATCCGCGAGGAGCGCAACCAGTTTTATACCGACCGGCCGATTGCCCACACGGTGTATGTCGTCAACGATTTGCCGGATAAAGCGAGCGGGACGCTGGAGGTGCGCCTGGAACACAACGGCGTCATTGCATGGCGAGAAGTGTTCTCCGCCGAGGTTGCCGCCGGCTGTACGCAGACGATCTCCACCGCCCCCAATCCCGCCGGCTTGCCCGCCGGCCAGGCAGAGATCATTACCATCTTGCGAACCAATCAGGGGCGGGACATGGTGCGCCGGCCGGTGCGCCTGGCCGATCCATCTCAGCGCTGGGAGTTAATCGACCTGCCGTCGATCGCCGTTGTTGGACAGACCGCTGCGCTGCGCTGGTTGGCCGATCACGGAGGACGCGCCGTGCGCGTCCTCGATATCGCCGCGCTCGATGTGCAATGCACGCCGATCGCCGTCATCGGCGAACGCACAATTGCGCCGGGCAGCACGCAAAATCAGCATTTGCGTGAATTTGTACAGGCCGGCGGTCGCGTGCTGGTCTTGGAACAAGATCATTCGGTCTTCCCAGGTCTCAGCCTGGCGCGCATGCCCATCGAAATGGCTCGTGTGCGCGACCCCTTGCATCCCGTCCTGCATGGCATCGACGACGATGACCTGCGTTTCTTCGGCGATGATCCGTTCGGCCTGCCTTCCTCGAACGCCTGGGTCACGGTTTTGCCCTACCTCAAGCCGCGCGATGAACACCTGGTTCGGATTTTGGTGGATTCCAGCGGCGGGGACTTCGGCAGCGGTGGGCTGCAATGGGCGCCGGTAATTGAAGCGCAGATCGGACGCGGCGTGATCGTTGCCTCGCAGTTGCGCTTGGCCGATAAGTTGGACGCGCTGCCGGTTGCTGATCGGTTTCTGCGGAATGCCTTAGCCTACTTGGCCGCTTTTCAACCTCCCGAAACATATGCCGCGCCAATGCCTGCCATTCACGAGAGTGTGCGGCCCGAAGCGCTGTCGCCTGGCCGCATCATCTTTCTCTCCGGTGCCCAACAGCCTGATATCGACCCAGAGACGATGGCTGCCCGTCTGGCAGAAGGAGGGACGGCGCTGGTGTGGGAGCTGAACGAAGCCGGCGCTCAGTACTGGGAGCGTGTGTTGGGGCGGCATATCGAGCTGTTCGCGCCAGAACATCCGGTGTATCACCTGATCGCCAGGCGCGAGAACGGCCCATCGCCCTTGTTGGGTGGGATCAGCAATGAAGACACCTGCTGGTTGGAGAACTGGACCTATACCCGTAACAACTACAAAGAACCCATCGTCGATCAGTTGATCCGCATCGATGGGGGAATCGTCCATCTGTGCAACGCCTCGGAAGCCGGCCTGGACATTCTGTTCGGCGATGACCACGCCACCGAATGGAAGCGAATGCCGGCCTTGAGTCGCTTCTTCGATGGGCCGCGCCCGCAAATCGGCGCCGGCTTGGTTGAAGTCTCACTCGGCGCCGGGCGCGTGATCTTTTGCCAATTGCGCTGGCGGCCGGCCTTGTGGCAGTTTCGTCGGTTTCTGGGCTTGCTGTTGTGGAACCTAGGCGAACGCACTGCGACCGATGTGCTGGCCGGCGAGTGCACCCCGTCGGTTGGCCGGCAGAGCGCCGGTTATCCCACCCATCTGCGCATGGCCCGCGTAAGCGAGCACGAGCTGGCCGAGATCCTCTCGTTGGCCAAGCGGCGCGCCGAGTCCTATGCCGTCAATATGCCCTTCCGCGAGTGGCGCGGTTGGCACACCGTTGAAGGTGCGGAGGGACGCTTTTCTGCGCCGGCCGGCGATGGCATGGTAGCAATCGGCTTAGAAGTAGTGTGCCCGGAACCGCGCAAGTTCATGCAGACCATCGGCGGTCTGCCCAACCCAGACCTACAAACCTTTTTGCGTCTGCACGGTGCAGGGCACATGCGGGCCTGGGTGAACGGCGTGCTGTGGGGCGATCTCGCCCTCGTTCCTGATCGAGCAACGTATGTGACCGATATCGATTTCGAGGCCGGCTCGAACTTCATAGTTCTGACTTGGGAGCCAGAGGGAGACAATCCTGCTGTGTCGCTGTGTTTCGAAAACAAAGATCGCCGACCGGAGACGACATTTGCATTCGTGTAACAGGCTTTCTCGCAGAATTGGGAACCTGCTGTAGAGTGATCAAACACGTCCGAAAGAGCATTTGACATGCCAACCGCAACGTTAATTGCCGCACGGCAGCCGGCGCTCCATCTTTTTGCAGGTAGCCAATTGGTGGAACGGCAGTACACTTTGGTGTCGTGGTCAAGCCCTCACCCGTAGCATATACCCGTGGCTACTCGATCGCGCTGTTCAGCGCAGCTATTCTGTCCACGACTGCCATCTTCATTCGCCACCTCACACAAACCTATCAGATCCCTGCATTGGTATTAGCGTTTTGGAGAAATGTGTTTGTCGTGCTGACAGTGGCGCCTTCCCTCGCGTTGGCATTTCCTCGGTTGTTGCGGGTGAACCGGCGACAAGGGGCGTATCTGGCCGGCTATGGACTGGTCCTAGCCTTGTTTAATGCACTGTGGACGCTGTCAGTTTCGCAGAACGGTGCAGCCCTTGCCACGGTGCTGGCATATTGCTCGGCAGCTTTCACTGCCTTGCTGGGTCGCTGGTTGCTCAAAGAGCCACTGGGTTGGGTCAAGCTGATGGCGATCGTGTTGAGTCTAGCCGGCTGCGCTGTGGCGTCGGAGGCTTTTCATCCTTCAGCATGGCGATCTAACTTACTGGGCATTCTGACGGGGGTGCTCTCCGGCTTGTTCTATGCTTTATACAGCTTAATGGGACGCTCAGCCTCGCAGGCCGGCCTGAATCCTTGGACTACCCTGTTGTATGCGTTCGGCTTTGCAGCAGGCTTTCTGTTGGCATTCAATTTGCTGTCAGGTGGCACAGTGCCTGGTGCAGCCGAACGCCCCACCGATCTCTTCTGGCTGGGGAATGCTTGGGCAGGGTGGGCTACGCTGATGGTGTTGGCAGCCGGGCCAACTGTAGCCGGCTTTGGCCTATACAACGTTAGCTTGAGCGTATTGCCTTCAAGCGTAGCTAATCTCATTCTGACTACAGAGTTGGCCTGCACCACCTTGACCGCGCACTGGCTGCTCGGCGAACACCTCAACAGCGCCCAGGTCGGCGGCAGCCTGTTGATCGTCTTAGGGGTTGTCCTGCTGCGTGTGCATGAGGGACGTACTGCTGGTCAGTCTTTCCCGACAACACACCCTGTCGCCGATGACGGCGTGTGACTAGGTCGGACGCGCTGGCTATCAACGGCGAGTCAGCATACCGATGCTACAATCGCGCCGCACTATGAAAAGCGCGCTCATCATCGGCTATGGCAACCCCGACCGCGAAGACGACGGCGTGGGCTGGCGCATCGTCGAACGGCTGGCCGCGCGGCTGCCGGGTGCCTCGATTGCCCAGAGCGCGCTCGAATTGCAGCCGGCCGGCAACATCCCCAGCCTGCTGACGGCCCTGCAATTGACGCCTGAAATGGCCGAGACGATCACGCGCTATGATCGCGTGTGTTTCGTGGACGCGCACACCGGCGCCTATCCAAATGACTTGAACATTGCCGAAGCACAAGCGGCTTTTCAATCGTCACCGTTCACCCATCACTTGACGCCGGATACGTTGCTGGCGCTGGCGCAGACTGCGTATGGCCGTGCACCGCAGGCGCTGGTGATTTCGGTGCGCGGCTATCAGTTCGGCTTCCGGCAAACCCTGTCGCCGGCCACCGATGCTCTGGCCGATCAGGCCGTCGCGCGCATTCTGCAATGGGTGAAGGCAACTAACGATTGAGCGATTGATGATTGAGGCCGTTGCAATTCAAAATCCCAAATCGAAAATAGACATGCACGAGGTATCGGTGATGCAGAGCGCGCTGGAGATTGCGCTGGAGCACATGCGACGGCAGAACGCCGCGCGCATCCATCGCATTCACATGCGCGTGGGCGCCTTGTCGAGTGTCGTGCCGGAGGCGCTGGAGTTCGCCTTCGACGTGGTGACGCACGGCACGCCGGCGGAAGGCGCCACCCTGGAGATCGAGCGCGTGCCGGCGGTATGCCGCTGCCCGGCCTGCCAGATCGAGTTCGAGCCGGATGGCTACTTCTATGAGTGCCCGCAGTGCGGCAGCCTCAATGTCGAAATTCGTAGAGGACGTGAGCTGGAGCTGGCGTTTTTGGAAGTGTCGTGAAGGAGTAGCCAGTAGCCAATAGTCAGTGATCGAGGAATGACGATGAAAGAAGCAGCGACCGAAACAGAATCTCGTCAGGTGGTTGAGGTTAACGAAGGGATTCTGTCGAAGAACGATGTGTTTGCGGCGCGCAACCGCAGCCTGTTCAACGCCACAGGCTTGCTGGTGTTGAACGTGTTGTCGTCGCCGGGGTCGGGCAAGACGGCGTTTATCGAACGCACCCTCACCGATCTGCGCGGCCGGCTGCGCGGCGCGGTGATCGTGGGCGACCTGGCCACCGACAACGACGCGAAGCGCATCGCGCGCAGCGGCGCGCCGGCTGTGCAAATCACCACCGGCGACATGTGCCACCTCGAAGCGGAGATGGTGGGCAAGGCCGCCGGCCAGCTCAATCTCGATGATCTGGACGTGCTGATCATCGAGAACGTGGGCAACCTGGTCTGCCCCTCCGGCTACGACCTGGGCGAAAACCTGCGTGTGGTGCTGCTGGCCGCTACCGAAGGTGAGGACAAACCCCTCAAGTACCCTGTCATGTTCAAGACGGCCGATGTGGTGATTGTGAACAAGATGGATATCGCCGAAGCAGCCGGCTTCGACCGCGCCACTGCGCTGGACAACATCCGACGCATCGCGCCGCAGGCAGTGATCTTTGAAGTGTCGGCTCGCACCGGCCAGGGCATGCAGCAGTGGTACGACTGGCTGGAACAGCGCCGCGCGCAGATGTAGTAAAGCCGAAGACGGTTACTTCTGGTTGTGTTGATCGCACAACCGTGCCGATGAACTTTCGCTTCCAGCCAAACCCGGCGCTCTGCCGCGCGCTCCGGCCACCTCCGATGCATGTGAGAATGGGGCATTCCTTTCCTCTCCTCTGCGCTCAGGCTGTCAGGGCCTGCGCGCTGTCGGCGCGAACACCCGTTGCAGGGTGATGGATGACTCGGCGTAGCCGATGTCCGGCGCATGGCCTTGCGGGCGCGGCTGGCCGAAGTAATCCGTCGCGATCCCCTGCGCCAGCCCGCCGTCAATCGCCGCGCTGACCGGCGCAAGCCGATATTCGGCCTGATCCACAAAGCGCGCCGGTGCGATGAACAACGCCCCGCTCACAACCACCGTGCCGCTCAGCGGTGCGCTCGCCCCGCCGATTAACACATGGCCGACCTGCGCCAGCCCACCCACCCGCGCCACGCCGACTGTGTGCGAGGCGATCAGCGTGTTGGTGAGATACGCCGCGCCGGCCTGCACGCGCACGCCCTCCGTCGCCATCGTCGGGCTGACCAGGGTGACGTGCAGCAGGCTGAGTGCGTCGTCGCCGCCGTCGTGCGCCGCGCAGAGCGCCGCGCCGGATGGAGCAGCGTTGCCGGCCCACAGGCTGTTGACCCAGCGCGAGCGCCCACCAACGGTCATGCCGGCCAGGTGCAACCCGCCGCCGCACAGACCGGCGCGGTTGGCGCGCCAGACCACCCGCTCCCCGCTCACCGCGCCCCAGCCATAAGCGCCGCCGCCCCACTCAACGGCTGCGTTTGCAGTGAACGCGCTGGCCGTGATGATGGCCGCGCTGAGCAATAGCGCCCCGCCGCCTGATCCGTTCAAGGCCAGCAGAGCAGCCGGCCCCAGGAACGACGCCGCGCCCAGCGCCTGCACCGGCGCAGACCCGCCCAGCGCGCGGTTGCTCGTGAACGCGCTCGCCTGAACGGTCGCTGCGCCGGCGATGATCACCCCGCCGCCGTTCATCAAGGCCGTGTTGGTGGCAACCGTCGTGGCGGTGAGGGCAGCCGCGCCGGCCAGATACGCCCCGCCGCCATAGCGGGCCATATTGCTGATCACACGCGTGCCTGTGAGGGTGGCTGCGCCGCCGGTGTACAGACCGCCGCCCATCCCTTGCGTGCCCAACGCCGTGTTGCCCTCGAACCCGCCGCCGATGAGCGTCAGCGCGCCGGCTGCCGACAGACCGCCGCCGCGCAGGCTGGCGCTGTTCCCGCTGAACAGGCTGCCGCTCAGTGTCAGCGCCGGCGTGATGTGCGCTCCGCCGCCCCACAGGCCGGCCACGTTGCCGGTGAAAGTGATCGGATCGAGCGCCGATGCGCCTGCAAAGACCGCTCCGCCGCCCAGCGCCTGCGCCGTGTTGCTCACAAAAACCGCCTGGGTCAGCGTCACGGCCTGGACGAAGAACGCCCCGCCGCCGCTCCGCTCGGAGCGGTTGGCCGTGAACTGCGCATCGCGCAGGCGCGCCGAACCCTGCGCAAACAGCCCGCCGCCCTCCTGCCCGGCCTGGTTGCCGGCGAAGGTCGCCCCCTCGCCCTCCAGCCGTGCGTCGCTGCGGGCGAACGCCCCGCCGCCCCGCTCGCCGGCTGTGTTGCTCAGAAAAACCACGTTGCGCAGCGCGACCAGGTCACCGAACGCCGACTGGTTGAAGTAGGCCCCGCCGCCGTCAGAGACCGCGCTGTTGCTGTAGAACGTCGTGTCAGTTAGGAAGGTGACCCAGTTGAAGTGCGCCCCGCCGGCGCTGAGGAACACAGCCTGGTTGTGACTGAAGGTCAGTCCCTGCCCGTGCGTCTCGTTGCTGAAGATTGCCCCGCCGATGCTCTGTGCCGCATTGTGTGTGAAGGTGACGCTGCGCAAGGTGGCCAGATTGTCGAAGCGCGCACCGCCGGCCTGCCTGCCGGCTGTGTTGCCGACGAAGGTCGTGCTCAGCACCGTGGCCGGCGCATTGAACGCAAAGTTCGCCCCGCCGCCGAAGCCCAGGCTGAAATCCGTCGTCGTGTTGCTGACGAAGGATGAGCCGATCACCTGCGTGGCGGCGTTGAAGAACGCCCCGCCGCCGCGATAGCGCGCGGTGTTGCTGAGGAACAGGCTGCCGATCACCGTCGCCGGCCCCCCGACATACAATCCGCCGCCGCTGCCCTTGGTTGCCGCGCTCCAGCGGATGACCACGTTGCTGAGCACGCCGGCTGCCTCGAGCGCCACCCCTGCACCCGACTCGAGCGCGTTCGTCCAGCGTCCATTCTGCGCGATCAGATTTTCCAGCGTCAGAGGCTGCGTAGCGTAAATCACCCGCCCGCCGGCCTGAGCATCCAGCACGGTCGGGTGGAGCGACGGATCACTGGTGGTCCAGTCCGTGGTGGTGTAGCCGCCGCGCAGCGTGAGTGGGATGGCGATCCCCACCACCTGGCTGCCGCTTACGCCGGCGCAGACACCGGCCATCTTCACCACATCGCCCGGCGCGGCTGCGCTCACCGCATCGCGCACGGCCTGCGCGTCGGCGCTGGAATACACCGTCGTGGCGTCCAGCGTGGCGAAACAGCTTTGCGCTGTCGCTGCCCGCCCGCCCAGCCACAGCGCCGCGACCGCGCCCAGCACGGCCCAGAGCAGGTGTATGGCGGCCCTCACCCCCCATCCCCCTCTCTCACTCTGGGAGAGGGGCCGCAGGGGGTGAGGGCTTCTGAAAAGTTCCATCATTGCATCCTCCGCACCGTCGGCAGATATATGCGGTTCGCGCCGGGGATCAACACCCGCACGACCAGGACCTCGCCCTGTTGCGCCGACGCATCGTTCATCGTGTTCAGGCGACCCATCATCTGCATCTGCCCCAGCGCCGGGTCGGGCGGCTGGAAGTGCATGAAGAACCACTCGTCCGGCTCGGCGACGCCATCCTCGAGGATCGGCACGCTGATCGCCTTGACCGTCTCGCCAGGCGCGAAGGTGAGCACGCCGGCGGTGTAGCCGTAGTCGCCCCCAGCCTGTGCCGTGCCGTCCACCGTGGCGTATGCCACGCCCACGGCCATCGGCAACGGCGCGGCCAGCGAGACTGTGATCGTCGCGCTGCCCTCGGCTTCGCTTGCCGCCACCTGCGCGGCTGCCTGGAGCGGGGCGATCAGCACGGTCACCGGCACGCCGGCGCTCAACTCGCCGTTGGCGTTCCAGGCGCGCACGGTAGCCGTGAACAGC
>JANWVJ010000053.1 GCA_025056895.1 Thermoflexales bacterium
AACGGCAAACGATACCTCGACTTCAACCGGCCGATCTTGGCCGATTGGGAAAAGAGCGAATCGGCCGGCCGGCAAGGCCAACAGATACTCACCGGCTTCCCTCACCTCCAGGCGCGCGTAGCCGGCAAAGGCCGCTCCTTGATTGATCGCCTTAAGGGTAAAACGCTCTAACGGATGCTCATGCGCATGGTCACCGTCTTTGTGATCAGCCTGGTCGTGCTCGGGCGCATGGCCGAGCAACGGCGCAGCGTCCTGCTCTGCAGCGAGCGTGACCACATCGCCTTCGGCGTCCGGAAGGCGGTTGCACAGCGCTTCGGCGCGTTCCTCTGGCGATAGGACAGCTTCTTCGCCCTCGCGGGCCGTTCGGCTGGTCAGGCCGGCCGAGGCTTCGATGACCAAGCGTTCGCCGCCGGCGTTTTGCACCAGTTTATCGAGAAATGCTTCTAGGCCCATGCCGTTGACGATGAATACATTACTGCCTGCAACGGCAGCCATATCTTGTGGGGTCGGCTCATAGCTGTGCGGATCGACGCCAACGGGAATCAGTGCACGGACTGTCAGGCGTTGGCCGGCCACCTGCTGTGCAATATCGGCCAAGACGGTTTGGGAAGCAATCACACGAATGAAAGCTGCTCCAGGCATCTGGGTCGTTACAGCGGGTCGTTGTGGAGCGCAAGCAGCCAACAATGTTGTCAAGACAATCGCCCTCAGGCCAAACTTTAAACCTCTCTGGATAGATGGACTGTTCATGTGTCTCGAACCTCGCGATGAACACTGATAGTAATGAGAAATTTTCTCAATTATAGCCGAACTAAAAACAGCCCCGCCAAAAGGGACTGGCATGCCGCTGGCGGAGTGTAGCATGGTGATGGGACGCATGGACCGGAACGCATTCTAGACAAGAGGGACATCGTAGGCGAAGGTGTTGCTTTCGCCTACGCCTGCTCTTTAAATGTATCAACCGAGAAATGCGTCACACGAATGCGCGGTGCGCCAAGTTGAGGGTCGAGGTCAGTATATATAATTGACTGGCGCACGGTTTACCGACGCGCAGTGCAATTGCAACAGAGAAGCACGGTTAAAGGTGAATTTCAATGGAACTGGACACGCAGATGCGCGACGATCAATTCCAGGCCGCCGCGATGCTGGAGGAGGCCGGCGCAAGCATGAGTGTCGTCGCCGATGATGTGTCATTCGCTCCTCCCAGGCGCCCCAACGCCACCAGCACGGATGACGACTCTGAAGACGACCTGGACTTCGAAGACCTGGATGACGAAGAGATCGACGAGGAACTCGATCTGTTTGAGGACGATGAGGAAGAGTTACTGGATGACGACCTCGAAGACATCGAGTCTCTCGAAGAACTCGATGAGTTAGAAGACTTGGAGGAATCCGAGGACGAAGAAGAGGGCGACTTCTTCTCTGATCTAGAGGACGAGGACGAAGAGGACGAAGAAGACGACGAGGAGTTCCTCTGGGACGACGAAGACGAAGAAGAAGAGGACGAGGACGAAGACGAAGAAGACGATCTATAAAAGCAATCTCCGCCCGTGAATGTACGAGCAGCCAGGTCGATCGGACCTGGCTGTTTTCAGTCTCCGGCCAGTTGCGCTACCAGCCGCGCAATTTCAAGTGCAGAGTCGGGCTTGGCCAGGGCGGCTGAAGCAGAGCGCAAAGAATCGAGCTTGGGGGGGTCAGACAACCACTGCCGGATTTGCTTGACCACCATCCAAGGAAACGGACACCAGGCGCCGGCGCCGTTGTTGACCACGTAATCGACATTCCCTTCTTCCTGGCCGGGAACTCGGTCGTAGAGAATGATGGGCAAGCCGGCGATGAACGCCTCGGCTATTGTTCCCGGTCCGGCTTTGGTCACCAGGATGTGCGCCGCGCCCATCAGCTCCGGTACGTTGTCTACAAAGCCCAGCACGCGCATGGGGATGCGCGCGTTGATGAACTCCAGGTTGTGCTTGACCGTCTGATTGCGGCCACATACAACGATTAATTGCACCGGCAAATTGCTGAACGCGATTTCGCGCGCTGTCAGTTCCAGGCGGCCCATGCCGGCGCCGCCCCCCATCAACAGGACAACTGGGATTTCGTGGCTCAGGCCCAGCGCCTCGCGCGTCTCTGGGCCTTTTGCCACCCGCTCGCGAAAATCGGGCAACACCGGCTGGCCGGCTACGATCACCTTTTCGGGCGGCACCAGATTAGCGATCGCATCTCGGCGCGACTCTTCGGTCGGCACGACGCAAAAATCAACATCCGGCGCGTAGTGCGCCACATGCCCAGAAACCAGATCGGTGACTACATTCATGAACTTGGCCGGGCTGCCCAGGCGGCGGATCACCGAGGGCATGGTTTGGTTGTACACCAAATGGCATGACACGTACACATCGGCCGGGGCGATGCGGAGAATGTCTTCGGCCATTTTGTCGCTGATCGGCTCGAAGGCGCGCCGAATGGCAAACAACCGTCGCCGGCCGTTGCTGGCATGGTAACCCAAGGCATACAACGTACGCCCGTAGGTCACCCACATCGGATAGTCAATGTCGAGACGGCCCAACAGCGGCGGCAACAACCGAAAGCCGTTGACAAACGATATTTCGTATCGCTCACCGTAGAGCATGCGGATGCCTTTTGCAATCGACTCGGCGGCGCTACGGTGCCCCCCGCCGGCGTCTGCGTACAGCAACACAATCCGTTTCATCTTTACGCAGGTCTCCATGAAATCGTGCGTACTGGCAAGCACCTATTTGGTCGCTAATCGGACTCAGACGGCTTCATTCTCTTCGCGCAAACAGCAAGGTTAGGTGATTGTCCGAGGCTATCCAAGCGAGGCGATTTGCGTCGAATCGGCCGGCCTCGTCACACTGCTCAGACGGCCGGCACGCCGCTCGACCAGGCGACGTTGGAGTTCACGCCGGCTTAACAGCGCTTTCCGACCACATGTCAGGCATCTCAGGCCAATGTCTGCGCCGACTCGGATCACACGCCATTCATAGCCGCCGCATGGATGTGGTTTGCGCAACTTCACCACATCATCCAACTCAAGCGGTGTAGGCTCAGTCGGGGACACGACATGATTATACCGCCGGCAGCCTTGTTTCTGCCCTCTGCAGAAACATCCACCCATCCGGTATAGTTTAGGTGGATAACTCTGGATGAGGAGAGAGAGATGTTTTTGCGTGACCGAGCAGCAATTGTTACCGGAGCCAGCAAAGAGATCGGCGCAGCAATGGCGTTGGCTCTAGCACGCGAAGGAGCCGCCGTCGTCATTCACTATGCAGCCGACCGCGCGCCGGCCGAAGCCCTGGTTCAGCGCATCTTGGATGAAGGCGGACGGGCTATTGCCGTTGGCGCCGATTGCAGCCGCGCGGCGGACAATGCAATGTTGGTGCAAGCCGCAGTGAGAGCGTTTGGCCGCTTGGACATCTTCGTGGCTAATGCGGGCATCACTCAATTTGGGGCGTTTCTGTCTTACACCGAGACCGATTACGACAAAGTGTTGAACCTGAACCTGAAAGGGAGCTTTTTTGGCGCACAAGCGGCTGCGCGGCAGATGATCGAGCAACGCACTCAACATCCTGAAGATCAGTACGGCGGTCGTATCGTGTTCAGTTCCTCCGTGGCCGGCGTGATCTGTGTGCCTGGTCTGGCTGCCTATGGCGCGAGCAAAGCCGCGTTGAATCATTTGACCAAGACACTGGCAATTGAGCTAGGCCCACACCGCATTACCGTGAATGCGCTGGCGATCGGCCCCACCACCAACGCGCGCAACTTACGCGAAGATCCACACTACGAGGAGCACTGGGGCAACCTGCTGCCCATCGGGCGAGCGATGCGCCCCGAAGACTCTGCTGCGGCGCTCCTGTATCTGGTCTCGCCGGCAGCCTCCGGCATTACCGGCGTCACCCTGACCGTTGACGGCGGCCAGTCGATCCAGGCTGTCTTGCCGGCCTCCGAAATTGCACGGGGCAAATAGACTGCAATGGTGCTGGTACTTGACCTGGGTAGCTCTGCAACACGCGCCCTGTTATACGACCGGGAGGCGCGCCTGCAAGAGCAAGCTGTCGCTCGTCGTGCGTTCCAGTTCCACACCGACCCAGACGGACGCAGCGAAGACAATCCGCAGGCCGCTCTGGCGCGCATCGAAGCAGTGATCGATGATGTGTTGGGCAAAACGCCACTCTCTGAGCTGAACATTGTCGCAATCGGAATATCGGCTTATGCGTGCAGCCTGTTGTGCCTGGACGAGCACGGCCGGCCGCTCACGCCTGTGTTCACCTACGCTGACACACGCGCTGCGGATGATGCGCGGATGCTTCGTCGCGAAGAGGACGAGATGGCAACCCTTCAACGCACCGGCTGTCGCATTCGCGCCAATTACTGGCCGGCACGGCTGCTCTGGCTGCAACGCACCCAACCATCTATCTTCAACCGCACACGCTGGTTTGTCTCGCTGGCCGACTACCTGGGCTTGCGGCTATTTGGCCGACTACGGGCCGGCATTTCGACCGCATCCTGGACGGGGATGATCAACCGACACACCGGCGACTGGGACGACAAGTGGCTTGACCGGCTTGGTCTAGCGCGCGAGCAACTTCCCCCAATTGCATCGGACAACGCCGCTCTGTGTGGGCCGATCGGGCCGTATGCCGAGCGCTGGCCGGCCTTGCGCGAAGCGCTGTGCTTCCCGCCGCTTGGCGACGGCGCGGCAGCAAACATCGGCAGTGGCTGCATCGACGCTTCACGCATCGCGCTTACCATCGGCAGCACGGCTGCGTTGCGCATCACGCTGCAAAAGGGCGAGTCTTACATTCCGCCGGCCTTGTGGTTCTATCACCTGGATCATGTGCATGGACTGATGGGCGGAGCGACCACTGAAGGCGGGAACGTGTTTGGCTGGTTACGCGACACCTTCAAACTGCCGAGCGCTGAATCGCTCGAAGCAGCGCTGGCCGGCGCTGTGCCAGATGGACACGGTTTAACTGTATTGCCGATGTTCGGCGGTGAGCGCAGCCCCGGCTTCGCCGACGACGCACGCGCCACGTTGCACGGACTCAGCTTCGATACCACGCCGGCCGACATCGCCCAGGCGTGTATGGAAGCAATTTCTTACCGTCTAGGACACATCTACGACGCGCTCAGAGAAGTAGTACACCGAGACGACACAGGAGCGCAAGCCAACCCAACACTGATCGCCAGCGGTGGAGCATTGTTGGGGTCGCCGAGTTGGCGGCAGATGATTGCAGATGTCACCGGCGCGGCGGTGCAGATATGTGTCGAACCAGAAGCCACCGGGCGCGGCGCGGCGCTGATGGCGTTGTACCAGGCCGGCTTCTTGCCACATCTCGGCGCAGTGCCAACGCAACTCGGCCCTATCCACGAACCGAATCCCGCTCGGCAAGAGCGTTACTTGCAAGCCAAAGAGCGCCAAGCCGAGCTATACCGCTTGCTTGTGGAACATCCGTCTTTGTGTTGCATGCACATCTGAAACATCTTGCTCAGCGAGACGACTGAAAACCGGGACTTTTCTGTGCCATGCGCATCCTGATTCTGATTCTCATTGTGCTGGGCGTGATGCTGATTGCAATCGGGCTATATTCGATCATCCGCGCGCGCATTGCCGCAGCACAAGAGCGTGCCCGCGTCCTACGCAACGATCCCACGATCATTGAGGGCCGCGCCAGAGTGATAGAGCGCAGCAAAGATGACTCTGCGTCAACCGACGACGCTTCAAACGATTCTTCATAAGACAGCAGACAACCCTATGTTGGGCAATGTGTTGACCTCCCCCACCCCCCAAGCCATCCTCACATGGGCCACCCTGGCAGTTGCGCTGCCGTGCGCGCTTGGCGCGCTGGCCGGCCTACCCTTTTGGTTAAAAGGACGCGCCACGTTGGGAAACACCCTGGCCTCCGGTACGGTGATTGTGGTGATTGTGCTCCTCATCATTCAGCAGTTCGGGGCGTACTTGAGCGCACAAGTCAACTGCCCTGGGCCGGCCTGCCCATCGGACACAGCCACGGCGTTTGGCTTTCTGATCTTGGCAGGTCTGGGTTGGCTCGATGCCTGGCTGTTGCTGGCGCTCGGCGGCGTCTTGGAAGACCGACGCAAGCACAAGCTGTTTGATCGAAGCCGGCTATAAGCGCGCCGCTGAATCAACGGAAAATCTGAGCCGTCGCAGCGTAGACTACGCGCCTGACAGAAAGAAGGAGCCGGTTGGCCGGCAGCCTGCCAAAGAATGTATTGCGCCACGTACTCGCGATCGCCGGGCGCGATCAAATCAACAATCGGCAGACCCAGCAAGTCCTCTGGCCGTGCATATCCGAAACAGAAACTATCGTGCGCGTACTACCCGCTATCAGCACATACAGCTTCACAATCACCCACATCACGCCGACCAATGCCCAACTTGCTGGGCGCACTCGACCTCGCCGGCGCGCGATTTCCACACCCACCAGGACCAATCCTGCCCCTACGATGTAGGCGAGCGAGGCCACCTTCTGGGGCATCACGATCATTACAATGAAGCCGGCTGTCCCGATGCCGAGGGCCAGCCATCGGACCAAGCAGATTGTAGAGCCTGAGCGGGTCAGAAAGCGCTTTGCAACTCGATGGAAGGCGAAACAAACCCGCCATCCTTCAGACCGGTCTTAGCAAGGCTCCAATCCCACAATCGGGCGGCAGCCTCGTCATCTTGTGCAGTGACCGAAGGAGCTACAGGGCGACAATTCGTGAAATAGCATCCACTCATGCCGGCCACATCCGGCGAAGTCGCCAGATACAGCGAGGTTTGTGCACCTTGTTCCGGCGTGAGGGCAGCAATTTTTTGCAACGCCTTCATCGCTAAACTGGCCAATCCACCGTTGTTGTGACCAAAGCGGGTAGCGACAAAGCCGGGATGCAACGCATTCGCTGTGATGGGCGCCCCCTGCAACCGGCGCGCCAACTCGCGCGTGAACAGAATGTTTGCTAACTTGGACTGGCCGTACATACGCCAGCCGCTGTAGCGGCGCTGTCCCTCGATGTCGTCGAAATCCATCTTCGCCATACGATGGGCGTCGGAGGACACGTTCACAACGCGCGCGCTGCCGGCTGCTTTCAGTACATCTAACAACAGGTGAGTCAGCAGGAAGTAGTTCAGGTGATTGAGCGCCATCGTCATCTCAATGCCGTCGGCGCTGAGCTGACGGGTTGCAAAATAGGCGCCGGCGTTGTTGACCAGCACGTCCAGCCGGCCATACTTGGACTTGAACTCATCGGCCAAGCGATGAATGTGCTCTTGAACGGACAAATCGGCAACCAGAAACTCAACATTCGAATTGCCGGTTGCCTGGCGAATGCGCTGCGCCGACTCGGCACAACGGTTTGCCTGGCGGCCAACGCCGACTACCGTCGCGCCTGAGCGCGCCAGTTCGCGCGCCGTCACTTCGCCGATGCCGGCCGTCGCGCCGGTCACCAGGCAGATTTTGCCCGCCATTGTGTCTTGCTGTGTCATAGTCTTGTCACCCAAATTCATGTGATGCATTTAGGCTGGCGACAACGGCTGAGAACAACATGAGCTGCGAGCACAGGTGGGCTGATAATGAAGATTGCTCTTACCTGTATCTCAGCTCAGACGAGCGAGACGCTTAGAAAGCTATGCCAATCTCAGTTTCTGAAGTTTGAGCGCGTGACGAGCGATACTGCGCGAGGAGAAGACCCAACATGACACAACCTACTGCATCTACTGCTCACACGGAGGCGCCCCGCGTTGGACAAGTGGCGCCGGATTTTGCACTGCCTGACCCAACCGGTCGGCTCATCCGATTGAGCGACTATCGCGGCGTCAAGAACGTTGTGCTGTACTTCTACCCAAAAGATTACACGCCCGGCTGCACCACAGAAGCCTGCGCGTTCCGCGACCAATACGAGGTTTTCAAGGAGGCCGGCGCAGAGGTAATCGGCGTCAGTATGGACTCCGTGGAATCACACCGTCAATTCGCCACAGATCATCGCCTACCCTTCATCCTGCTCTCGGACGCAGATGGGTCGGTGAGCAAGCTATACCAGGTCAGCTCCTTGTTCGGCTTGTGGCGCAAGCGGATCACCTTCGTGATCGACCAAGCCGGCGTGATTCGCCATATTTTTGAATCACAGCTTCAGGCGACCAAACATATCGACGAAGCCTTAAAGGTGCTGCGAACGCTTCAATAGCCGCCCCCGCGAAGCAACCCGGTCGTCCAGCTATGCGCAGCTCATGCGCCGGTGGTTAAACGCGATGGGCAAACAGGCCGGCGAGCAAACCGCCGGCCATACACTTCGCACCCCTCTGCTCCCAGCACGCCGCCTCATGGAGACACGCTGAGAGATGCTTAGGGCGCTATAGTTTGAGCGTCAGCCTCTCACCAGCTTTGAGCGCCAGAGGCGGATCGAAACGGAGTTGCACACCGCCTTGAACACGCTGGACGTTTGCGCCGGCGGGCAGTTTGGTGCGTTTGCCCAGCTTGAGGTCGCCCAGCGTCAGGGTACGCAATTCAAGCGATCCGTACAGAACACTCAACTCCACACTGGCGCCTGCTGACGTGGAGCGCTGTTTAAACTGCCCCCACCCTGAGCCGGCCGTCCACACGCAACAGAACTTATCGGCATTCATGCGAGGCGCAAAGGACATCGCCTGCGCCGGCGCGCTGTAGCGATAGCCACTGAGCGCCGGAATGAGCGACCAGCTCGACATCGCCCGCGCGTAATGATTGCCGCATTCGAACTCGTTCCACGGGTTGCGACGGACGCCGTCGTGGCGCGCGCGCACCCCTTCCACAATGCGCAAACCGGCTTCGACTTCGCCTTCATAGATCAAGCCGGCGGCAACTTGGTACTCGATGCCCGTCCACGCTTCATCGCCGTAGATGGTGGGCAGCTCGGGCCGGCCACCTTTGGGCCAAGTGCAAATCGCCAAGCCGGCCTCGTCATTCAACGCGTACACACGCTGCATGTTGGGCACACTGCGCATGGCGGCGCGCCAGTTGTACTTGAACACACTGCGCATGGCCTTGCGCACTCGTTTGGGGTCGAGCACATAGCCTAAGCCAACCACGTGACTGAACCACTGACCGAGCAATTGATCGGACAGACAGCCCTTGCCGTATTGATACTTGGGGAACGGGTCATGAGGCGACTGCAACTCAGCCGGCACCAGCAGAAGCGGAGACACCTCGATTTTTTGCTCGTAGTATTCGCCGTTCCACAACCAGTTTTCAATTTTCTGGCGGCCGCTCTCGTAGAGCGATTGGTACTCGGCGGCTTGATCGGCCTCGCCGAGGTAAGCGGCCATTTCAGCAGCAGCGCGCAACGCGCCGAGATAGAGCGCGCCGGTCATTGTGTTGGGGCCGAAGTATTCGATATCGTAGGTGTTGTGCTGCCGGCCTTCCATCACGCCGTCCTTGTCGCGGTCCCAGGCGTGGGGATTGGCCTCGCTCCAAGCATATTCCAGAGCGCGCTTGACGCCCGGCCAGACCTGGCGCAGAAAGTCATCGTCGCCGCTGAGCTGCCACTCGCGATAGGCTTTCATCACGGTGCCCATTTGACCGTCTGCCGCAGCAACAAAGCCCCAGAAACGATTGGACGACAAGGGCAACAGCGTGCGGAAACTCATCTTGCCGTCGGCGTCGGTATTGTGCGTGAAATCGGTTAGGCGCATCGTGCGTTCGAGAGCGGGGAACAGAAAGGCCAGGGCCTGTTCGTAATTCCACACATGGGTACAGTTCATCGGACAACAACCGCCGCCGGCATGACACCCCTCAAAGGCGTGAATGCGTCCATCGTCGAGTCGCAGCACGGTGGTGGTGCGCATGATGCTGGACTGGCTAGACACGGCATCGAGCACGGCCGGCGGCAGGGTGCTAGTGAACAGAGCTTCGCGCCACAAGCGCGTTTCGCGATCTAGCCGCTCGAAGTTGGCGGCCACGTACTCAGCTACATCCCAGGCATCACGCCAGCGCGCGCCGCTCCATGTGTGAAGCATGGCATTGGCCACGCCTTCGCCCTCGTTAGGATTCCAGTAGTTGCGCAGATTGGGGAAATGCCAGGTGAAGATCAGCGTGAAGCCACGTGACTCGCCGGGTTTGAGAGTGAACGGTGCACACAACGAACTTTCCAAGAAGCGACCGGCGCCGGCGGTGAACGACTCGGTGACCGACTCGATGCGGCCATCGGCACTGAAATCATTCCACAGCATCTGTAAGCCATCCCACCAAGCACCTTGATACCAGTGCGTCTGCACGGTGTGCGTTGCATGGGTAGATGGGCCAACGAATGCCAGCGCGGCGGAGCCGAAGAACTCAGCGGCAGGATCGATGCTGGGGTTGGTCATGTAAACGCCGGCCAAGGCATCAGTTTGGCGCGCTTCATTCATGCTGCCGCCAGGGTCATAGCCATCCACTTCTGCGTCCCAGCCATCCCGCCTGATCTTGAGGCGATTGACGGGATTGCACCAGGCGGCCAACAAAGACGCTTCAACAGGCTGGCGAGTCGAGTTGGTAAAACGCCAAGTGAAGAGGGCGCATGGAATGCTGGAATCATCGGCGTTGAGCGGGATAAACGGGTTGAATACCTCCAACTCAACTTGAAGTGGAACCTCTGGATCGATCAGCTCGATATTGGCAAAAGGATACGCGCCGCGAAAGATGGCTTCGCGCATGCGCGGCGCGCCGGCGGCGCGGCCATTCTCGAACCCGCCGCCGGCGCGGTCGGTGAAAGGCGGCAAATGCTCGCGCTCTAAGATGCGGGTCACAGCCGGCTTTCCGCGCGGTTTGACCCACAGGGCAAAAAATGTGTTACGCAGCGCGTTGCCTTTCCATGGGCGGTTGTAAATCTCGAAGTCGGTGAGCTGCCCGCGCCCGCCGATTGAAATTGTGCCCGTGCCGATACCGCCAATCGGCATGGCAATCTCGTGCAGAGCAGGGCCACTGAAGGTGCGGAAGGTATGTGCCATACGCTGATTTTAGCAATTCAGGCGGGGATCAGCCGATTATCGCGCTGCGAGTGATTCAGACGACGTTGCGCACCCACTCCACCGCCAAACCGTTCGACGCTCGGCGCAGCGATCTACTACAATGTCGCCATGCTTCCCGATTATCGCGTGCGGCAACGGGATTACCTACTCCAAATCAGCCGCGCCATCACATCGCAGTTGGACCTGGATCAAGTGCTGCGGTTGATTTTGCAGTCGGCGGTGGACATGCTGAACGGGCAAGCCGGCATCGTGGCGCTGGTGGAACCGGACGGCAGCTACCAGATTCGTCAGGCTTACGGGGTGGCGAAACCGATTCTCGATGAATTGAAGCCAATGCTGGCCACAGCAGCAGATGTGCACGAAGCAGCAGAGCTGTTGGAGGGCAGCCTGATTGCACTGGCCAAACGCTTCGGCATCGGATTTTGGCAGGTTGTCTCGTTGCCGTTGCAGGCCGGCGACGATTTTCTGGGCGCGATTTACATCTTTAGGATCGGCAGCGGCGGCTTCTCTGCCAATGACCGCCAAATCTTGCAAAGCTTTGCCGATCAAGCAGCCGTGGCAGTGAACAATGCGCGGCTGTACCAGGCAGTAGCTCAGGAAAAGCGCCGTCTAGACGCCATTCTCGAGTTCAGCGGGGACGGGATCGCCATCTTGGACGGCGCACACCTCATTAGCCGCTTCAACCGCGCGTTGTCAAAGATGACAGGCATCGCGCCGGCGGCTGCCATCGGGCGGCGCTTCGAGGATGTTGTGCGCATTGTCGATCAACGGGCCGGCAGAACATTGGTCGAAGCGGAAGCCAACGGCTGGCCGCTGGTTGAGTCGGCGCACCCCTTGTTTATCGAGGGTGATTTGATGCGCGCAGACAACAAACGGGTCAGCGTAGAGATCAATTTCTCGCCGCTGTTCGATCGTGAAGGGCGATTGGTGAACATCATCGCCAACGTGCGGGACATCACCCGCTTCCGCGAAGCGGACGAAATGAAATCAACGTTCGTCTCAATCGTATCGCATGAACTGAAGACGCCGGTGGCGCTGATCAAAGGGTACGCCAGCACCTTGCGCCGGCAGGATGCGCGCTGGGATGAACAGACCGTGCGTGAGAGCCTACAGGTGATCGAAGAGGAAAGCGATCGCCTGGCGCGCCTGATTGACGACTTGCTCGACGCGACACGCGTGCAAAGCGGTAATTTCCGCTTGACGCCGGTAGAAATGGAGCTGGACGACCTGGTGCGCAACGTAGTGCGCAAGTTTCAATCCCAGACCAAGCGGCATACCTTGATCGCGGATGTGCCGGCTGATCTACCAATGGTGTACGCCGATGAAGCGCGCATCACCCAAGTGTTGAGCAACTTGCTCTCCAACGCCATCAAGTATTCTCCTGAAGGCGGCGAAATCCGCGTCAGCAGCACGGTGACACCTAAAGAAGTGATCATCTCGGTCAGCGATCAAGGGCCGGGTATTTCGCCTGAAGATCAGAAGCACCTCTTCACGCGCTTCTTTCGCGCCAACAATGCGCTGACGCGCAAGACGCAAGGGGCCGGCCTGGGTTTGTATCTCTCGAAAGCGATTATCGAAGCCCACGGCGGACGCATTTGGGTTGAGAGCGATGGGCAACACGGCGCGCGCTTCAGCTTCAGCTTGCCGCGCGCCTAGCACACGTGGAACCGA
Source organism: Thermoflexales bacterium (assembly GCA_025056895.1). Taxonomy (GTDB): domain Bacteria; phylum Chloroflexota; class Anaerolineae; order J036; family Brachytrichaceae; genus Roseilinea. Next base: position 12,671 of record JANWVJ010000053.1, read on the forward strand.
GAACACATTCCGCCCTGGCGTGTTTAGCGCTCTGTAATAAGATGAGGGTTGGAGGACCACGATGTCAATCCAACCTGTCAATCCCACTGCCATCCCCAAAGACCTGGAGATCGCCCAGGCCGCGCACCTGATGCCGATCCGCGAGGTTGCAGCGCTGGCCGGCCTGCGCGAGGACGAAATCGAACTGTACGGGAATTACAAGGCCAAAGTGCGGCTGGAGGTGCGCAACCGTCTGGCCGACCGACCCAACGGCAAATACATCGTCGTCACGGCCATCACCCCTACACCACTCGGTGAAGGGAAGACGGTAACCACCGTCGGCTTATCACAAGCGTTGCACTACACCGGACACAAGGTGTTCACCTGCCTGCGCCAGCCCAGTATGGGGCCGACGTTCGGCATCAAAGGCGGCGCAGCCGGAGGCGGTTACGCGCAAGTCGTGCCGATGGAGGACTTTAACCTGCATCTGACCGGTGACATTCATGCCGTTGGTGCAGCGCACAACTTACTGGCGGCAGCGCTGGACGCACATCTGTTTCACGGCAATGCCCTCGGCATCGATCCGTTTTCAATCTTCATCAATCGGGTGGTGGATATCAACGATCGCGCCCTGCGCACAATCGTGATCGGGCTGGGCGGCAAACAGGATGGCATTCCGCGCCAGAGCGGCTTCGATATCACCGTTGCCTCAGAGGTGATGGCCATCCTTGCCCTGGCAACCAGCTTAGATGATCTGCGGGCACGTCTGGGACGCATGATGGTCGCGTTGGACCGAACCGGCAAGCCGATTACAGCCGAGGATTTGAAAGTGGCCGGCGCGATGACGGTGCTGCTGAAAGACGCGCTGATGCCCAACCTGATGCAGACGCTGGAGCATTCGCCGGTGTTTGTTCACACCGGGCCGTTCGCCAACATCGCCCACGGCAACAGTTCCATCGTCGCCGACCAGATCGCGCTCAAGTTAGCCGATTACGTCGTCACAGAGAGCGGGTTCGGCGCAGACTTGGGCATGGAAAAGTTCATGGACATCAAGTGTCGCGTCAGCGGCTTGCAACCGGACTGTGTGGTGCTGGTGGCGACGGCGCGCGCCTTGAAGATGCACGGCGGAGCCGGTAAGGTGACGCCCGGCAAACCGCTGCCGGCGGAATTGACATGTGAAAACCTGCCGGCGCTCGAACGCGGGTGTGCGAACCTCATCAAGCAGGTGCAAAATGCGCGCGCGTTCGGCGTGCCGGTCGTGGTGGCCATCAACCACTTTGCGACCGATACACCGGCTGAGATTGACCTGATTCGCGACAAGGCCATTGAAGCCGGCGCAGAGGGCGCCTACTTGTCAGATGTATGGGCGCAGGGTGGAGCAGGCGGCGTCGAACTGGCCGAAGCGGTGGTGGCGGCGTGCAAGCGGCCGCACCAGTTCCGCTTCCTCTACACATGCAACGAATCGATCCAAGAGAAGATTGACCTCATCGCCCGTGAGATGTACGGCGCAGCCGGCGTGGAGTACACGCCTGAGGCAGAACAACGGATCAAGCAGTTCACGCAGTTGGGGCTGAGCGGATTACCGATCTGCATGGCGAAGACACACCTCAGTCTGTCGCATGATCCAAAGCTGCTCGGCGCACCGAGTGGCTTCATATTGCCCGTGCGTGACATCCGCGCTTCAGTCGGGGCAGGATTCCTGTATCCGCTGTGCGGCGAGATGCGCACCATGCCCGGCTTGCCGGCCCATCCGGCCTACGAGCATGTCGATCTGGTGAACGGCAAGGTGGTCGGGTTGTTCTGAGGTCGCCTGGTCAATGGCTAGAGGGCTGCCTTGTTGGCATCAAATTGTTAGCATCAAAAGGAGAGAGACGGCGCCAGCCCAGCGCGATTTACTCAACGCGGATGGTGTACAGCATCACGATACCGCTGCGCAGGCTGGCCTGGCCCGGATCAAGCACCGGCAAACGGCCTTGATCGTCATACAGCAAAATGCCGACTTGATAGGAACCCGGTAACAGGCCGGCCGGGATCGGCAGAGTGTACGTGTCGAGCACAACTGTATTGGCGCGCCACAGGTTGGTAGGCACCGGTGTGCCGTTGTGACGCGGCTCGCGGTCTTCTCCTTGAGCAACGATCTCGCCGGCGCTTGAGACGAGATACCAGCCGACTTTATAGCCCCTGGCAACAGAAGCCGTCGCGCGCCAACTCACACTGAATTGAATCGTCTGACCGGGGATGTATTGGTCACGACTGAAACGCGCCCACTCCAGTTTAATCGGCGACAGATCGACGTTCAGGGGCACGCGCCCGCCGGTGCTGACAGTCAGGGTCAATGTGCCGCCGAGGGCAAGCCGGCTGCCGCCCGGTGGGTCGGACTGCACAATCAGATTTGCCGGCTGAAAGGCAATCGTCTCTGAAACGACGACGTTCCAGCCAACCTGGCGCAGAGTCTGGCTCAGAGTATCGTCGAGTGTGCGGCCCACCAAATCCACCGGCACAATTTGGGTCTGAGCAGGGGCACTGACGATCAATGTGATGGTGACATCTCTGGTGACTTGTGCACCGGGCGGCGGACGTTGGTCAAACACGAGTGGCTCTCGCACGTTTGGGTCAGGACGAGACTCGACCAGCGGTGGCTGCATGCCCAGCAAGCGAACTCCGCGCGCAGCTTCGTCGGGAGAAAGGCCAATAAACGAAGGCAGAATAATGGATTGATTGGCCAGGATAATCGTCGGTGTGAACACGACGCCGCTAGCAGGAGATGAAGCCGACCGATTGACCGGCGTTGTGTAGGCGCGATACACGAGCACATAAAGGGGAATGAGGCCCACCACACACAAAACGGCCAGCGCGCCCAGCAACCATACCAGCAAATCTGTTCCGCCCTCTGAAGCCGAACGGCCTTCGGGAACAGAAGCAGCTTGAGAGTCAGAGGCGGCTGGAGCAATCGTCATGCTGTAACCACGGCTTCGTCCTGTCTGGGATGCGCCGGGGGGCTGCGCGATGCGCGGCTGACTGCGCGAAGCCGATGCAGCCGGCTGGTCGCGAGGCGGCCCGGGACGGGAGATGTATGGGGCAGACGCCTGCGATCGGGATGAAGGCTGCGGCAGGTTAAATTGAGTTTGTTGGCCAAGCGTTTGTTCTTCACCCTGGGCCAGATATGCAGTGAGTACACGCGCAAATTGATCGGCATCGCGATACCGTTGGGCAGGGTCTTTAGCCAACGCACGGCGCACGATGGCTTCAAGCTGCAAGGTGACATTTGGATTCAACAAGTGCAAGGCCGGCGGCTCGGCACTCAAGTGCAAGCGGGCCAACTCTTGCGAATCACGCGCATCGAAGGGCAAGCGACCGCTGAGCATTTCGTAGAGGATGATGCCGATGCTGTACACATCACTGGCGGGAGTGGGCGGGGCGCCTGTCGCTTGTTCGGGGGCATAGTATTGCGGTGTGCCCCACACCACATCGGCGCGCTCGGCTATCATGGCCGTGTACGCGCGAGCAATGCCAAAATCGGTCACCTTGGCCCGTCGCTCTGGGGTAATCAGAACATTCTGCGGTTTGAGATCGCAATGTACCAGGCCGCGACGATGAGCATATCCAACGCCTTCGCAGATTTGGCGGGCGATATCGACGGCTTCTTCGATACCGAACGCTTGGCCGGCAGGGAGGGTGGCCGTGCGTTCACGAATCAGGTGCTTGAGGTCATGGCCTTCGACATACTCCATCACAATGTAGTGCCGCTCGATGCCGTCGGCCATGTCACGACCCACATCAAAGACGGTCACTATATTCGGATGATTCAAGTTGGCGGCCGCCTGAGCCTCATCGCGGAATCGCTGCACGAACTGCGGGTCTTGAGCCAACCGATCGCGCAACGTTTTGACGGCAACCAGCCGGCCAAGCAGAATGTCCTGCGCTTTATAAACGGTCGCCATCCCCCCGCCGGCAACGACTGCCAGCAAGCGATAGCGCCCGTTTAATAAGGCCAATCCTGGCGATGACGTGTTTGAAGGTTGGCTACTCATAAGTGCGAATCAGGGCGATTGTACTCGCACGCAGCGAGAACGGGGTGCAAGAAAATCGCGGCAGCGGTGTTGGGCTGTCATCAGTAGCTCATGCTGTCTGATCCGTCTCTCTGCACCTGTTCCCTGTTCTGTGCAATCTGACCTCTACTTGGGCATCGCTTTGAGAGCTTCATAAGCAGGGCGGGTGATGGTTGTGGGATAAGATGGCTCGATCACCGCCCACCAATACTGCTCATTGTCAGGCGTCCAGTCGAAGTGCGGAATAGACAACGCAATCATCGGCCCAATCCAAGGCCGCCAGTGCGCACGGGCGAACTCATAGGCGCGCACCATGTATTCTGCCTTGAGCTGCTCGTCGATGGCGAACCAAGCATAGTTCGGGTTAACGCGATCAGTTGTCCAACCGAACTCTAAAATAGCCACTTGCTTGTCGGCATCTCCGTAGCGTTCCATGATGGCGCGCATATCTTCAACGCGCCGAAAGGCAAAGAAACGATGACCGCCCCATTCTGGGCGTTGGGCGACTTCTTCAGGCGCCGCTTCTGGCGGTGCACGAAAGCCAGGGGCGTGTACACCTAACAGGTCAAAGTAGGGCGCGGCACCGGCTTCATACATCGCCACCAGAAATTGGTCGTCGGGCAGCGCTTCTGGCGGCCCATTGCCGGTAGGCGCCAATCCGGCGCTGATCACTAATGCCGCCGGATCGGCTTGCTTGATGGCAATATAACAACCACGCAACAATTCAACATACGTTAGCGGATCAGGAGCACGCCCACCCCATTCACGGGCTAAGTTTGGTTCGTTCCAAACCTGGTAGGCAGCGATCCTGCCACGGTAACGCGCTGCGATCACACCACAGAAATCGAAGAAGTTGCGCAAGTCGCCGGGGGGCCCGCTGGCAATGCGCCCGCTGCCATCATCGATGTAGGTGCGGTCCCAGTGCGGGTCGCGATCAAGGCGCGCCAGGAGCTTTAGCCCAAAATGTTCGACGAGAAAAACGACTTGATCGGCGCGCGACCAGTCGTAGCGGCCCTTCTCCAGCTCGATGTCGCGCCAAGCAAACGTCTGTTTGACCCAACCGAAGCCGGCCTCGCGGATCAGGCCGAGATCGCGGGTGGCAATTTCGGGTTTCCACCACAAGTACGCCTCGAAGCCATAAGCAGGCGATTCAAGGCGCGCGCGAGGGTAAGAGGTAGGCGTAGGCGGCGCCGGAGTTGGCAGCGAGATTGGCGACGCAAATAGTGTGCAGCCGGCCAGAGACACCAGCGCCACCAGTAAGAGAATGTGCCGAGTCATTTATGGGCGGGGCATGTTCTGGATGGCGTAGAAGGCGGGGCGAGGGATACCCTTATGATTGAGAATACTGTATGGAGAGACATTCTCTTGATTCGGCTCGCCGCCAACTTTGATGATGTAATCCAGATTAAACACGATGCCGAAG
>JANWVJ010000054.1 GCA_025056895.1 Thermoflexales bacterium
CGGCCGCCTCGAGCGCTTGGTCGAGCGGTGTGAACAGCTACGACTTCGGCGTGGTGTGGGGCCAGTCAGTTTCATATTCCGGCATCGGCCCCAGGCCGGCGCGCGCGCACCTCTACACCGATCGCGCCATTTACCGGCCCGGCCAGCAGGTCTATGCGCGCGGCGTGGTGCGCTACGAGGACGATGTGGCCTATACCCTTCTGCCGGCCGGCGCGCAGGTGTTTGTGCGCGTAACAGACTCGACCGGTCAACCTGTCTATGAGCAGGTGCAGCGGCTGGACGAGTACGGCGCCTTTGACATCACGCTCAACCTGGCGGAGGGCGCGCCGCTCGGCCCATACAGCATCATGGCCGAAGCGGAGGACGCTCGAATCGGTTACGCCAGCTTCACGGTGTCGAACTATCGCCCACCGGAGTACGAAGTCACCGTACAGCCGGCCATCGGCGAGATTGCGCGCAACACCACGCTGACGGCGACGATTTCAGCGCAGTACCTGTCCGGCGGGGCGCTGCGCGGCCGGCCCGTGCAGTGGAATGTGACTGCCACTGACTTCACCTTCGACCCGCCTCAGCTCGATCAGTACACCTTCAGCGATTACGACAATCCGTGGATCTGCTACGAGTGCTGGTACTGGCGCGAGCGACGCCCGCCGCCGGCGACCGTGTTCAGCGGCGCGGGGGAGACGAACGAACGCGGCGAGTTGATTGTGTCGTTGCCCATCACTGCCGAGCTGCGCGACGCCGCCGGCCAACTGATCAGCGGCGCGGTCTCGCTCAGCATCGAGGCGAACGTCACCGGCGCAGACAATCAGGTGATCGCTGGGCGCAGCAGTGTGGTGGTGCATCCGGCCACCTTCTATCTTGGCATTGCGCTGTCGCAATACGTCGTGCAGGCCAGCGAGCCGATCACAGCCGATTTTGTGGCCGTAAACTGGCAGGGCGCGGCGCTGCCCAATACACCGTTCGAAGTGCTGTTATATCGCCGCGAATGGAAGAACACCTACGACGCAGCAACCGAGCAGTGGAACTACGAGACCATCGACACGCTGATTACCCGCACGCAGGTCGTGGTGAACGCGCGCGGCGAGGCCCAGGTGACGCTGACGGCGCCGGAGGCCGGCGCGTACCGCATCGTGGCGCGCGGCGTGGATGAGGCCGGCCGCGTGGCCCGGTCCAGCCGGTTTGTGTGGGTCACGGGCAGCGAGTATGTGTCGTGGATGCGCGAGAACAACGACCGCGTCAACCTGATTGCGGATCGCAATACCTACGCCCCCGGCGACACAGCGCGCATCCTGATTCCCTCGCCGTTCGAGGGCGAACACTATGCACTCGTTACGGTGGAGCGCGGCCACATCCTGAAGCATGAAGTGATCCGCGTAGCAGGCAGCAGCCAGGTGTACGAGTTGCCCATGCCGGCTCAATACACGCCGAACGTGTACGTCTCGGTCGTGTTGTTCAAGGGCATGGCCAATAGCAATGCGAACGCCGATTTCAAGGTGGGCTATCTCAATCTGGGCGTCGAAACCACGCAGCAGACGTTCTCCGTCACCCTCACGCCCGACCGCCGGCTGGTTCAGCCCGGCGAGGAAGTGACCTACACCCTGCAGGTGCTCGACAGCGCCGGCCGGCCGGTAGCGGGGCAATTCTCGCTCGATCTGGTGGACAAGGGCATTCTGAATCTGATGCCGCGCCAGGCAAACGCGATTGTGGAGGCGTTCTACGGACCGCGCGGCCTGAGCGTGCAGACGGCGTCCGGCTTGATTGTGTCGGCCAATCGCTTGACCGAGCAGCAGATCAACCAGTTGTTGCGCATGGGATTTGGCATTGGCGGCGATCGCGGTGGCGGCCAGGCCGAGGCGATGCCGGCGGCGGCGCCCGCGCCCATGGCGACGACGACGGTCGAAAGGATGGCGGCGCAAGCTGATGAGTCCAGCGTGCAGCAAACGTCCGGGCCGGCCATTCGCCAGAACTTTGCCGACACCGGCTTCTGGGCGCCGGCGGTCACAACCGACGGCGCGGGCCGCGCCACAGTGCGCATCACGCTGCCCGATAACCTGACCACATGGGTGCTGCGGGCGGTGGGCGTGGATATGCAAACGCGCGTGGGCGAGGGCACGGTTGATGTGGTGGCCACCAAACCGTTGTTGATTCGGCCGGTCACGCCGCGCTTCCTGACCGTTGGCGACGAGATCGAACTGGGTGCGGTGATCAACAACAACACCGACACGCCGCAGACGGCGGAGGTGTCGCTGACAGCAGCCGGCATCTCGCTCACCACGCCGGCGGGTCAATCGGTCACCATCCCGGCGCAAGGTGAGGTCACGGTGTACTGGCGGGCGCTGACCGGCGACGCGCCGCAGGCGGATCTGGTGTTCAGCGTGCAGAACGATCAATACAGCGACGCGAGCCGGCCTCGCCTGAGCACGGCCCCCGGCGGCGGGCTGAAGATCAACCGTTACAGCGCGCCGGAGGTAGTGGGCACAGCCGGTGAACTGGCGCAGGCCGGCAGTCGCACTGAAGTAATTGCCCTGCCGCCGTCGCTCGACACGACACAGGGTGAATTGACCGTGCGACTCGACCCCTCGCTGGCGGCAGCCATGCAGGCCGGGCTGGACTATCTGGAGAACTACGACTATCCCAGCGCAGATGTGATCGTATCCAGTTTCCTGCCGAACGTTCTGACCTATCGCGCGCTGGTCAAGCTGGGCATCGAGAACGCGGCCCTGAAGGGCAAGCTCGATATACGGGTGCGCGAGGCGCTGGACACGCTGTACACGCTGCAAAACAGCGACGGCGGCTGGCCGTGGCGGGAACGCGAACTCAGCAACGTCTATGTCAGCTCGTATGTGGTGTTCGGTTTGATCCGCGCGCGTGAGGCCGGCTTTGATGTGCGCGCCGGTGTCCTCGAGCGCGGTTTGAGCTATCTGCAAGCCAATCTGGCCGAGACGGCGCTGCTGCGGCACTACTACGAGTTCAACCGACAGGCCTTCCTGCTCTACGTGCTGGGCGAGGGTGGACGATATGAGGCGGCGCGGGTGGCCGAGTTGTACGCCGACCGCGACAAGCTGGGCATCTACGCACAGGCGCTGCTGGCGCTGACGATTGGCCGGCAGAACGCGCAGGACGCGCGCCTGAAGACGATCTTCGCCGATCTCAACGGCAAAGTGATCCAGAGCGCCACCGGCGCGCACTGGGAAGAGCAGTTTGTGGATTGGTGGGCCATGAACACCGACACGCGCAGCACGGCGATTGTGCTGAGCGCGCTGGCGCAGTTCGACCCCCGCAACGCGCTGGCGCCCAACGTAGTGCGCTGGTTGATGGCCTCGCGTGTGGATGGCGTGTGGCGCTCCACGCAGGAAAACGCCTGGTCTTTGATCGCATTGACCGACTGGATGCGCGCTACCGGCGAGCTGAAGGGCGATTATGAGTTTGCCGCCCAGCTCAACAATGAGATCGTGGCGCAAGGACGCGCCTCGGCTGCGACGATCACCGCCACGACGCGCATCACCGTGCCGCTGGCCGCGCTGCTGCGCGATGTGGGCAACCGCCTGACGATCGGACGCGGCGAAGGACCAGGCCGGCTGTACTACACAGCGCACCTGAAGGCGTATCTGCCGGTGCCGGAGCTGCCGGCGGTGGATCGCGGCATTCAGGTGCTGCGCCGCTACACGCTCGCCAGTTGCACAGATGGCCCACAATGCCCCGACGTGACGGCAGCCAAAGTGGGTGACGTGATTCGGGTCGAGTTGACGATCATTGCGCCGAATGATCTGTACTACGTGCAACTGACCGACATGCTGCCGGCCGGCGCGGAGGTGATTGACACCGGTTTGGCGACGACCAGCCAGTTGGCGCAAGGCCCAACACTCTCGCGCGGCGGCGATCGCCTGTGGTACCGATGGTGGTATTGGTACTCGCGCTCCGAGTTGCGCGACGATCGCGTGGTGCTGTTCGCCGACTACTTGGGCAAGGGTAGTTACGAATACAGCTACACCATGCGCGTCACCAGCGCCGGCGCGTTCAACGTAATCCCGACGTTCGCCAATCAGCAATACTTCCCCGAGGTGTTTGGCCGCAGCGATGGGCGACTGTTAACCGTCACACGCTAGTAGTTCGTCACTTGCAACATGACGGCCTGCGACTTGGACTGTCTGCGTGAGCGAACTGGATTCCATATCATTCCCGCTTCGCGGGAATTGCGGGGGAGTGTTCGCGCCTTCGCGGGAATGACGGTGCAGGCGAGGCTTGAAACCCTTGCGCCGTCACGCCCGCGAAGGCGGGCATCCAGCCCTCACAACCAACCGAATTGTCGCCACATCAACCTGTCAAATCGCCCTTGATGAACCACTAGAAGATCAACAGGTTGAGAGAGAGCGCCGGCTTCAGCAGAGCCGGCGCTGCAATCTGTCAATGCCTCATTGGATTCAGGTTGTCTTCACACTCTCACATACCCACACCGTCACGCGCGCGCGATCGGTTTCGACGGTCTCTGTGTGGAGTGAGAAGCTGGCAGAAGCAAAGCGTTCGATGAGCGAGATATCAACCTGCCTGCGTTGAGCAGTCACATGATACAGGCCATCGATCAAGCGCTCTACCGCCCCACCCGTGCGCAATTCCGCCGTTGGCACAATCACCAGCGCGCCATTTGGCCGTAATACACGCTTAGCTTCGCCCAGCGCCTCGGCGGTGAAGATGAAATCGGTGGGGAAAGTGCTGACCATCGAATCAAACGCTGCATCAGAGAAAGGCAGCCGGCGCGCGTCGGCGCGCGCCAGGCGCACATCGTGCAGCGCGGAGGACGGTTGCCGGCGCAGAAATGCCTGAATGCGCCGACGGGCCAGCGCGCCCATCTGGGCCGATAGGTCAATGCTGACCACATCTAGCCCGTGTGTGCGCAGCGCAATATGCAGGTGACCCGGCCCGTGCGCCAGTTCCAGAATGCGTCGCCCGCGCAAAAAGGGGATCGCGCAGCGCCCCCATGCCTGCCACTCGCCGAACGACACGCCGGCGGCGATTGCATCATAGGCCCATGCAAAGCGGGTGTACAACTGCCGGAAACCAAAGCGCACCAGCTTTGCCCATAGCGCGCGGGTGCGCGGTTGATGGTGCATCATCCGCCCGACATTATCTTCGAAAGAGGCGGCTAGAATGGCCAGCCATGCAACTGCACAAACGTCTTCTTCGCGCGCACTGGCCGTTGTGGGTCATCTTGATCGTTTATTTCTCGGTCGGCGGGCTGTATGCGTGGCGCGTGCCGGCCTGGCAGACACCCGACGAGCCGGCCCACTACAACTACATCCGCCAGCTTGCCCAGGCCGGCAGCTTTCCGATCATTGAAATGGGAGACTATGACCAGCAATTCTTGTCGGAAAAGGTGCGGCCACCCAAGACTCGCCCAGATGTCTCTCTAGACGCCGTGCAGTACGAGGATCATCAGCCGCCGTTGTTCTATGCTTTGGCAGCGCCGCTCTTCAAACTGTTCGACGGCGCGCTGTTGCCTTTGCGGTTGTTCTCGCTGTTCATCAGCGGATGGACGATTGTGTTTGCCTATCGCGCGCTGCTCAGCGTATTTCCGAATCAGCCCGAGATTGCGCCTTTGGCAGCGGCAGTGTTGGCGCTGATTCCGCAGCACATCCACATGATGGCCGGCCTGAACAACGATGCGCTGGCCGAGGCGCTGATTGCGCTGACGGTGTTGTTGAGTACTTGCCTGCTGGTCAACGCCGCGTCGCCGCAGGTCGAAGCCGGCCTCTCGCCGCGCCTGCTGGTTGGGCTAGGCATCGTCGTCGGTTTGAGTTTTGTAACCAAAGCAACCGCCTATCTCAACTTGCCGATTGCGCTGGCGGCTATTTTGGGCGCCTCGTGGGGCCGGCGCTCGGTGAAAACAATCACGTTGTCGCTGGCTATTGTGATTGTCATTGCAGTGGCGATCGGCTTGCCGTGGTGGTTGCGCTCGCTGCAGGTGTATGGCGGATTGGATTTCCTCGGCTTGCAACGCCACAACGAAGTAGTGGTCGGCCAGCCGACCACGCGCGAGTGGCTGGAGCAGTTCGGGCCGGCCATCTATCTGGCGCGCATGGCGCAGACCACCTTTCAATCGTTCTGGGGGCAGTTCGGCTGGATGAGCGTGGTGATGAACACCTGGACGTATGCGTTACTGCTTGTCTTCACCGCTCTATCGATGTTGCTGTTCGCGGGATGGTGGATTTGGACGACGCTCATGCGGGGCGGACGAGGCAGGTTAACCACACCACAACGGCATGTGTTGAGTCTCTACGCGCTGTTGGCTTTGGGGACCTTGGCCGGCTTCCTCTGGTACAACATTCAGTTTGTGCAGCACCAAGGGCGTTATCTCTACCCTGCCCTAATCCCCTTTGCAACCGCAGTGGCGCTGGGATGGACGTTCGCCGCCGGCGCTGTTGCTACGCGGTGGCCGCCCGTCCGACGTTATCTGTGGACGGCGTTTTTGATCGGCCTGGCCGGGTTCAATCTCTACTTGCTGTGGCGCGTCGTGCTGCCCGGCATGGACGCTGCGCTGTTTTGATCGCTACTCGGCCTCGTCGGCAAATCTCACCTTTTGATAGCCGGACATCAACAGCAGGCGCTCAATCACCGCGCGAGCGTTCCGATCGGCTTCTTCCAACACGCCGCTCTGAATAGCTGTGTCGCGGATGGCATTGACGGCCTGTTCGCGAGCCTTGCTTTCCAGGTCTTTGGCTGCCGGCAGCAAAATCAAGTTGGTGCGGTCGTACACCCGCGTGGTGCAGGGCTGGGTCGAATCATCGATGAGATAGGCGTCAAAGATTTGCGGTTTGGGTAGGCGGATGGTGACGGTGAGTCCGTCGGCGCTGGTTTGGATATCTTCTTCCTTGAGCTGAGACAAGTCAACCCCGGCTTTGACCCGTCCGCAGGCCAGAAGCACCAATCGCTCGTAGATGATGTTACCCACGCGAGCTTGTTCGGCCTCGACGATCGTGGACATCAGCACTGAACTGGTGGTTAGATCGGCAATGGCCTTGACTTGATTGATAGCCGGCGGTCGGACGACGACCGTTGGGGTCTTTGGAGCCAAGGCCGTATTGACGATGTTGACCGGATTGGCGGCGCTCATGACGCGTTCGCCGGCCAGGGCAGCCTCGCGCACGGCAGCGGCAATGATCAGAGCCACAAACAGCAGAGTGAGCAACCCCAACCCCAGAAAAACGTAGCAGCCGGTGGGCAGGCCGCGTCTAGCCGGCTTGGGTGGAGTTTCTGGAGGCAGCTCCGGAAAGAAGTTGTAATCACTCATCGCTCTACTTCGGCAGCAGCAGTCCCAGCTTACGGGCGTGGTTCTCCAATTGGGCCGTGCTGGGTTCGGTCAGATGAGAGCCATCTGCAAACACGATGGTTGGGATGCTGCGAAAGCCGTTGTTGATCTGCTTGACCAGCGCCTCGGCCTCTTTGTCTTGATCAACGTCAATCCATTCATAAGGGATATGGTGCTCATCGAACCATCTGCGAGCGCGACGTGTGTCGCCGCACCACATTGCACCGTAGAACTTGATGGTTGTTTGCGATTCTGTCATGTACTGTGCACCTCACCGATCGGGCGCGGTCGCAGTCGTATCACGCGCCCTGCTTTTTGCGTCTTGTATGCGTTTAACCCGATAACTCCTGCTTGACCGCCGAGTAGAGTGTTTCAGCGCGCAGATCATGCAACGATAGACAGGGGCCGTCGAGGTTATCAGCCAATTTGCGCGCCAATCCCTGATCGAACGCCACATGCTCCATGTTGATCACAACCGAGCGAATGTGCTCATCTCGGATGCGATTGGCGATCTTATAGGCCTCGACCTGTGGCGGCAGATGCCCCAGGCTGACATTGCCGGCGCCATCGGTCAGAATGATGAGCAACGGCATAACCTCTGGGTGCAAATTCTTTTCACGCTTGACGACATGATACGCCAGAGACAGGCCGGCAGCGAGCGGCGTCTTGCCACCCACCGGAATGTTAGCCAGCGCTTTCTTAGCCAGTTCTACCGAAGAGGTCGGCGGCAAGACCAGCGTGGCCGTGCTTTTCTGAAACACGATCAGCCCGACGCGGTCGCGTCGCTGATAGGCATCGGTCAGCAGCGACATGATGGCGCCTTTGGTGGCAGCCATGCGCTCGGCAACGGCCATGCTCCACGAGGCATCAACCACGAATAGCACCAGATTGGCCATGCGCCGCACGCGCACTTTGCGGAAGAAGTCTTGGCTTCGAACGATGAATTTCGAATTGTGGGCTTTGCTCTTCAGATTTTGGGCATGCCGCTCACGTTGATGCAGGGCTGCTGCGCGCAATGTGGCATCGAAAGCCAGGTCATCCACACGGCGGCCATTAATAGGCCGCGCCGTAATATAGCGCCCGCGCTTGCGCTCGGTGCGGCTGGTGCTGCGCCGGCCAGCGCTGCTGCGCGTAAGGCGGTCCAGCGGCGTGGTCAGCTTGCGCGTTTGAAATACGTTGCCAATCGCGACAGCCTGTCCACCATGAAAGTCCTGCGCGCTTTGCGGCGTAGAGGGAACTTGTTGAATAGCCGGCTGAGTGGGGCTAAACGAGGCGTCTGCCTGTTCGCTTAGCCCCTGATCGCTTTTTTTGCGCTGCTGCTATCGGCTCGCCCAGGTTGCGCTTGAGCGTCTTGTTGCGCACCCTGCGCAATGCGTTGTTCGATTTGCTGGAGCTTCTCGCCCAGCGCGGCCATGGCTTGTTCCGTGTCCTGGAAAGGCTGGCGCTTCAAGCGGTGCGGCAGGGCCAATTCGGCAGCCAGTAAGATGTCCTGATCGTTGATGCTCTCGCGACCCATGAAAGCGGCCTGTGCGCGCGCTGCCTTGAGAATGACAATATCGGCTCGATGTCCATCTACTCCTAAGCTGGCCACCAAGTTAGTGATGGTCTCCAGATCGCGTTGCGTGTGCCGCACACGCGGCAATCGCTCACGCGCCTCGGCGATTTCCTGGGTGAGCGCCTGCTCGTAAGGCTCCCATGCTTTGGCAAAGCCAACCGGATCGGCCTCGAAGGCCAGATTGCGTTCCAAAATCTGCATCCGTTGTCGGGGATCGTGAATGCCTTGAATGTCCACGCACAAGGCAAACCGATCGAGCAGTTGGGGGCGCAAGTCTCCCTCCTCTGGGTTCATCGAACCGATCAACACAAAGCGTGCGGGATGGGAAAAGCTAATCCCTTCGCGCTCGACTACATTGACCCCCATTGCCGCCACGTCTAGCAGCAAGTCCACCACATGATCGTCGAGCAAGTTCACTTCATCCACATACAGCACGCCGCGATTGGCGGCTGCGAGGACGCCCGGCTCGAAGCGGCGCTCGCCCTTTTGGATAGCTTTCTCGATATCGAGCGTGCCGACCACTCGATCTTCGGTTGCGCTGACCGGCAGGTTCACAAAAGCTGTTTTGCGGCGCAAAATCTTGAACTGCTCGCCGGCTGCCATGCGTGCCCGCAGGTCCTCGGTGAAGCTGGCGGGGTTGTTCGGATCGCATGAAAACGGATCACCCTCGATCACTTCGATCTCTGGAAGAATAGCGGCCAGGGCACGCGCAGCCGTGCTCTTAGCCGTACCGCGCTCACCGCGAATGAGCACGCCGCCGATCTGTGGATAGATCGCGTTGAGGATGAGCGCGCGCTTCATGCGCTCCTGTCCCACAATCGCCGTGAAAGGAAAAATGGTTGCCATCGGCAGGATGATAACACTGTCGCAGACAGTACTCAGCGGCCAGCGGTCAGTAACCAGACACAACAGATACGTGTGCTCTGACTACTGACTGCCGGATACTGACCTGCACCTCGCTTCCGCACCTGTGATATAGTCTGACTCACTCTTATCCAGAGCAGCAGAGGGACCGGCCCAAAGAAGCTGCGGCAACCGGCATCAGGCGGGTGGTTGGAGCCAACCGCCCAGCCGGTGTCTGGTGCCAATTCCGGCAGAATGTTCTTTCTGGAAGATAAGAGGAACGTTCCGGTGAACGGTTCGCTGAAGCGCGCCTCTTCTATCCAGAAGAGGCGCGTTTTGTTGCGCTCGATGCGGCTCAATCGACAGGGCACGATCCTGGCTGCTGCAAATCACAGTTCACATGTTAGGAGTGAAGACACACTATGACCAAGCGAAATATCGTTGTAAGTGAGGCCACCGGCGCGTTCATCGAGGATCAAGCGGTTGAGATCGTCGAGCGCAAAGGGATCGGCCATCCCGACAGCTTGTGCGATGGCATCGCGGAAGCTATCTCTCAAGCCTACACAGATTGGTGCATCGCCCATCTGGGTGGCCCCTTGCATCACAACTTCGATAAAGTGCAGCTTGTGGCCGGCGAGTCATCCCCTCGCTTTGGCGGCGGCGAAGTCATCAAGCCGATTCGCGTCCAGATTGCCGGACGGGGGACGCCGGAATACAACGGCACCAAAGTGCCGATGGACACGATTGCCATCCAAGCAGCCAAGGACTATGTGCGGCGCACCATGCGCTATCTCGACCCGGACAAGCATATGGTGATCGACTGCTTTGCCGGGCGTGGCTCCTCTGAGCTGATCAGCCAAGTGGAACAGGTCATGGCAAATGACACCTCGTTTGGCGCCAGCCATTGGCCGCGCAGTGGGTTAGAGGAAGTTGTGTATCAAACCTGCAATTACATCACCGGCCCCCTACGCGATCAATTCCCGATCGGTGAGGATGTCAAGGTGATGGGCTGCCGCATCGGCAACGAGGTTACGCTGACCGTGGCACTGCCGTTCATCGCCGGCCGAGTAGCCGACCCGACTGAATACGAGGAAGTCAAGCGCAGCGCACAAGAAGCGATCCAGGTGTTTGCCGAAAAGATCATCCCAGAGCGACACGTAAAGGTAATGGTCAATACGGCCGATCAAGCCAAGCGCGGCGACTATTATCTGACCGTCACCGGCACATCAGCCGAGATGGGCGATGACGGCGAGGTGGGTCGTGGCAACCGCGCCAGCGGATTGATTACTCCCATGCGATCGGCCTCACTTGAAGCGCCGTGCGGCAAGAATCCGATCAGCCACGTCGGCAAGGTGTACAACGCGCTGGCGCTGGACACATGCCGCGATATCGTGCGGCGCGTGCCGGATGTGAAGGAAGTGACGATGCAAATCTTGTCCCAGATCGGTCACCCGATCGATCAGCCGCTGGTGTGCAATGCACAGGTGCGCACCCAATCCGGCGTGCTTTCCGAGGAAACACGCGCTGCCATCACAGCGGTGATCGACGAGCATCTGGCCAACATTGCTGACGTGCGGGCTAAGATCCGCAGTGGAGAGATCACGCTTTTCTAGTGGAGTAGAGAGTAGTCAGTCATCAGAAGCTGACTACTGACTACCGACTACTGGCTACTGACTTCTAACTTCTGACATGGACACCTACGAAATCGACATCGCCGGCGTGCGGCGGCATCTGCGCCTGATGGAAGTGGCGCCGGGCGTGCGCATCGCCGTGTTGAACATTCTGGGCGACACAGAACTCACCGAAGCTGCGGCGCGGGCGCTGGCCGGCCGCATCCCACCCGAAGCAGAGTATCTGGTGACCGCCGAAGCCAAAAGCATTCCGCTGGTCTATGCGCTCTCTGTGGCTTCGGGCTTGCCCTACGTCGTGCTGCGCAAGGCGTACAAGCCGTACATGGGCGAAGCGCTGTCTGCCGAGACGTTATCCATCACCACCGGCAAGCCACAAACTCTTTATCTCGACGAGAAGGATCGCGCAGCCATCCGAGGCAAAAATGTCGTGGTGGTTGATGACGTGATCAGCACCGGCAGCACGCTCCAGGGCATGCGTCTGATTTTGCAAAAGGCCGGCGCGAACGTGATAGCCGACATGGCCATCCTCACCGAAGGCGATCGCGCAAAGTGGCAGAACGTCATCGCGCTCGGTCACCTGCCCATTTTCACTAGTTGACCGGCTTCGTCCATCGCACAGTACACTACGCCTGGACCTCGGCCGTCTGTGTGACGATCTGCGTTGCTTCCCGCCTGTAAGGTATCCGACAGGCGGGATTCTCACCCGTCTATGTCCAAAGAAAATCTTTCCACGGTTTGGGCGCGTGCGTTCGATATCGCAGTCGAACGCGGAGAAGGCGCCTATCTGATCGACCGCGACGGTCGGCGCTATCTCGACTTCACCTGCGGCATCGCCGTTGCCAACACCGGCCACACCCATCCGCGCATTGTGCGGGCCATTCAAGAGCAGGCCGCCAAATTGATCCACGGCCAGATCGGCGTGGTGACGCCACAAGCGGTGTTGGATTTGACCGATGAGTTGCGCCGGATTGTGCCGCCTGAGCTGGATACATATTTCTTCGCTAACAGCGGGGCCGAAGCTATCGAAGCGGCGGTTAAGCTGGCCCGCCAGGCCACCGGTCGAACGAATGTCATCGTGTTCGAAGGCTCCTTTCACGGCCGTACCCACCTGGCCATGGCGATGACGACCAGCAAAAACACCTATCGTTTCAGGTATCAGCCGTTGCCGGCCGGTGTGTTCGTGGCACCGTACCCATACTGCTATCACTGTCCGATCGCCCGCCGCGCCATGACGCCTGCCGAGCGGGCGCGCTTGAGCGCCGGTCAGCCGGATGGCGAAGGCTGTTGTGGCTACGCGATCGATCAACTGCACTACGTGCTCAAAACTCAAACTGCACCCCAGGAAACGGCTGCTATGGTGATCGAGCCGGTGCTCGGTGAAGGGGGCTACGTTGTGCCGCCGCGCCACTTCATCCAAACCCTGCGGCGCGTGTGCGACGAGCACGGCATCTTGCTGGTGTTCGATGAGATTCAAACCGGCTTCGGGCGTACCGGCAAGTTTTTCGCCCTGGAGCACTTTGGTGTTGTGCCGGATATCCTGGTCATGGCAAAGGGAATCGCTTCCGGTATGCCGCTAAGTGGTGTCGCAGCGCGACGCAACCTGATGGCCAAGTGGCCGGCCGGCGCGCACGGCGGAACGTATGCCCCAAATGTCATCTCGGCGGCGGCCGCCGTCGAGACCATCCGTGTATTGCGCGAAGAGCGGCTGATCGAAAACAGCGCCGCACGGGGTGAGCAGTTGCTACGCGGCCTGCGTGAATTGCAAACCCACTTTCCGGCGTTGGGCGATGTGCGCGGCCTCGGTTGCATGGTTGGGGTTGAGTTGATCGATTCACAAGGCGCGCCAGACAAGGCTCTGACCGACCGCTTGGTGAGCCGGTGCGCTGACCAGAATCTGCTATTGCTCACCTGCGGCACATATGGCAACGTGATCCGCTGGATTCCCCCTTTGATCGTGACAGAGGAGCAAATCGATCAGGCGCTGCACATCTTCGCGGCGGCGCTGGATCAGATTGCAGCGCAATAGCTCGTAAAAACCTGCGGACCGAGGGCGTCTCAAATCCGCGCGGAGACGCCCCTTTATCTATTCAGCGTCCGTTCATCCACCAGAAGGGAATGCTCAACGTGCCGGCGAAGATTGCCAATACACACAACAGGCCGATACAGCTCACAACAATATTGGCTGCGCCTAGAATGATGCCGGCCAGCGCCAGGCCGTCTCCGGTTTGAGTGGTCGGATTCTGCTTGATTTCGTTGCGCGCCACAACGCCGGCCACCACTCCTACAATGCCGCCTAGCCCAAACAGCCCGAGCCAGCCCAACAGACTGGACACCAGGCTGACAATCGCCCAAGCATTGGTTTGGGGTGGAGCGACGTAAGGCGGTGCCGACGAACCGTAATCTGGGGTTGTTAACGACGTAGGCGAATGAGTAGGAGATGTATTGGCCACTTGGGGCGGTGGCGTGTAGGTTTGATCGTCCATTGTTTCATCTCTTCAGTACCGATACGAGCACCTGTTTCAAACGTCTCGCAATCGGTTTTGCTGGCGCATCGGCACGGGGCATTTACGGGTTACCCTCGCGCGTCAAGATCGGGATATAAGCAGTGAACAACGGCGCGCGTGGGTCAATCTGACCTTGAACAGAATAGCCGTCACGCCACGCCTGCACATTCCCCATGCGATCCACGGCACGCACGCGGAACTCGTAGGTGCTGCCCGGCGTGCCCAGGAAGATCGTCTCGGTATTGACAATCCCTGTCGCAATGGTGACCCACTGGCTCTGAGTCAGCGGCGTGTACACAGCGATCGGCACGGTTAACGTGTAAGGAATGAGATCGGTGATCACAATCGGCTGGGTGATCTCGACTGAGCCGGACACAATCAGCTCATAGCCAATGCGAGTGACCTCACGGTGTGAGACAACTTCAGAGTAGATCGTAGAGGCGCGAATCAACTCACGGGCCTGCACGTCAAAGTAGGCGATGCCGCTGAAGGTGTCTGTCGCCCACCAGGTTAAGCGCAGGCCGGCGAGTGCGCCCGTCAGCGGCGGTTGTGCAGCATCGGATTGATCGAAGGTGTCTGCTGTTGAGACATCTGCCGGAGGGGTAGATGGAGGTGTGGCCGAGCTATCCACTGGAGCAGTGACTTCGTCGGTTGTGGTAATGGCGGTTGAATCGACGTCGATCTGAGCCGGCGTTGTCGTTTGTACGTCGGCGCGCCGTTCAGCAGACATCATCTGCGCCCAAGGGGGAGTAGCATCCACGAAAATCGTGCGAGCGGGGGACCAGTCGCTGGTTGCCGTGCCATCGCTGGCGCTCACACGCCACAGATAACGACCGTCGCCGGGCAGGTGTGGAATCCACTCGGTGGCGCTGATCCATCCGCTGCTGACATTCCATTCGACGCGGCCTTGTGGGTCTTCGCGCCAGATTGAAGCGAAGAAGCGACGAGGCTTGCCGCTTGAGTCGGCATCTCCGCCGTCCCGCCAGCGCAAGGTCGCGGTCAGGGCAGATGTCCATTCCACTTCAGGCGTGTCGTCCACAATCGGCACGTTTGGGGGCAAATTGCCCAACGTGATGCGTGCCCAGCCTTCACGGTTGACATACTCGATTTCAATGCGATGCAGACCGGTCGGCATGGCCAGTTCACGCTGATGGCGCACCAAAATGTTGGGTGAGTCCCAGGCGTCGATCTCTAGTCGTCCGTTGACCCATAATCGCACCCCACCGATTGCGTCGATGATAAACGGATAAACGCCCTCAGACAGTGCAATCACGCGGGTCCAGCGTGCCGAGAAGCCCAGCGCGCTCATGTTGGCTGCCGGCGCAGCGCCGTTCCAGCGGAAGTTGATCGAGGGGTCTAGACGCAACATAGACACAGGAGGAGCCAGCGCCGCGTTATTGAAATACTGACCCACCCAGTTGCCGAAGATGCTCGGCAGCGGTTCACCTTCGGGGTACTGGGACAACGGCAGCTCCGGCAATTTGCGAATATGGCTGCGGCTTAAGCGCAGAGCAGTGAAAGTGTCGGCGTCGGGGATGCGCCGGCGTTGCCCGTCTTGAACCAGAAAGAGCGGCGCATCCTCTTCTTCGGCACGCACGATGATCGGCGCGCGCCATACAAAACGCACGGCGTCGGCCCACAACAGGCGCGGCCGGTCATCGCCGGTTAGGTTGCCCAGATACACACTGCCGCCTACCCCGCGCTTAAAGGGAAACGTTCCTAGCGGCATCCACCCCTCGATGGCATTCTTTTGTGATCGTCGCACCAGATTCATGCCCTCGGCATGAACGATGCGATAAGTAGCGACATAGGCGGATTCCGTTTCGTCTTGTGACGCCGGCGGCATCCAGGCCATCACCTCCCACATACCGTCGAACGGCAAATCGGGATTCCAACGCGCCCAGGCGGTGTCGTCTTGGGGGCCGAGATTGGTTGGGTCGGTGGTAAGCGTTGTGCGTACCTGTCCGCCGTGCCCGATATCAGGCCGCTCCTGCCAAGCACCCTCGGTCGTAAAGCGGGGATCGCCATCATTGATCACAACTTGAAAAGTGATCTGGGGGGCAAGCGCCGACTCGTTGGCCGAGCTGACCTGACCACCCGGCACAACCGAAATGAGGGAAAAGCCGCGATAGCCGACGCCCCATTCAAATTCGGTGTCGGCTTTCTGCCACAGGTGGGGGCGCACAATGATGATCTGCCGGCCGGCGGTGGTGTCGTAGCCGATGATTGTGCCGGCGTGGCTGCCCCAGGGCGACTCGGTGAATGCAGCGATCAGCGGCCGGCCGGCATCGATCTCTTCAACAATTTGCTCGAACGAAGGTTCGGCGATTGGGGTAATGGTGAATAGATAATTGCGATCGGCGGTGAAGCGCCGTAGGCCCACCGCAACATCCCAGGCATCGTAGCCGGTGTCACCCGGTTTGCCGTTGTCGTTGCCATTGCTCATGCACAACGGAGCGGGAAAGTAGTCGCGCAGACGCTGCAACATGCCGTTCTCGTCGCCGTTCCACAGGTCAGGATACCCTTTCTGCGCCCAATACTGCAACACAGAGGCCGAGGCCACGGTGAAGCAACCAGGCCAGCAACCGTCTGTATCGCACGGGCAGGCCCAAGAATTACTGTAGCCGGGAATGATGCTGTTCGGCATGTCGGTCAGCACGACGCGGGCGTTTTGAATCTGACGCGGTTTCTTAAAGGGAAACTTGAGCAGGTGCGGCCGGCTTTGAGGCCCCGGGCGCGCGGCATGCACAATGGGCTGCGCCATGGTGAAAGCCAAGACGGCCATCACACTCAGGCCAATGCGAATCAACAGGCTTGCGCCGCGCATGAGGGAGATTATAGGTCAGGGCTGATAGCACGATTTAGGGATCGAGCAGAGCAATCAGATCGGCTCGGCTGATGGTACGTGTGCGTTGTACGGCGCGCCGGCGCAGCACCATGCGCGGGATACCCAACAGGCCGGCCAGTTGGCCCTTTAAACGATTACGGGCCGCCTGTCCGCGCCAGGCGCGCACGGCAGCCCAGGTAATCCGCACGTGCTCGGCGAGGATTTGGCGGAAATAGAGGCGCAGAATGTCGCCGGGCACATCCTTGGCCAACAGCCAGATAAAGTTACGCCCATCGTAATAGCTATTCAACACGCCGCCACCGGTAGCACTGACTTTGTGATAGACCACAGCGTTATACGCAAAAGCGCATTTGTAGCCGGCCAGTTGAGCGCGCCAAGACAAGTCCACGTCTTCACATGAGAACTCAAAGCTCTCATCCAGAAGACCGATTTGATCGAGCATCGAGCGCCGATACACTGACGCTGCGCCACACGCGCCGAACACATACTCGGTGTCGTATCGTCCGTCATCGATCTGCCAAACGCCACGATTGCCCGGCACACCGCGCCGACTGTAGAAATCGCCGGCCGAGTGTAATCGGTCGCGCCGGTCGAACAGACGGAGCTTGCTGGCAACAAAGCCGGCCTCTGGATGTCGCTCAAAGGTAGCAGCTACATTCTCCAGCCAGTGGGGATCGGCTTCGGTATCGTTGTTCAGCAAGGCAATCAATTCGCCGTTCGCTGCGCGAATGCCCACATTGCACGCGCCGGCAAAACGCTTGTTGTGTGGCAGAGGGATGATGCGCACCTCTGGAAAGTCATGCGCCACCATCTCACGCGTGTTATCGGTCGAGGCGTTATCCACCAGGATAATTTCATGGGCCGGCAGCGTTTGCCGGCGCAACGCTTGCAGGCACGTGGGCAGATGATGGGCACCATTCCAGGTAGGAATAACAACCGAGATTAAGGGGGGCAGTCGTCCGGCAGCGCACCCACTGGCAGCGGAGAGAGAAGATTCGGCGGGCGATCCGCTCATCGCACGTCATTATAATCGTTGCGCAATTCAGAAGCGTTCTTCCAACCGAAAGCGCGCGTCACTTCAAAGCAAAACGTCCTGTTGACGGAGTTGTATCGCGTATCTGGAGAGCACCAACTGTGTTTTAGCAATGGGTCAGGAAGATCAGCAGGTCGAACAACCGACAGCAGAACTGTGCGTCGGCGCATCCCAGCCGGCGATGACCGACGATGATCTGTCACTGGCGCAGCAGACAAAGTACAATCCAGAGGCGTTCGGCGTTTTGTACGAGCGCTACGTCGGCGTTATTTATCGCTATGTGTACTATCGCGTAGGGAACGTCGAAGACGCCGAGGACCT